>DASSUD010000489.1:0-3347 GCA_035707385.1 Acidimicrobiales bacterium
GAGGTGGTGGTCAAGCCGGCCCGCGGCGAGCAGGGGGCCGGCATCACCGTGGGCGTCACCACCGGCGACGAGCTGGACGCCGCGCTCGCGCTGGCCCGCAGCCACGGCCCCGACGTCGTCATCGAGCAGCGGGTGCCGGGCGACGACCTGCGGATCGTCGTCATCGACGGCGAGGTCGTGGCGGCCGCCGTGCGGCGCCCGGCCAGCGTCGTCGGCACGGGCCGGCACACGGTCCGGGGCCTGATCGAGGCGCAGAGCCGGCGGCGGTCCGCGGCGACCGGCGGCGAGTCGGCGATACCGCTCGACGGCGAGACGGCCCGCACCGTCGAGGCGGCGGGTCGCAGCCTCGACGACGTCCTGGCCGAGGGCGAGGCGCTGGTCGTGCGCCGCACCGCCAACCTCCACACCGGCGGCACGATCCACGACGTCACCGGGTCCCTCCACCCCGACCTGGCGGCCGCGGCGGTGGCGGCGGCCGGCGCCATCGGCATCCCGGTGACGGGGCTGGACATGATCGTCCCCCGCCCCGACGGCCCCGACGGCGTGTTCATCGAGGCCAACGAGCGGCCGGGCCTGGCCAACCACGAGCCCCAGCCCACCGTCGAGCGGTTCGTCGACCTGCTGTTCCCGGCGACGCAGGCGCTGCCCCGCGGGCGCCGGCCCGCCCGGGGCGGGGGCGCGGCGGCCCGTGGCTGAGCTCGGCGCGGCGGCGCGCCGGTACGGTGCCGCCGTGCCGCCGCTGCCCGAGATCGACGTCCCCGCGCTGGTCGACCTGCTGCTGCGGCTCCTGCGCACGCCCAGCCCCGCCGGCCGCACGGACGCGGTGGTGCAGCTGCTGGGCGACGAGCTGTCGCGGCTGCCGGTCGAGCTGGCCGTCACCCGCCGGGGGTCGCTGCTGGCCCGCCTCCCCGGCGAGAGCGAGGGCGCCCGCGCCGTCGTGGCCCACGCCGACACCATCGGCTGCATGGTGCGGGAGCTCAAGCCCAACGGCCGGCTGGCGGTGGTGCCGGTCGGGACCCACAGCGCCCGCTTCTCGGAGGGCGCCCGGGTGACCGTCCTCACCGACGTGCCGGAGCGCACCTACGCGGGCACGGTCCTGCCGCTCATGGCGAGCGGGCACGCCTTCGGCGACGAGATCGACACCCAGCCGGTCGGTTGGCCACACGTCGAGGTCCGGGTGGACGAACGCTGCGACAACGCCGCCACGCTGGCGTCCCTCGGCATCCAGGTGGGGGACTTCGTCGCCATCGACTCGGTGCCGGTGGTCCTCGACAACGGCTACATCAACGCCCGGCACCTCGACGGCAAGGCCGGCGTGGCCGCGGCGCTGGCGGCCCTGTCCGCCCTGTGCACGTCGGGCTGCACCCTGCCGCACGAGGTCCACCTGCTCATCACCATCGCCGAGGAGGTGGGCCAGGGTGCCAGCCACGGGTTGCAGGAGGACGTGGCCGAGATGGTGTCGCTGGACAACGCCGTGTGCGCCCCCGGGAACCACTCGATCGAGGACGGGGTCACCATCCCGATGCTCGACGCCACGGGGCCGTTCGACTACCACCTGACCCGCCACCTGTGCCGGCTGTGCGAGGCGTACGGCATCCGCTACGCCCGCGACGTGTTCCGCTACTACCGCTCGGACGTGGCGGCCGCCCTGGAGGCCGGGGCCGAGACCCGGGCGGCGCTGGTGGCCTTCGGGGTCGATGCCAGCCACGGGGCCGAGCGCACCCACGTCGACTCGCTGGAGGCGGTGGCTCGCCTGCTGTGCGCCCACCTGCTGTCCCCCTTGACCTTCCCCCGCTGGGACCGCGAGCCGCAGGGCGATCTGCGCGACTTCCCCAGCAACCGCCAGCCCGCACCGGTCGAGCGGTTCGGCGAGCTGCCCCCGGAGGCCGGGGTAGCCGGGATTTCCTAATTACACGGATGTTGTTTGTCATACCCCTTCGGGATCATCTCCTGCGTGAACCGGGCCCCGTGCCCGGCGCGAGGAGGAGACCGAGGTGGAACCGCAGGGGACCTACGACGACGACGATCTGAGCCGCATCATGCAGCGGCTGGCGGACGGTGACGAGGCGGCGGTGGTGACGCTGTACGAGCGCTACGGCGGTGCCATAGCGGCCGCGGTGCGGCGGGTGTCCAGGCACCGGCCGGGGCGGCTGGCCGACGACGAGGTGGCGGGCGTCGCGCTCGAGGTGTGCTTCGACCTGGCCCCGGTGGCCGCCGGCTGGTCGCCCGAGGGCGGGGCGCTGCCCTGGGTGTGGGCCCGGCACCGGGTGGCCAACGCCGTCGACCGGGCACTCGGCCAGCAGTCCCACCCTCTCGACGAGGAACGGTTGGCGGCCCTCGACCGGCTGGCCGCGCCACCGGCGGGCCCCGCGGGCGACGAGCCGTCCCTACTGACCACCCTCGGCCGCATGGTGCCCGAGCTGGCGGGCGCCGCGCTGCTGGCCGAGGCGCTCGACCGGGGTGGCGTCAGCACCCGCGACCGCGAGCTGTTCCTCGAGTACGCCTACGAGAAGCACTCGGGCAACGCGGCCCCTGCCGCTGCCGTGGCACCGGTGTTCGGCATGCGCGAGGTGTCGGTCCGCCAGGCGGCACGCCGGGCCCGCGAGCGCCTGCTCCGCCTGGCCGCCACCGACGAGCGGTTCGCCCCGCTCGCCGAGCTCCCCCTGTTGGCATGACGGCCGCCCGCGACCAGAACCGCCCGTGGCCGCTCCGCCTGGTCCGCGGCAGCGCCGACCCCGAGCAGGCGCGCCCCGGCGAGGCCAGCCTGCCGTCCCGGCCCGCCGGTGTGGGTGAGGGGGGTGGGCCGTCCGGGCCCGCCGCGGCGTCCGGCAGCGTGGCCGACCCGGGCCTGACGCGCCGGTCCCGGGAGGGGGCCGCATGGGCGGCGCCGGGGCCGGTCCGGTCCACCCTTGGCCCTGGCCCGCACCTGCCGCGGTCCCGGGTGCCCCACGGCGCTGCGGCCCGGGGCGAGGCGCGGTCGCGCCACCCTGCGGGGCGCCGCTGGCTCCCGGACCGGGTGCGCCTGCTGCAACGCCTGGCCGAGCGGGCCCAGGACGGTGGTGCGTCCTGGCCCCGGGTAGCGGCCGCGGTGCTGGCCCTGCGCGGCATCTCCGGCGACGACGGGCCCACGTTCGCCCGCCGGGTGGGCATCACCACCTCGGCCCTGGCCCGCCTCGAGGCGGGGTCGTCACCGGCCTCGGCGGTGCCGGCCCGGCTGCGGGCGGTGGGCGGCCTGGTCGACTGGTCCTGGGTCGACGCGGGCGAGGTCGACCGGTGACCGAGCCGGTGGCGGGGGCGGCGACCGACTTCGGCGTTCGTTCGTGTCGGAGACCGCCACGAACGAACGC
>DASSUD010000490.1:0-5510 GCA_035707385.1 Acidimicrobiales bacterium
GGCGGCCGGCCGGTCCACGCCGAGAGCCTGGTCGAGGCCCTGTGGCCCGACATGGAGGCGGCGGCCGGCAAGCGCAACCTCCAGGTGGCGATCTCGTCGCTGCGCCGGCTGCTCGACGACCACAGCCGGGGCGGCGGCGCGCTGGTCCGCCGCGACGGCCCGGCCTACGTCCTGGCGCTGCCCGACGTCGGCTGCGCGGACGTAGCCGTGTTCGCCGCCGCCCGCGACGAGGCCCGGGAGGCGGCCCGCCACGGCGACGAGGCCCTGGTCCTCGACGCCGGCGACCGGGCGCTGGTCGCCTACGGCGGCGACCTGCTGCCCGAGCAGGGCCCGGCCGACTGGGCGGTCGAGCTACGGCGCCAGCTGGCCGCCGACGCCGCCGAGCTCGCCCTGCTGGTGGGCGAGACGGCGCTCGGCGTCGGCAGCCACGACGTGGCGGCCGCGGCCTGCGCCCGGGGACTGGACATCGACCGCTACCACGACGGGCTGTGGCGGCTGCTGGTCCACGCCCAGGAGATCGGCGGCGACCTGGCGGCCGCGGCCCGCAGCACCGAGCGCTACCACGACATGCTGCGGGAGCTGGGCCTCGACACCCCGCTGGGCGGGGATGCCGTGGCCGCCGCCTCAGATCAGGCCCTGGCGTAGCGCGTAGGCGACGGCGTGGCTGCGGTTGCGCAGCTGCAACCGGCTCGTCACGTCGTGGATGATGTTCTTCACGGTGCGCTCGGAGTAGGACAGGTCGTCCGCGATCTCGGACGTGTCCCAGCCGTCGGCCACCAGCTTGAGGACCTTGACCTCGCGGTCGGTGAGGCCGCCGAAGGTGAGGCCCCGGGGGTGCAGGACCTGGCGCTGGAGCCGGCCGATCTGCTGGAGCAGCCGGCCGAGCAGGTCGGGCGGCACGGTGCCGTCGCCGGCGGAGGCCGCCTGGATGGCGGGCACGAGCCGCTCGGGGACGGCGTCGGCCCGGCGCAGCAGCCCGCAGGCGCCGGCCTCGGTGACGGCCAGGACGGCGGCGTCGTCGAGCCGGCCGGCCACGACGAGCACACGGTGGGCCCCGGAGCGCCCGAGCGCCCGGATGGTCTGGGCCGCGGCCTCGTCCACCTCGTCGACCACCACCACCGCCACGCCGCCGGTGACGTCGTCGCCGGCGAGGCGGACCTCGACGCCGGGCTGCCCCCGGAGCTGGGCTTCGACTCCCGAGCGGGAGACGGGATCGTCTGCGTGGACCAGGACAGGGATGCGAAGGGACACCCGTCCTCCAATCTGTGCGTCGGCTTCCCCGGCCGTGCCCGGAGAGCGTGCCAGGCGTGCCTTCACGGGCACTCAACGTGCGCTCAACGGGCACCGGGTCGTGCCCGTTCTGGCGATTTGGCGGCTCTCACGTCGCAATGGCGCCGTGAGAGACGCCAAATCGCTATCGGGAGATCTGGACCGGCCAGCCGGCCGCGGACTCGCCGTCGGCGCCCACCGCCACCGTGGCGCCGCCGGTGCTGACCAGGCCGCGGACCTGCTGGTCACCGGGGCCGGCGGCGACGCTGCCGGGGGCCGGCGCCAGGGGGCGCCAGCGGTGGAGGGCGTCGGGCGCGGCCAGCCACAGCGCCGCCTCCGTGCCCGCCGGGTCGCCGGGGAGGCCGGGCCGCGATCCGGCCGCCACCACCGAGCCGTCGTCGAGGACGGCCAGGCCCCACACGCTGGGCACCCCGCCCGGCCCCGCGGGGTGGCCGCCGGACTCCGCCCACGACGACAGGTCGGGCGAGGTCCACACCGCCGGGGTCATCTGGGCGCCCCGCATCTGCCGGCCGAGGGCCAGCCACCGGCCGTCCGCCAGCCTGACCAACCGGTGGAGCTCCTGGCGCCCCGGGCCGCCCAGGCCGGCCGTGGCGGCCCGGCGCCACGCCGACCCGTCGTCCGAACGCCAGATCCCCCCGTCCCCGTCGCCGGGATCGTCGCTCAGGTCCCGGCCCACCGCCACCAGCCCGGTCCCGTCCGCCACCACGTCGTGCAGCGCAGCCGCGCCGTCGAGGCCCGACAGCTCAGCTGGGTCCCACGACCCCGGGTCCCCGCCGGCCGACCGCCACACCGCGGCCCGGGTCGGCGAGCCGGACTCGTCCCCCGGGCCCACCCAGCCCACCGCCACCAGGCCGGCAGGACCGGTCGTGACCCCGACGGCCGCCCCCTGCTCGCCGTCCCCGCTCTCGGGGGCGGTCCAGGTCGGCGCCCACGAGGCGCCGGCGTCGAACGACTCCCACGCCGCCGGGCGGCCGCCGCCGGCCGCGCCCACCGCCACCAGGTGACCGCCCTCCAGCGCCGCCACGCCGAGCATCGCCTCGGGCGCGGCCGCCGGGGGGACCGGGCCGCCCGCCAGCAGTGCCGTGCCGGCCGGGCGGGAGGCCTCCTCGCCCGCCAGCGCCCCCGGGCCGGAGCCCGATCCCGAGCCCGAGCCCGCTCCGGAGCCCGACGCCCCGCCGTCGCCGGGCCGGGGCGCCCAGGCCACCACGCCGGCCACCAGGGCGGCCACCGCCACCGCCGCGGCCACGGCCAGGCCCACCACCCGCCGGCCCTCCCGCGCCTCCTGGCGGGCGTCGCCGCCCCGCCCCAGGCGCACCACCACCGCGTCGTCCCGGTCGGTGACCGTGACCAGCGGGTCCGGCGGCCGCCGGGACCGGGGCAGCCGCCAGTCGCTGGCCCCGGTGAGCTGCGAGGAGCCGAGGTCGACCGAGATGGCGACCGCCGCCGGCCCGGGCGGGCCGGGCGCGGGGGGGACGAGCGGGGGAGGGGCGGGCGCCGCCGGGGCCGGGTCCCGACCCTCGACCCGGGCCGCGGCCGCGATCGCCGCCCCCAGGCACACCGCGTACTTGGGATGGGCGTCGACGACCACCGGCCGGCCCAGATCGTCCGTGACCAGCTCCGCGATCAGCGGCATGCGGCTGGCCCCGCCCACCAGCAGCACCGCGTCGAGCTCGTCGGGGCCCACTCCGGCCGACAGGCACGTCTGGCGGACGAGGTCGACGGTGCGCAGCACGACCGGCGCCACCATCCGCTCCAGCTCGGACCGCAGGATGCGGACGTCGCCGGTGCACCCGGGCAGGACCACCGGCACGGTGGCGTGGGTGTCCGACGACAGGGCCTCCTTGGCGTCGACGGCCGCCGCCCGCACCTGGGCCAGCCCCGGCAGCAGCGCCGGGTCGTCGAGCCCGGCGTCGGGCCAGCGGTCGCCCATGGTCCGCACGACGTGGTCGAGGACCGCCTGGTCCATGTCCACGCCGCCCAGCCGGTCGTCGCCGCGGGGCGACCCGACGACCTCGAACGACGTCGCCGACTTGCGCAGCAGGGTGGCGTCGAAGGTGCCGCCGCCCAGGTCGTACACCGCCAGCAGGGCACCGGCCGGCACGCGCTGCTGGGAGGCGTAGTAGAGGCCGGCCGCCACCGGCTCGGGCAGCAGGCCGGCGTGGGGCAGGCCGGCGTGGGCGGCGGCGTCGGCCAGCAGCGACAGCCGGTGCTGGCCCCAGGAGGCCGGATGGGTCAGCACGGCGTAGTCGGGCGGGCCGCCCTCCCGCTCCGACACCTTGTCCACCACCCACCGCACCATGTGGGCCGTGAGCTGGGCGGCGTCGAACCGCCGGCCACCCAGCACCACCGGCACCGTGTCGCCGATCCGGCGCTTGAACTCGCGCACGACCCGCAGCGGCTCGGTGACCGCCCGCCGGACCGCGGCCTCGCCCACCAGCATGACCCCGTCGTCCCGCAGGAAGAGCACGGAGGGCACGGTGGGGGCACGGTCGCCCAGCGCCACCGTGGCCGCCCGGCCGTCGCGCCAGGTGGCCGCGGCGCTGAAGGTGGTGCCGACGTCGATGCCGACGGCGTAGGTCACAGCAGGGGATCGTCGTCCGCCGCCCGCAGGCCCGGCGGACGGAGGAGGTACGGATCGCAGCGGGCCCGCTCCGGCGGCGCCAGCGGGCGCGACCACCAGGCGTCGCTGCGGAACGCCTCGTCCAGGCCCTCGTCGTCGGGGGACAGGCCCCGGCGTGCCAGCTCCGCGAACCACAGGTCCCGCTTCGACGCCGGCAGGACCGCGCCGCACCAGGGGCAGTGGCTGATCGGGGCGGCGTCGAGCCCGCCCTCCCGCACCAGGCAGTACTCGTCGAACACCGCGTCGTAGACGATGTGGCGACCGGGCGAGGCCGCCGCGGCGGGGATGTCCCCCGCCTCGAGGTGCCGGCCCATCTCGTCGCAACAATGGTCACGCATCGTGCCAGCAGCGTGCCCTGTGTCACGGTCGCTGCGCCCCGGGAGATCTCCCGGTTCGGAACCGGGAATTCACCGGGGGATTGTCGGCGCCGCGTTGCGCATGCTGGCGCGATGGACAGTTCAGGCAACGGCGCGGCGGGCCAGGTCGAGTGGTTCTCGGAGCGCTACGAGATGCTGGCCCGCAACGTCGAGACCTTCATCCGGGGGAAGCCGGAGGTCGTCCGGGCCGCGCTCGTCTGCATGTTCGCCGAGGGCCACCTCCTCATCGAGGACGTGCCCGGCGTGGGCAAGACGTCGCTGGCCAAGGCGGTGGCCAGCTCCCTCGGCGCCACCATGCGCCGCATCCAGTTCACGCCCGACCTGCTGCCCACCGACGTCACGGGCGTGCAGATCTACGACGACCGGTCCCGCCAGTTCGAGTTCCGGCCCGGCCCGGTGTTCGCCAACGTGGTCCTGGCCGACGAGATCAACCGGGCGTCCCCCAAGACCCAGTCGTCGCTGCTCGAGGTCATGGAGGAGCGCCAGGTCACGATGGACGGCACCACCTACCCGGTGGCCCACCCGTTCATCGTCATGGCCACCTCCAACCCCGTCGAGCACGAGGGCGTGTACCGGCTGCCCGAGGCGCAGCTCGACCGGTTCCTCATGCGGGTCGAGGTCGGCTATCCCGCCGCGGTGGCCGAGCGCGAGATCGTGGAGAACCGCACCCGGGGCCGGACACCCGAGCAGCTCCAGGCCGTGCTCACGGTCGACGAGCTGCGGCGGATGATGAGCATCGCCCACCAGGTGTACCTGGCCCCGGTGCTGCAGGAGTACATCGTGGCCGTGGTGTCGGCCACCCGCCGGATGCCCGAGCTGCGGCTCGGCGTCAGCCCCCGGGGCAGCGTGGGCGTGGCCGTGGCCGCGCAGTCGCTGGCCGCGGCCGGCGGCCGCCCGTTCGTGACCGCCCAGGACGTCAAGACCGTGGCGCCCAACGTGCTCGCCCACCGCATGATCCTGCGGCCCGAGGCCCAGCTCCAGGGCCACATCCCGGAGGCCCTGCTGGACTCGATCCTGTCGGCGGTGCCGGTGCCGCAGGACCGGTCCCGGGTGTGAGCACCGGCGGGACGACGGTCGCCGGGACGACGGGCGCCGGGACGACGGTCGCCGGGACGACGGTCGTCGGGACGACGGGCGGCGGGACGACGGTCGCCGGGACGACGGTCGCCGGGACGACGGGCGGCGGGCTGACCGCCTCGGGCCGGGCGGCGGCGGTCGCCGGC
>DASSUD010000491.1:0-3836 GCA_035707385.1 Acidimicrobiales bacterium
CGTGCAGGTGAGGAACGGCTCCTCGATGCGGTCGATCGAGGCCGCGGGCGGCATGGCCGACGGGTTGTCGATGTCCAGGACCTCTCCGGTCACCGTGTGCACGTGGTAGGCGACCGAGGGGGCGGTGGCGATGAGGCTCAGGTCGAACTCCCGCTCCAGCCGCTCCCGCACGATCTCCATGTGCAGCAGACCGAGGAAGCCGCAGCGGAACCCGAAGCCCAGCGCCCCCGAGGTCTCGGGCTCGTAGGTGAAG
This sequence comes from Acidimicrobiales bacterium, assembly GCA_035707385.1. Lineage (GTDB taxonomy): Bacteria > Actinomycetota > Acidimicrobiia > Acidimicrobiales > VFJN01 > ZC4RG19. The sequence continues at coordinate 254 of DASSUD010000491.1, forward strand.
CTGGCGTCGTTGAGGCGGAGCCTCTCCAGCGACTCGCGCAGGTCGCTGAACTGGTCGCCGTCGACCGGGTACAGGCCGCAGAACACCATGGGCTTCGGGTCCTGGTAGCCGGCGAGCGGCTCGGCCGCCGGGCGGGCGGCCTCGGTCACCGTCTCGCCGGAGCGGGCCTCGGCCACGTCCTTGATGCCGGCGATGAGGTAGCCGGTCTCGCCCGGGCCCAGCGACCCCACCGGCACGTTGTCGGGCGTGCGCACGCCCACCTCGTCGGCGTCGTGGACCGCGCCGGCCTGCAGGAACCGCAGGCGGCTGCCGGTCTTGAGCGTGCCGTTGACCACCCGCACCGAGGACACGACGCCCCGGTACGGGTCGTAGTGCGAATCGAAGATCAGCGCCTGCAGCGGGTCGTCCACGCTGCCCGAGGGCGGCGGCACCCGCTCGATCACGGCGTCGAGCAGGTCGCTCACGCCCTCGCCGGTCTTGGCGCTGATGCGCAGGATGTCGCCGGCCGGGATGCCCAGCACACCCTCGATCTCGGACGCGTACCGGTCGGGGTCGGCGGCGGGCAGGTCGATCTTGTTGAGCGCGGCCACGATCTCGAGGTCGTGCTCCAGCGCCAGGTAGCTGTTGGCCAGCGTCTGGGCCTCGATGCCCTGGGCGGCGTCGACGAGGAGGATCACGCCCTCGCAGGCGGCCAGGCTGCGGGACACCTCGTAGCCGAAGTCGACGTGGCCCGGGGTGTCGATGAGGTCGAGGACGTGGCCGCGGTAGTCGAGGCGGACGGATTGCAGCTTGATCGTGATGCCCCGCTCGCGCTCCAGGTCCATGGAATCGAGGTACTGGTCGCGCATGTCCCGGGGATCGACGGCCCCGCACAGCTCCAGCAAGCGGTCGGCCAGGGTCGACTTGCCGTGGTCGATGTGGGCGATGATGGAGACGTTGCGGATGCGATCGAGATCCATAGGGGGTCGCGCGAGCGTAGCGGCGGGTTCTCGACAGCCTCCGAAGGTGACATCGCGCACCGGGGCCCGCTAGCCTGGCTCGGCTATTCGTCCTGAAGGAGTAGGCCCGCCGTGGCGAACATCAAGAGCCAGATCAAGCGCAACCGCCAGAACCTCGTGCGCCAGGAGCGCAACAAGGCCGTGCGCTCCGAGCTCAAGACCCGTACCCGCTCGGCCGTCACGGCCGCCGAGGCCGGTGCCGACGACGCCGACGCCAAGCTGCGCGCCGCCATCAAGCGGATCGACACCGCGGTCGCCAAGGGCGTCATCCACCGCAACGCCGCCGCCCGCCGCAAGTCGCGGCTGATGGCGAAGGTGGCGCGGTCCTCCTCCGAGGCCTGAGCCTCCGCTATCTCGCCAGCCGGGCAAGGCGGGCCACCAGCACCTCCAGGACCAGCGCGTCCGGCCACGCCTTGCCGCCGCGCAGGTCGAGATCGGCGCCGGCCAGCAACTCGACCGACTCGACCACCCGCTCGTGGCCCAGCCGGCGCGCCTGGGTGAGCGCTTTGCGGGCCGGGAAGGTCGAGCCCTTCATGCCCAGCAGCTGGGCAGCGTCCTTCTCGCCGGTGACCGCGGCGCCGTCGAGGGCCAGGATGCGGCCGTAGTGCCCGTGGAGGGTGGCCATCACCTGCAGGGCGTGGCGGCCCCCGCCGCCGGTCATGCGGTGGAGCTTGCCGAGGGCGCCGGCGATGTCGCCCTTGTCGAGGGCGTCGGTCAGCTCCCACGGCGGCACACCCCCCGGCTCGCCCAGGAACGGCTCGACGTCGTCGGCGCTCAGCCGGGCCCCGGGCCCGAAGCTGCCGACCAGGGTGCCGAGCACGCCCACGAGTCGCTGGGGGTCGTCGCCCAGCCACGCCACCAGCCGGTCGACGGCCGCCCGGTCCAGCTTGATGCCGGCCGCGGCCACGTGCTCGTCCACCCAGGCCGCCACCTTGCGACCGGGGCTGGTGTCGACCTGCTGGCCGCCGCACGCCTTCACCGCGTCGGTCACCGACTTGGGGATGCGGCCGGTCCCCCACACCAGCACCAGCGATGTGGTGGGCAGCGGGTCGCCCAGGTACCCGACCAGCGGGGCGACCTGGTCGGCGCGGGTGAACACCTCGAGGTCGCGGCCGACGACGACCCGGCGGTCGGTGAGGAAGGGCGGGGTCTGCGCCGCGTCGACGAGCGGGACGATGCTGGCCTCGCCCCCGTCGGCCGGCCGGTAGCGCTCGGCCCCCACCTCCTCGACGGCCAGGCCCGGATCCAGGTCGCCGAGCAGGGCGTGGACCAGGTCGCGCGCGGCGTCCCGCAGGATGACCTCGTCGTCGCCCCGCACCAGGTGGACCGGGGCGTCGGTGCGGATATCGCTCACGCCCCCTCCCGGGCGGCGAGGATGGCGCCCATGACCTCCGCCACCCGCCGGCTGCGGCGGACGTCGGCCGTGCGGATCAGCCGGCAACCGAGCGCCACCGCCGCCGCCTCCCGACCGACGGCTTCCGGCCCGGTCCAGCCGCCGGCATCGAGCGCCAGCGGCAACCCGCGGCGCTCGGCGACCTCCCGGGCGGCCGCCAGGGCCGCCAGGTCGCCGGCGATCACGGCCGTCGCCCCCGGCCCGTCCCCCAGCTCCTCGGCCAGCTCGGAGCCCACGAGGACGACGGCGGCCCCGGCCCGCCGGGCGGCCTCGACCTCGGCGGCCGAGCCGGCCCGCACCGCCACCGGCGCGATGCCGGACCGGGCCGCCGGCCCCACCAGCCGGGGCGGCAGGGACACGTCCACCAGGTCGGCGCCGGCGTCGCGCACGGCGGCCGCGGTCGCCAGCACCTCGCCCTCCCGCCCGAACCGGGGGGCGGGCACGATGCCAGCCACCAGCACCCGGGTGCGCAGGCCGACGGATCGGCCCGCGAGCACCAGGCCGATACCCGCCACGGGCACCGGGAGGGGAGTCGGGGCGGCCACGGACCGGAGGATAGGCCGCCCCCCGGCACCGTCCCGTCCCGGCTCAGAACGGCGAGATGAAGATGGTCACCCAGGACGACCAGCCGATGGCTCCCTGGCTGTCGGTCGCCGACGCCCGCACCCGGCCCGAGATGTTGTCGGCGTAGCCGATGCTGGAGTCGCAGTCGCTCCACACGTTGTAGCTGGCGTTGATGGTGCCGCCCGACGCGCTCGCATAGGCACCGGCCTTCGACACCGGGAACAGCACGCCGCCTGACGAGCTGGTGCAGTCGTAGCGCAGCTCCAGGTAGATGGTGATCTGCGTCACCGAGGTCTCCGGGTCGGAGGCGTCGGCGGACATGCTCAGGACGGGGTACAGCAGTTCCGCCAGCGACACGTCGACGGTCGGCGCCTGGTTGGGCGGCGGCGGTGGTGGCGGCGGTGGTGGCGGCGGCGGCGGCGGCGGCGGTGGCGGTGGCGGCGGCGGTGGCGGCGGCGGCGGCGGCAAGAAATAGCCGCAACTTTCTACGGAATACCCAGGCTGCCGATTCTGAATAAATCAGAAATTAATGGCTTCCTCGCATGGAATCGGTTTCATTAAATTAAAAAAAATGGCGGACAGGAATGTCCGCCATCTTTTTTCCCGGCTAAGAATGCGCAAGCGACTT
>DASSUD010000492.1:0-28616 GCA_035707385.1 Acidimicrobiales bacterium
GTTGAAGGCGAGGGCGATGAGCCGGAGGTGGTCGAGCCGGACCCCGGCCGCCGTCGCCAGGAGCAGGGCCCGCTCGACCGCGGGGTCGGCCAGCAGCCGGTCGAGGAACCCCGCCCAGCGGTCGTCGAACGCCACCGCCGAGCCGACCTCGTCGAGCACCTCGATCCGCGGCGGCACCTCGGCCTCGATGGGGTGCTCGGTGAGGATGCGCCGGGCGAAGCCGTGGAGCGTGCCGATGGCGGCGCCGTCGAGGTCGTCGAGCGCGGCCCGGCAGCGGGCGGCCCGCTCGCCGTCGCGCTCGACCAGCGCCCGGTCGCGCTCGTCGCCCAGCCGGTGGCGCACGCGGTCGCGCAGCTCGGCCGCGGCCTTCTCGGTGAAGGTGATGGCCGCCAGGTCGCACAGGCCCGCCGTACCGGAGGTGACCAGCCGCGCGATGCGGTCGACCAGTGCCCGGGTCTTGCCCGAGCCGGCCCCGGCCTCGACGAACAGGGTGGCGTCGAGCCGGGAGGTGATGTCGTCGCGGGCCTGCTGGTCCGGCGGGTGCCCGAGGCCGCACAGGGTCGCCGGCGTCACGGCAGGTCCCCCTCCGCCAGCGTGGCGTAGGCGGCCACCGCCGGGTCGTCGCGCTTGCGCTCCCAGGCCCGGCGCAGCTCGGCCACCCCCATGCCGTCGGGGTCGCACCAGGGGCACACCACCCAGGGCCGGAACTGGTCATCGGGATGGGGCGGGAACGCACCCCGCTCGATGCCGTCGACGATCGTGCCGAGCGAGGTCCGCACCCGGTCGAGCACGGCGTCGTCGACGTCGTAGCCGTAGCGGGCGAAGCCGCCCCGCTCGGACACGAACCAGTACTCGGCTCGCACCGGCGCCTCGGGCCGCCCGGTCACCGCCCGGGCGGCCTGGGCGTACACGGCCAGCTGGAGCCGGGTGCCACGCTCGTCGGGGTTGTCGGGGCCGAGCCGGCGGTAGTCGTCGGCCTTGCCGGTCTTGTAGTCGAGGACGACCAGCCTGCCGTCGGGCCCCTCGTCGATGCGGTCGGCCGAGCCCCGGAACCGCAGCGCCCGGCCGTCGTGGAGCGTGATCGCGACCGGGTCGTCGTCGCCCAGGCCGAACGCCTGCTCGGCGGCCAGCGGGCGGGTGCCGGTGGCCCGCCGCCGTGCGGCGTCGTCGTCGAGGAACCGTTCGACCTGGGCGAGGATCTGTGGCTTGTCCCGTCGCCAGAACACCGGCCGGCCCGTGGCACCCCGGGCCTCGTACTCGCGGCACGCCTCCTCGGCCAGCCGGCGGATGAGCGCCCGGTCGCCGGCCGACCAGGCGTCGCCCGGGCCCGGGCGACGGTCGGGGGGGCGGGCCAGGACGTCGGCCACGAACCGTTCGAGCACCTCGTGGACGAGCGCCCCACGGTCGATGGCCGACATCTGGAGCTGGGCCTCGGGGTTCTCCACCGGCTCGACACGCAGCAGGCGGCGACCGAGGTAGGCGAACGGGCACACGGCCCAGGTCTCGAGCCGGGTCGGCGACACCACCTCGTCGATCGGGGACGGCACACCGACCCCGGCGAGGTTGCCGTCGAAGCGGGTGAAGGCGCGGCTGCGGCGGGCACCGAGGACCTCGGCCCCGCCCGCCACCACCGGATCGGGCGCGGCCGCCGCCCCGACGCGCAGCCGGTACTCCTGGTCGGTCGCCGGCACCGGGGTGTGGGTCACGGCGTGGGCGAACGACGGCACCGCCTCCAGCCACGGCGCCGGGCCGGCCACCAGCTCGGCGGTCGGGACCGGCCGCCCCGCCAGCGCCGCGGCCACGTCGGCCAGCCACCGGGACGGCACCCGCTCGCTGCTGGCCCGCAGGTCGCCCCGCGGCAGGCACAGCAGGTGGCGGTCGGCGGCGGCCAGGGCCGCCAGGAGCCGGCGGTGGTCGCGCCCGACCCGCTCGCGGCGCAGCGGCAGCTCGTCGCCCGCCCGGGCCCGCTCGCCGTCGGGCAGCAGCGAGTCGTCGTGCACCGCGGCCGGCAGCGTGCCCTCCGCCATGCCCAGCAGGACCACGAGGTCGAGGTCGAGCCCCACGGCGAAGGACAGCGGTCCGACGAGCACGCCCTCGCCCAGCCGCCCCACCCGGCCGAGGTCGGCGTCCAGCTCGAGCTCGAGCGTGCGGCGGAACACGTCGAGGGTCGGCGGATGGTCGACCGCGTCGAGGGCGGCCAGCCGGTCGAGCGCGCCGTCGACGGCGTCCGCGGCCCGCACCTCGTCGGCCGGCCAGCCGTCGCGGCCGGCGGCCCGGCCACCGCCCACGAAGCGCTCGGCCAGCGCGCGCAGCCACGCCACCCGCTCGGACCACGGCCTCGGGGCCGCCTCGGCCTCGGTCAGCGAGTCGACGACCGCGAGCGCCAGGCGGCGCAGGTCGCGAGCGCGCTCGGCCTGGCGCCGGGGCACGCGCACCCCACTGGGCGGGCCGGGCGGCTCGACGTCGCCGGGATCGGCGGGTTCGGCGCCGGTGTCGGCGTCGGTGTCGGCGTCGGCGTCGCCCGGGCGGCCCCCGGCCGGGGCCAGCCGAGCCTGCACCTCGGCCCACTGCTGCTCGGCCTCGTCGGCGCGGCGCTCGTACTCGCGGGCCAGGCGGTCGAGCAGCCGGTCCCAGTCGGCCCGCCCGGCCACCACCCCGGCCTGGCGCGACAGTCGCTCCCACGTGGCCACCGGGGCGGCGGCGCTGCCCGGCGCCCGGGCCAGGACCCCGAGGACGTCGGCCCGGCGGAACCCGTGGTCGGGCAGGGCCAGCAGGTCGACCACGGTGCGCCCGACCACGCTCGCCGCCAGCGGCCGGACGGCGGCCCCGTTGCGGGGCACGCCCGCGGCGGCCAGGTGCTCGTGGACCAGGCGACCGTAGGGCTGCGGTGCGCCGTAGAGGACGGCCACCCGTTCGAGCGGGGTGCCGTCGAAGGCGGCCCGCACGACGTGGCGGACCGCGGCCCGGACCTCGTCGTCGGCATCGGACGCCGTGAGGACGAGCGTGCGCCCGGCGGCCACCGGCAGGGCGGGCACCGCGTCGCCGGCCCGGGCCGGGGCGGCCGCCCCCAGCCGGGCGAGCGACCGCCGCACCCCGGCGTCGGCGTCGTCGCGCCCGGTCAGCCCCACCACCGCCGTGGTGGGCAGGACCCCGGCCAGGGCCGCCAGCAGAGCCGCCTGCCGGCGGAGGAGGTCCTGGGGCAGGTAGACCACGACGTGGCCCAGCTCGGCCGCCAGCCGCCGCCCGCCCTCGGTGCCCAGGGCGGCCGCCGCCGCGTCGGTCAGGTCGGACTCGTCGTACCAGGCGGCCGCCAGCCGCGCCCGGGCCTGCCGGCACAGCCGCACCACGTCGTGCGCCCGCCGGCCGGCCCCGGCCAGCGCGGCCAGGCCGGTGGGGCTGGCGTCGGACAGCTCGGCGAACGTGGCCACGAGCGCGGTCTCGGTAGCGGGGTGGTCGGCCACCGGGGCGAAGATGCCCGGGTCGTCACGCAGGGCCCGGCGCAGGGCGGCTGCGATCACCGGCGTCGACACCGGCCGCCGGCCGCCCGCGGCCAGGGCGGGGGCGCCCAGCAGCTCGGCCAGGCGGTAGGCGGTGAGGAAGGTCACGGCGGCCACGCCGGTGCCCGGCCCGGCCCCCACCCCGCCCGTGGCCAGGGCCCGGCGCGCCGTCACCCCGACGTGGTTGCTGGGCACGACCACGGTCACCGGTGCGAGCGGATCACCGGCCTTGGCGGCGGCGACGGCGACCCGCAGCCGGCTGAGCGCCGGGGGGCCGTAGGGGGTGGGAAGGACCTCGAGTGGCACCACGGCAAGGCTATGCGGGGGGTATGACAGCCAAGGACGATGGGCGTGGGTTTGCGCCCACCCCGCTAGCGTCGGCGCGATGGGTGTCGCCACGTGGAAGGACCTGTGCCTCGACGCGGCCGACCCCGCGGTCGTCGGCCGGTTCTGGGCCCGCGTCCTGGGGCGACCCCTGAAGCTGCTCGACGACGGCGACGCGGTGCTGCGGGGCGGCCCGCTGCAGGCACTGTGGATCAACCGGGTGCCCGAGCCCAAGGTGGCGAAGAACCGGGTCCACCTCGACCTGTACGGCCGCGACCCCGCCGACCTCGTCGCCCTGGGAGCCACGATCCTCGACGACCACGGCCGCTGGGTGGTGCTGGGCGACCCCGAGGGCAACGAGCTGTGCCTGTTCGCGGATCCCGGCGACCGCGCGGAGGCGGCCGCCCCGGCGCGGCCGTTCGCGCTGTGCGTGGACAGCGCCAGGCCGGAGGAGCTCGCCGCCTGGTGGGCGGCCGTGCTGGACGGTGCCGTCGGACAGAGGCCGGACGGCAATCCCCGCTGGGTCCACGGTGGCGCCGGGCTGGGCGCGCTGATCCTGAAATGCGTGCCGGTGACCGACGAGCGCGCGGCGAAGAACCGGTGCCACTGGGACGTCACCACCGACGACGTCGGGCACCTGGTCGACGCGGGCGCCACCGTGCTGCGCCCCCGCGACAGCGAGATCTCCTGGACGGGTCCTGGCCGACCCCGAGGGCAACGAGTTCTGCGCCTTCACCCCCTAGCGGCCCACCCCGTGGCGAGCCGCCGTGGCGGCCGTCTTCACGGTCGAGGCGCCGGGTCCGGGGCGGTCTCGTTGACCGCGCCCCCCCGGTTGGCCTCCAGCGGGACCTCGCCCGCGATGTGCGGCACCTCGATGCCCACGGTGACGGTGCCGTGCTCGCGCTCGTAGCGGATCACGTTGTAGGCGGATGCGTAGAGCACCAGCCGGCCCGCCAGGGCCAGCCAGGCGAGGATGGCGAACACCACGCCGAGGGACCCGTACAGCGCCGAGGCCGAGGCGACGGCCCGGGGGACGTACACCGTTCCGACCAGCTTGAGGACCTCCAGCCCCACGCCACCGGCGATCGCACCCGGCAGCAGGTCGCGCCAGCCGACGGGCGCGTTGGTCAGGGTGCGGAACATCCACAGGAACAGCACGACGTCGAGGCCCAGGCCCACCACCACCGTGGGGACGATGGCGGGGCCGGGGATCGACCTCGTCACCGAGCCGAGCGCCACCGAGCTCAGGAACAGCACCCCGGCGCCGGCCAGCCACGCCAGCCCGATCGGACGGGACACCAGGCCCCGGCCCTTCACCTGCCAGGTGGCGTTGAGCGCCTGCTCCAGCGTGCCCACCACGCCGAGCCCGGCCCACAGCAGGCCCAGGAACCCGACGACCGACGCCGCCCGGCGGCTGTCCTCTGCCTGGCCGATGGTGTCGAGCGTGCGCTCGGCGGCCTCGCCGGTCAGGCCGAGCTGGCGGATGACCTCCTGGGCGAAGTCGGTCCGCCCGGCGGACACGAACCCGACCACCGAGATGCCCAACAGCAGCAGGGGGAACAGCGACAGGAACCCCGCCAGCGCGATCGACGAGGACAGCGGCCCCCCGCCCACGTCGCCGACCCGCTGGTGGACGGCCAGCGGCGTGCGCAGCCACGGGAACCGCTTGCACAGCCACTCGTACACGACCGCTCCTCGGGATGCCCCACGACCTGGTCACCCTTTGGTGTACCCGCGAAGGCGGTAGCTTGCGCAGGTGATCCCCGACGGCATCGACCCGGCGCGCATCCCGGCCCACATCGCCTGCGTGATGGACGGCAACGGCCGGTGGGCCGAGGCCCGGGGGCTGCCTCGCACGGAGGGCCACACCAAGGGCGAGGAGGCGCTGTTCGACACGGTCGAGGGGGCCCTCGAGCTCGGGGTCGAGTGGCTGACCGTCTACGCCTTCTCGACCGAGAACTGGCGCCGGCCGGCCGACGAGGTCCGGTTCCTGATGGGGTTCAACGAGACGCTGCTGCTTCGCCGGCGGGACGAGCTGCACGAGAAGGACGTGCAGGTGCGCTACATCGGCCGGCGCGACTGGCGCGTGCCGCGGCGGGTGCAGCGCCACATCGACGAGGCCGTGGAGATGACCCGGCACAACCGGCGCATGACGCTCAACCTGGCGTTCAACTACGGGGGCCGGGCCGAGATCGTCGACGCCGTGCGGTCGCTGGTGGCGGCGGGCACGCCGGCCGACAAGATCACCGAGAAGCGCATCCGCCAGCACCTGTACGCCCCCGACATGCCCGATCCCGACTTCATGATCCGCACCTCGGGGGAGTACCGCATCTCCAACTTCCTGCTGTGGGAGCTCGCCTACAGCGAGCTGATCTTCACCGACGTGCTGTGGCCCGACTTCCGCCGCGAGCACCTGTTCGACGCGGTGCGGGAGTTCCAGAGCCGGGACCGGCGGTTCGGGGGCGTGGCCACCCGATGACCGGCTCGCGGGGCTGAGGCGGCGGCCGTGCCGCTCTACCACGACCGGGGTGTGGTCCTGCGCACGTACAAGCTGGGGGAGGCCGACCGGATCGTGTCGTTCCTCACCCGGGACCGGGGCAAGGTCCGGGCCGTCGCCAAGGGCGTGCGCAAGACCAAGAGCCGGTTCGGAGGCCGGCTGGAGCCGGCCAGCCACGTCGCGCTCCTGCTCTACGAGGGGCGGGGCGAGCTCGACATCGTGTCGCAGGCCGAGACGATCGACCACTTCCGCCCGATACGGGAGGACCTCGACCGGCTGGCGCGGGCGGTGTCCATGCTGGAGGCGGCCGACCAGCTGGCGCTGGAGCACCAGCCGAACCGCCGGCTGTACGAGATGCTGGTCGGGGCCCTGCGCACCCTGGCCGGCCAGGACGCCCCGCTGGTGGTGGCCGGCTTCTTCCTCAAGGCGCTGGCGCTGGAGGGATTCCGGCCCCAGGTGGACGCGTGCGTGGCCTGCGGGAGCGACGGACCGCTGGTGTCGTGGGCGGTGGAGGAGGGCGGCCTGCGGTGCGGCGCCCACCGGCAGGGGCCGGCGGTCAGCGCCGACGCTGTCGTCGTGCTGCAGGACATGCTGGGCGGGCGCCTCGGGACCGCATTGAACGAGACCCGCGGCCCGGTGGTGTCAGAGGTGGACCACCTGGTGGTGCGGGCCGTGGAGCATCACCTCGAACGCCGGTTGCGCTCGGTGAACGCCCTGCACCGGACCTGACGCGCGCGGGTCAGAGCGGGCGCCACTGCTTGGCCGCGTCGTCCCAGCCGAGCCATTGGCGGCGGTTGGGCTCCCAGACGATGTAGGTGTTGCGGGCCGCGTCCCACTGGGGCTCGTAGCCGCTGGTGGCCTGCTGCTGGGCGGTCGCCGGGGCGGCCTCGGGCTGCGGGGCCGGCGAGGGCTCGGGCGCCTCGCGCTCACCGCGCCCGGTCGTACCGGGCTCGCCACTGGCGGGCGAGGGGCCGAGGGGGGTGGCGCCGGACTCGTCGCGGGAGGTCTCGCCGGTGGCCGGCTCGCCACTGGCGGGCGAGGGGCCGAAGGGCGTGGCGCCGGTCTCGCCGCGGAAGGGCTCACCGGTGGCGGGTGAGGCGCCGAAGGGCGTGGCGCCAGGCTCGTCGCGGGGGGTCTCGCCGGATGGGGGCGAGGGCCGGGAGGGGCTGGGCGTGGGCTCGTCGCGGGAGGTCTCGCCGGAGGCGGGTGAGGGGCCGAGGGGGGTGGCGGCGGGCTCGCCGGCGGGGGTCTCGTCGGTGGTGGGCGAGGGGCCGAGCGGGGTGGCCGTGGGCCGATCGGGGGGCAGGGCGTCGCGCTCGCCCGTGGGCACCGGCCCGAGCGGGGTCGGCGCCGGCTCGCCGGTCGGCGGGGCAAAAGCGGAGGGCGCCTCCGGCTCGGTGGTCCCGCCGGGCTCGTCGCGGGGCGCAGCCGTCGGGCCGGGCCAGGCGGTGCCGGGACCGCCGCTGACCGGCGGCTGCTCGCCCGACGGCGTGGGGCCGGCGCCCGGGGCGCCGGGGGGCGCCCAGCCACCCGTGGGCGGCGCGGGGCGCTGGTCGTAGGGCGAGCCGCCGGCCGGCGTACCCGGGGCAGGGGCCGGCTGGCCCCACGGCGACGGCTGCGGCGCCGGGGCGCCCCACGGGGGCTGCCCGGGTGCACCCGGCGCACCGGGGGGTGGCGCACCCCACGGCGGCTGGCCCGCGCCGGGCGGCGGCCCGTAGCCCGGCGGGGCGCCGAACCCGGTGCCGTAGGCCGTCGTCAGGCCCGGCACGACGACCGGTCGCCCGGCGTCGGCCTTGCCGACCACGAACGTCTTGGCCGCCATGTCGCCCACCCGGCGGTGGCCCTTGGTGGCGAAGGCCGTGATCATGCCCACCAGCGGGAAGCACCACGGTATCCCGTCCACGACCCACAGGATCGAGCGGAGCAGCGACCAACCTATGCCCGGGCTCTGCCCCTGCGAGTTCACGACCCGCACGCCGAACAGCGCCTTGCCCGGGGTCACGCCCTTGAGGCCCTGCAGCAGGCCGTAGATGCCGAGGAACCACGCCAGGCCGAAGACGCCCCCCAGGGCCGCGGCGGCACCCTCCGTGTAGTAGACGCGGTCGCCGATGCGGAGGCACTGGTACACGTCGTCGTCGAGGGTGATGACCGCACACGGGTCGTCGACGTTGTCGGGCACCTCCTCGTACTTCGCCAGCGGGCTGAGCGGCGTGGCCGCGAAGAACGATGCCAGCAGCGCGTACAGCAACAGGTCGACGATCCAGGCCCCGCTGCGGCGACCCATGACGGCCGTCGGGTCGGCCGACGACGTCGCGGGGTAGGGGCTGTCCGCCGGGTAGGGGTAGGCGCTCACGGGGCTCGTTCTATCACCGCTGCCCCTCCCCTTCGTGCCGCCTGCCCTGGTCGTAATGGTTCGGGACCGCAGATGGTGGTCCGTACACTGGGCCGCCATGTCCGAGGCCCCCGCCGCTGCACCGTCCGAGCTGTTCGACAAGATCGTCAACCTGTGCAAGCGCCGCGGCTTCGTGTTCCCCTCGGCCGAGATCTACGGCGGCTTCCGCTCCACCTACGACTACGGGCCGGTGGGCGTGCTGCTCCTGCGCAACGTCAAGGACGCCTGGTGGCGGTCGATGGTCCAGCTCCGCCACGACGTCGTGGGCCTCGACGCCGCCATCCTGTCCCCGCCGGCCGTCTGGGAGGCGTCGGGCCACCTGAAGAACTTCACCGACCCGCTGGTCGACTGTCGCGAGTGCCGGGAGCGGTTCCGGCTCGACAAGCTGGACGACCCGGAGGTGTGCCCCAACTGCCACGCCAAGCACAGCTTCACCGAGGCCCGGCAGTTCAACCTCATGTTCAAGACCTACGCCGGCCCGGTGGAGGGGGCCGGCGCCGAGGTCTACCTGCGCCCCGAGACGGCCCAGGGCATGTTCATCAACTTCAAGAACGTGCTGGAGACGTCGCGCAAGCGCCCGCCCTTCGGCATCGCCCAGATAGGCAAGTCGTTCCGCAACGAGATCTCGCCCGGGAACTTCGTGTTCCGCACCCGCGAGTTCGAGCAGATGGAGCTGGAGTACTTCGTGCCGCCCGCCGACGGCCCCCGCTGGTACGAGTACTGGTGCGAGACGCGGATGGACTGGTACCGGGACCTCGGCATCCCGGCCGACAAGCTGCGGCTGCGGGCGCACGACGAGGACGAGCTGTCCCATTACTCCGTAGGCACCAGCGACGTCGAGTTCCTGTTCCCCTGGGGCTGGGACGAGCTGGAGGGCATCGCCAACCGCACGGACTTCGACCTGCGCCAGCACGCCGCCCGGTCGGGCGAGCGCCTCGAGTACTTCGACCAGGCGGCGGGGGAGCGTTACGTCCCCCATGTGATCGAGCCCGCGGCCGGCGCCACCCGCACGGCCATGGCGCTCCTCATGGCCGCCTACGACGAGGAGGAGGTGGCCCGCGAGGGCCAGGGCCAGGGCGAGGTCCGCACGGTGCTGCGCCTCCACCCCCGCATCGCGCCCTACAAGGTGGCCGTCCTGCCGCTGTCCAAGAAGGCCGAGCTGTCGGCTCCGGCGACCGAGGTCCTCGGACTGCTCCAGCCCCACTTCATGTGCGACTACGACGAGACCCAGGCCATCGGCCGGCGCTACCGGCGCCAGGACGAGCTGGGCACGCCCTACTGCGTGACCGTCGACTTCGACACGCTCGACGACCGGGCGGTGACGGTCCGCGACCGCGACTCGATGGCCCAGGACCGGGTGCCGATCGACGCCCTGCTCGACCACCTCCGCGGCCGCCTGGCCCTGTGACCGGCGGCGGCCCTGGCGGAACGTCCCTCGGCCGACGGCCACGATGGGGGCCGGTGTCGACGCCCTCACCGAAGCCCACGACGGCGCGGCCGGCACTCAGCCTGCTGCCCGAGACGGTGATCGAGCAGGGCGCGCTCTAGACGCTGGCGGTCAACCGGAACCAGGACCTCCTCGGCACGTCGATGCTCGTGCTTCACCGGGCCTGCACCGCGGTCATCGACATCGAGCCGGCCGAATGGGTCTCGCTCCGGGCGGAACTGCGGCGCCTCGTGCTGGCGTGGCCGTGAGTTCACCGACGCGCACTGGGGCCGCGCCTTCGGCCAGGAACAGCGAATCCTCGATCGACCAGATCTCACCCGCCTGGCCCACGACATCCGGATCGGGCTCCGACCCGACGCAGCGGCCACCTGACAGCCGGGCCCGCGATCCCGGTGGAAGGACCGGGTGCCGCCGGTCGCCCGCGTCGCGACCGCGAGCGGGTCTGGGCCGCCGGGGCCGGCTCAGCCCCGGTGCGGGGCGAGCGCGGTCAGCACGGCGGCGGCGACCTCGTCCGGCGGCTGGTTCCCGTCCACGGTGACGAGGGCGCCGCGCCGGCGGTAGAGGTCCAGGAGGGGAGCGGTCTGCGCGTGGTACACCGCGAGCCGGCGGTCGATCACGGCCGGGTCGGCGTCGTCGGCCCGGCCCTCGGCCCGGCCGGCCAGCCGGCGGCGGGCCACCTCGTCGGGCAGCGCCAGGTGGACCACCACGACGTCGTCGGCCAGGTGCTCGGCCTGGTCGACGGTGCGGGGGTAGCCGTCGAGCACGTAGCCGCCTCGTTCCCGGGCCTCCGCCAGTGCGGGGCCGACCACGGCGTCGGTCAGGTCGTCGGGCACGAGGGCGCCGCGCTCGAGGTACGGGGCCACCCGGCGGCCGTGCCCGGTGCCGGCGGCAGCCTCGGCCCGCAACAGGTCGCCCGTCGACAGATGCGGGAGGCCCAGCTCCCCGGCCAGCCGGTCGCCAAGCGTGCCCTTGCCTGACCCCGGTGCCCCGAGCAACACGATGCGCACGACCCCCAGCATCACAGACGCCGGGAGCGCCGACCGCCTCGGCCACGAGGCGCGGCCTCAGGCGTCGTCGCCGGGGCGCCAGGACCGGTCCCGCTTGCGCTCGCCCGCCCGGCGCTTGTCGTCCAGCCGGGACTGGCGGGCGCGGCGCGACGGCCGGGTCGGGCGGCGGGGGGTGGCCGGGACCGAGGCATCGTCGATGAGCGCAGCGAGACGGTCCCGGGCGATGGTGCGGTTGCGCCACTGGGAACGGGAGTCGTCGGCCCGCACCCGGACCAGCTCGCCCAGCACCGCCCGGGCCCGCCGGGCCCCGGGGCCGGCGAGGGCGTTGAGGTCGGCCACCAGCTCGACGGCCGAGGCCGTGACGTTGCGGTGCTGGCCGCCCGGGCCCGAGCCGCGCGCGAACCGCTCCTCCAGGGCCACCGCCGGCAGGGTCAGCCCGCGACGCGTCGTGAGGTCGCGGTCGCCGCCGTCTTGGGCCATCGCCCCAGCGTGTCAGGGCTGGAGCATGCGTCCCAACCGGTTGCCGGCCACCCGCAGCCCCGCATAGCCCATGGCGGCCAGGTAGGCCGCGTGCAGCAGCAGAGTCCACGACGGCTCGCCCAGCACCAGGGCGCGCTCGATGGCCACGCCCTGGTAGAGCGGGCTGCACCGGACCACCCACGCCAGCCCGGTCGGGTACTCGGACAGCGGGAAGAACGTGCCCGAGAACAGGAACAGCGGGACGATGGCGAGGTCGACGTAGTCGAAGTCGAAGAACGACCGCATGAACGTCGTCAGCCCCAGCCCGGCGCCCGCGAAGGCGAAACCGATCAGCGCCGCCGCCGGGATCGACAGCACGCCCCAGCCGGACGGCGTCAGCCCCATGGCCCACATGGTCAGGAAGAACACCACCGCCTGCAGCACGCCCCGCAACAGCGCCCAGGTCAGCTCGCCCCGCACGACGTCGGGGACGCCGAGGGGGGTGGCCAGCATGCCGTCGTAGGTGTGGGCGTACTTGATCTTGCCGAAGAAGTTGAACGTGGTGTCGAAGATGCACCCGTTCATGGCCGCCACCGCCATCATGGCCGGGGCCACGTACTGCTCGTAGTCGACCAGGCGGCCGCCCGGCCCCTCGACCTGGCCGACCAGCGCCCCCACGCCGACGCCGATGGAGAACAGGTAGAAGGCCGGCTCGAAGAACCCGCTCACGAACGCGGGCCACATGCGCACGTTCACCCGGGCGTTGCGCTCGACCACCCGCGTGACGCGCCGGGTCCCCACCAGCGCCAGCGCAGTCACGGGGCCAGCCTCTCGCGGAAGGTCCGCACCCCGAACCACGCCCCGGCCGCCACGAACGCGGCCAGCACCGCCACGTGCACCACGGCCTCGACCAGGCCCAGCGTGCCGGTGGTGGCGCCGCGGCACAGCTCGACGGCGTGCCACAGCGGGGTGAGCCGCGCCACCGGTTCGAGCCCGTCGGGCAGCTGGGAGACGGGGAAGAAGGTGCCGGAGAAGAGGAACATCGGCACCACCACCAGCCGGAACACGATGGGGAACGACACGTCGCTGTCCTGGGCCGCGGAGTAGGCGGCCAGGGGGGAGGCGAAGGCCAGGCCGCCCAACGTGGCGAACGGGACGGCCAGCACGCCCCACGGTGACGGCACCCCGCCCAGCAGGGCGGCGACGGTGAGGAACATGGCCGCGTTCATGGCGATGCGCAGCCCGACCCACACCAGGTAGCCGCCGTAGACCTCGGCGGGGGAGAGCGAGGTGGCGGCGGCGGCGTGGAACCCCCGCATCCACTTCATGTTGACCATGACCGGCCACAGGGTGTCGCCGGCCGCCGCCTGCAGGGCGGTGGCGGCCATGATGCCGGGGGCCACGAACACCAGGTACTCGAACCCCTCGACCGAGCTGCGGTTCTCGTCGACCAGGCCGCCGAGCCCGAGGCCCAGCGCCCCCAGGAACAGCAGCGGTACCAGCACGCCGGACAGCGCGTAGGTGCGCCAGAACCGGCGCCAGGTGCGGGCCTCGCGTTCGGTGACCCGCAGCAGGGGGACGGCGTCGGCCAGCGACGACAGGGCGTCACTCATCGAGCGTCCGGCCCGTCAGGTGGAGGAACACGTCCTCGAGCGACCCGCGCCGCACCAGCACGGAGTCCGCGTGCACCCCGGCCGGCCCCAGGCGGGCGACGGTCTCGTCGCCCTGCGCGGTGTACACCAGCACCCGGTCGGCCACCGGCTCGACGCGCTCGTCGAGGCCGGCCAGGCGGGGGAGCGCGGCGTCCTGCTCCTCGGGGGTGTCGAAGCGCAGCTCGACGACCTCGCGGGTGCAGTAGCGCTCGATGAGCTGGCGCGGCGACCCCTCGGCCACGATGCGGCCCTGGTCCATGATCACCAGCCGGTCGCAGAGCTGCTCGGCCTCGTCCATGTAGTGCGTGGTGAGCACGAGGGTGACGCCCTCGCGCTTGAGCCGGTACAGGCGCTCCCACAGCAGGTGGCGAGCCTGCGGGTCGAGCCCGGTCGTCGGCTCGTCCAGCAGCACCAGCTCGGGCGAGTTGATGAGGGAGCGGGCGATCGTGAGCCGCCGCTTCATGCCCCCCGACAGCGGGTCGACCCGTGAATCGCGCCGGTCGTCGAGGCGGGCGAAGGCCAGCAGCTCGGCGGCCCGCTCGCGGATCACCCGCAGGGGCAGGCCGAAGTACCGGCCGTAGATGACCAGGTTGTCCCATACGGTGAGCTCGGTGTCGAGGTTGTCGTCCTGGGGGACGACGCCGAGGCGGGACCGGATCTCGGACCCCTGGTGGCGCGGGTCCATGCCCAGCACCGACAGGTCGCCGTCGGTCACGGGCGACACGCAGGCGATCATCCGCATGACCGTGGTCTTGCCGGCGCCGTTGGGCCCCAGGAACCCGAAGACCTCGCCCCGCCGCACCCCGAAGTCGACGCCGTCGACCGCCACGAAGTCGCCGAAGCGCTTGGTCAGCGCCTTGGCGCGCACGAGCGTGGTGCCGTCCAGCTCGCCGCCGGCTCCGTCGCCGGCCGTCGGGCCCGCCGTCGGGGATGTCGGGGATGGGGACTCGGGCATCACCACGAAGCTACCGACGGGGTGTGACAGCGGCGGCAGGGGTTTAGGCGCGCCCGACCGCCCGCCCCCGGTGTCAGGCCACCTCGTCGATGGCGGCGAGGGCGATCTCCACCACCCGGCCCCGGGGCAGGGCCGCCCCGCGGGCCCGGGCCGCGGCCCGGCGCTCCTCGCCCAGCTCGGCGGCCAGCCGGGCGTCGAGCTCGGCCATCGCGGCCGCCACCTCGTCGACGGACACCGCCGGTGCCGCGGGGGCGGCGTCGGCCGCCCCCAGCACCAGCGCGGCGGTCTCGGCCTGACCGGTGTCCACCAGGACGAGGACGAGGTTGCGCAGCGTGGTCCACATCTGGGTCCAGTGGCCGGCCCGCCGCCAGTGCTCCACCAGGGTGCGGTAGCCGGCCAGCGCCTCGGCGGTCCGGCCGCTGGCACCCCAGAGCCGCACCAGGCCCACCGAGGCCACGCCGTCGATGAACGTGGCGCCGGCCCGGCGGGCCAGATCGATCGCCTGCCGGTAGAGCTCGATCGCTCCCTCCGGGTCCGCCCCCGCCGCCATCTCGGCCGCCACGTAGCGGGCGAACGCCCGGTCGGCGGGCGCGCCCTGGGCGTCGGTGGCGGCGAAGGCCCGGTCGACCAGGTCCCGGGCGGCGGCGACGTCGCCCTGGTACAGCGCGCCGAGCGCCGCGGGGGCGTGCAGCGCGGCGGCCATGTCCGCAGGAGCGTGCTCCGCCGCCCGCATCCACAGGTCCCGGGCCCCGGCCGCGTCGCCCCGGAACAGGGCCACCGCCGCCAGCGAGCTGTGGGCGATGAACAGCTGCTCGGGAGCGGTGGCCGCGGCGACGGCGGCCGCCCCCAGCTCCTCGGCCCGGGCGAGGTCGCCCTGACGCCAGGCCGAGCGGGCGGCCGAGCCCCACGCCTCCGCCCGCCGGGGATGGGTGGCCAGGGCGGGGTCGCCGGCCAGCTCCAGCGCCCACGCCGTCACCTCGGTGACGTCCCGCCAGGTGGTGAACGCGTCGATCCCGGCCACGATCGCCACACGGGCGTCGAGATCGCCGCGCCGCCGGGCGGCGGTCCACGCCGCCTGCAGGTTGGCCATCTCGGAGCGGACCCGGGCGTCGGCCACCGCCTCGTCGGGCCCGGTGACCAGGCCACGCACCTCCGCCACCAGGTCGACGGCCCAGGCCACCAGCTCGGCGTCGGCGCTGTCCCGCAGGCCCGCGGCCGCCAGCTGGTCGAGCATGTAGGTCCGGACCGTCTCCAGGGCCCTGAACCGGCTGGTGCCGGCCTCGCCCGTGGCGGCGAGCATCGACATGTCGACGAGGCGGGACACCGTGGCGGTCGGATCGCCGCCCAGGCCCAGGCGCCCGGCCAGGCGCTCGGCGGTGGCCAGGTCGACACCGCCGGGGAACACCGCGAGGGCGCCGAGCAGGCGCTGGTCGCCGCCGGCCAGGGCGCGGTAGGACCAGTCGATCGTGTCCCGCAGCGTGCGGTGGCGGGCATCGGCGGCCGGGCGGCCGGCCTCCAGCATGTCCAGGGCCCGGTCGAGGCGGGAGGCCAGGTCGGCGAGCGACAGCGTCCCCACCCGGCCGGCCGCCAGCTCCAGCGCCAGGGGCAGGCCGTCGAGACCCCGGACGACCTCGGCCACGACCGCGGCCTCGTCGGGGCCCGGCTCCCAGCCGGGCCGGCGCCGCCGGGCGTGGGCCAGGAACGCCGCCACCGCGGGGACGGCGGCCACGTCGGCCCGGCCGGCCTCGGGCACCGGCAGCGGGCCGAGGCGCACGACGTGCTCCGCGGCCAGCCCGAGGGGCTGGCGTGACGTGGCCAGCACGGTGAGCCCCGGGGTCGCGTCCACCAGGCGCCCGGCCACCTCGCGGGCGGCGTCGATCACGTGCTCGCAGTTGTCGAGGACGAGGAGGCGGCCGCCCGCCAGGGCGTCCCGGGCGGCGTCGAGGACGGCGTCGTCCCCCCGGACCTGGAGGCCGAGCGCGGTGCCCAGGGCGGCCGCGACCCGGCCGGGCTCCTCGATCTCGGCCAGCTCGACCACATGGGTGAGCCGCCCGGACTCGGCGACGTCGGCCGCCACCTCCAGGACCAGGCGGGTCTTGCCCACCCCGCCCGGGCCGACCACGGTGACCAGCCGCTCCCCGGCCACCCGCAGGCCGAGCGTCCGCAGCTCGTGCTCCCGGCCCACGAGCGGCGACGCCGGCCGGGCCCGGGGCCGGGCCGCAGGCGCGGCCAGGGGCGCGGGGGGCAGGATGCCGCTGGCGGCCTCCTGCTCGGCGGCCACCAGGTCCGGTCCGGGATCGAGCCCGGTCTCCTCGGCCAGCCGGCGCCGGAAGTCGTGGGCGGCCCGCAGGGCGTCGGCCTGGCGACCGGCCCTGCTCAGCACCCGCACGAGCAGGGCGTGGGTGCGGTCGCGCCCCGGCTCGGCGGCCGCGGCCCGGGTGGCGTCGGCCACCAGGTCGGCGGGGACGCCGCCGCCCGCAACCTGGTCCAGCCGCAGGGTGAGCCACTCGTCGGTCAGGTCGCGGCGCAGCTCGGCCAGGGCCACGGCGTCGGCCGCCAGCGGCTCCACCTCCGCGAACTCGTCGAGCGCCCCGCCCCGCCAGGTCCTCAGGGCCCGGCCGAGGGCCGCCACCCGATCGGCGTCGCCGGCGTGGCGGCCGTCCGCGGCGCCGTCCCGGACCTCGGTCACGTCGAGCTCCCCGGGCCCCAGCGCCAGGCGGTAGCCGTTGGCGTCCCGGACGAGCCGGTCGCCCGCCGGGCCGAGGTGCCCGCGCAGCCGGGAGATGTGGCTGTGCAGGGCCCGGGCCCCCGACTCGGGGGGCTCGGCGGGCCACAGGGCGTCGACCAGCTCACCGGTGGACACGACCCGGCCCTCGGCCATGGCCAGCAGCGCCAGCACCGCCCGCCGCCGGGGCCCCGGGACCTCTACCGGCCGCCCGTCCACCATGAGCCGCAGGGGCCCGAGCACCTCGACCCGCAGTGGCGTGGACTCAGCCACGGGCCCCTCCGCTGCCAGTGACCTGCAACCGCGGTGCAACCGAGCCCGCCCACCATCGTCCCATGACAACGATCATGACCCGCGAGACCGCCCTGCTCACGGACGACATGTTGCACCGGTTCGACGAGCGGGCGCCCATCTACGACCGCGACAACCGCTTCTTCGCCGAGGACTTCGACGAGTTGCGGGCCTCCGGCTACCTCCTGGCGGCGGTGCCCGCCGAGCTCGGTGGCGCCGGCCTGCGCCTCAACGAGGTCATGCGGCTCCAGCAGCGGCTGGCCTACGTGGCCCCCGCCACCGCGGTGGCGGTGAACATGCACCTGTACTGGACCGGGCTGGCCGCCGACCTGGCCCGCTTCGGGGACGACCGCTGCCGGTTCATCCTGGAGCAGGCGGCCGACGGCCACGTCTTCGCCGCCGGCCACGGCGAGGCGGGCAACGACCTCGGCCTGTTCGCCTCCACCACCCAGGCCCGCAAGGTGCCGGGCGGCTGGGAGATCACCGGCCGCAAGGTGTTCGGCAGCCTGTCCCCGGTGTGGAGCTACCTGGGCTTCCACGCCATGGACACCTCCGACCCCGCGTCCCCGGCGGTGATCCACGGCTTCCTGCCCCGGGATGCCGCCGGCTACCGCATCGAGCAGACGTGGGACGCCATGGGCATGCGGGCGACCGCCAGCAACGACACCGTGTTCGACGGCGCCTTCGTCCCCGACGAGCTGGTGCCGGTCGTCACCGTGCCCGGCGCCGCCGGCGCCGACCTGTTCCACGTGGCCCTGCTGGCGTGGGGCCTGCTCGGCTTCGGCAACGTCTACATCGGGGCCGCCCGCCGGGCCTACGACCTCGTGGTCTCCTCGGCCGGCAAGCGGGGCTCGATCGGGCTGACCGGCTCGATGGCGCACCACCCCGAGGTGCAGCGGGGCGTGGCCGAGATGCGCATGGCGCTGGAGGCCACCGAGACCTACCTCGGGCGGGTGTGCGACGAGTGGAGCGAGGGTGTCGACCACGGCCTCGACTGGCCCGTCAAGATCGTGGCGGCCAAGCACTTCGCCGTCGCCCGGGCCTTCGAGATCGTCGACACCGCCCTCGACATGTCCGGCGGGTCCGGCCTGTTCAAGCGCAACCGCATCGAGCAGCTGTTCCGGGACGTGCGCCTCGGGCGCATCCACCCCGCCAACCGCCTGGCGGTCTACGAGATCGTCGGCAAGGCCAGCCTGGGCCTCGACCCCGACGCCCAGCCGCGGTGGGGGTGACCCGGTGAGCACGATGACGGCGGTCGGCCCGGCGACCGGTCCCCGCCTCGACGACGCCTGGCTCGCGAGCTCGCTGACGTTCCCGGCGGACCGCTGCGGCCCGCCGGGGATGGTCAACGGCGGCTGGGTGTCCGGCATGGTCGCCGGTCACCTGGCGGGCGCCGGCGGCGGACCGGTGGAGGTCACGCTGCGGGCGCCGACCCCGCTCGAGACACCGGTGGATCTGGAGGCGGGCGAGGGCGGGGCCCGGTTGGTCCACCGCGGCACGGTCCTCGTGACCGCCCGGCGGTCGCCGGGCGTCGTGCGGGCCCCGGAGCCCGTGACCTGGGCCGAGGCCCGTTCGGCGCCCGCCCGGTTCCCCGGCCACCACGATCACCCGTTCCCCGGGTGCTTCGTGTGCGGCACCGATCGGGCCGCGGGCGACGGCCTGCGGCTGTTCCCCGGGGCCGTCGCCGACGGCTCCGGGCGGATGGCCTGCGTGCTCTCGCCGGGTGAACGCCACGCCGGACCGCACGGCCGCCTCTCCCCGGCGGCCGTGTGGGCGGCGCTCGACTGCCCCACGGCGTGGGTCAACATGCGGCCCGGCGCCGTGGCGCTCCTCGGGCGCCTGCGCGGCGAGGTCCGGGGCCCGCTCCTGCCCGGCGACGAGTACATGGTCGTGGCCTCCTCGGCGGGGACGGACGGCCGCAAGGCCTACGGCCGGGCCGGGATCTACGGCCGCGACGGGCGGCTGCTCGCCGCCTCCGAGGCCGTCTGGATCAGCGTCGGGGGGCGCTGATCCGGGCCGACCCGGTGGAGGGCGCCCGGGAACAGGCCCGGGCGACGCGCGCCCCGCGGTCGCGTGTGCGCCTTCAGAACCGGGGAGATGCCCGTTCCGGGCCACCGTCCGTGGTCGCAGCATCGAGGCGTCCAGGCGGATGGACCTGCGAAGGAGGCAGTCATGGCAGCACACCGGTTCGGCGGGATCGGGACGGCGGCACTGGTCGTGGCCACGCTGGCGCTCGGTGCCTGCGGGGGCGGGAGCGACGACGACCGCGTTGCCGACGACCTGGAGGCGGCGCTCGACGAGGCCGCCGACGAGATGGCGGACGTCGACACGACCGAGGACACCACGGAGGCCGAGCCTCGGGAGGTCGAACCGGTGGCCGTCGACCTCGACCTCCCCCGGGAGACGACCTACGCCCACGCGACCTGGACCGTCACCGACGTGGCCTTCCAGGGCGCGGGGGTGGACGAGTTCGGGTCCGAGACGGACCCGCAGGCGGTGATCGGCTTCACGGTGGCGAACACCGGCGAGGGCGGCGACGACCTGACGGTGTCGCCCTGGCTGCTGTCGCTGCTCGACGCCGAGGGCAGCCGCGTTCCCGCGCCGGTAGACGCCCTGGAGGAGGAGATCGTGGTGGCGGGGGGCCGGTCCGAGTTCGAGGCCGTGTTCCTGCTCGACTCCGAGGCCACCGACGACGACCTGGCGGACTACACGTTCCAGGTGGGCGAGGAGGGCTACGTCCCTGCCGCGGTCCCGCTGTCGGGCACCGTCCCGGACCCGGGCTACCCGATCACCCTGACGATGCCCGCCGCGGTGGAGGGCGAGATGATCGGCGGCCACGCCACGATCAGCAGCCTCACCGGCACCGTGGCCCTCGACTACGCCGGCCAGCGGGCCGAGGAGGGCACCCGGTTCCTGACCGTGACCGGCAACATGCAGGGGGCCGACGGCGGCCGGTTCTTGCCGGGGAACGACGACGTGCGGGTGTCGGTGGACGGGATCGAGGCCGACGCGGCCTACCCGACCGCCGACCTGCCCGAGGACATCTCGAACGGTGGCACGGCCGCGGGGACGTGGGTGTTCGTGATCCCCGCCGACGGCAAGGACGGCATGGTCCACTTCGGGTCGAACTCGGCTCCCGAGGTGCCCGGCGGCCCCTTCGCCTTCCCCACCATGCCCTGATGGTGCCAGGCTCGCCCGGTGACCGACGAGGACGAGTGGTACGCGGCCAACCGGGACTACTGGGACGAGCGGGCCCCGCTCCACGTGGCCAGCGAGTTCTACGGCCTGGAGGCCTTCCTGGCCGAACCGGAGGCCACCACGCTGCGCCCGTTCGAGATCGCGGAGGTGGGCGACGTGGCGGGCCTGACGCTGGTCCACCCGCAGTGCCACTTCGGGATGGACACCCTGTCGTGGGCCCGGCGCGGCGCCCGGGTCACGGGCCTCGACATCTCACCGGCCGCGGTGGCGGCGGCCAACGGCGCCGCCGGCCGCGCCGGGCTCGACGGCACCTTCCTCGTCGGCAACGTCTACGACGCCGCCGAGGCGGTGGGGGGCCGGGCCTTCGACATCGTGTACACCGGCCTCGGCGCCCTCAACTGGCTGCCCGACGTGGGGCGCTGGGCCGGGGTCATGGCGGCCCTGACCGCGCCGGGCGGGTTCCTCTACCTGGCCGAGTTCCACCCGGTGCAGTCGATTCTCGGCGACGACGACCTCACCGTCACCCATCCGTACTTCCACACCGAGCCGCTGGAGTTCGACGAGCCGGGCACCTACGCGGACCTCGACGCCGCCACCACCACCAACAAGACCTACGAGTGGACCCACGGCATCGCGGAGGTCCTGACCGCGATCCTCGACGCGGGGTACACCCTCGAGCTGTTCCACGAGCACGACTACACGCTGTTCCCCCGCTGGCCGTTCCTGGTCAGGGAGGGTCGCGACACCTACCGGCTGCCGCCCGGCACCCCGTCGCTGCCGCTCATGTACAGCCTGCGGGCCCGCCGGTAGCCTGCGCCGATGAGCGGACCGACGCGCGGGTTCTTCGGCCGGCGCCGCCAGCCCGAGGGCGGCCGGCTGCCACCCGGGCAGTACGACACGGGGGCAGACTGGCCGGTGCTGAGCGCCGAGGTGACGCCCCGGCTCGACACCACCTCGTGGACCTTCACCGTCGACGGCCTGGTGGAGCGCCCGACGACCTGGACCTGGGACGAGATCCACGCCCTGCCGGCCTCGTCCTACCGGGGCGACATCCACTGCGTGACGACGTGGTCGAAGCTGGACATGCACTTCGACGGCGTGTCGGTCGACACCCTGCTGGCTGCGGCCGGCCCGCGGCCCGAGGCCGCGTTCGTGCTGGCCCGGTCCCACACCGGCTACACCACCAACCTGCCCCTGGCCGACGTCACCGGCGGCAGGGCCTGGGTGGTGTGGGAGGCCGACGGCGCCCCGCTGCCGTCCGAGCACGGGGGGCCCGCCCGGCTGCTGGTGCCTCACCTGTACTTCTGGAAGAGCGCCAAGTGGGTGTCGGGCCTCGGGCTGGCGGACCACGACACGCCCGGCTTCTGGGAGCGCAACGGCTACCACGACCGCGGCGACCCCTGGCTCGAGCAGCGCTACCAGGGTGACTGACGGCCTCCCCGCGGCCGGACCCGGCCGGCCGACCCCGTGGCAGACCGCCACCGTCGTCGGCCTGTGGCCGGAGACCGAGCGGGCCAAGACGTTCCGCCTGGCCCTGGAGCGGCCGTCGCCGTTCCTGGCCGGTCAGCACTTCGTCGTGCGCCTCACCGCCCCCGACGGCTACCGGGCCCAGCGGTCGTACTCGGTGGCCTCCGCTCCCGGCGACGGCGCCCAGATCGACCTCACCGTCGAGCTGCTGGACGAAGGCGAGGTGTCCGGCTACCTCCACGAGGTGGTGGGGCCCGGCGACCGGCTGGAGGTGCGGGGCCCGATCGGTGGCTGGTTCGTGTGGCCGGGCCACACGCCGGCGCTGCTGGTGGGCGGGGGCTCGGGGATCGTGCCCCTGATGTCGATGCTGCGCCTGGCCCGGGCCAGTGGCCGGTCGGACCTGGTGCGGCTGGCGGTGTCGGTGCGCCGCCCGGCCGACCTGTACTACCGCGACGAGCTTCCCGGCCCCGAGGTCACCGTCGCCTACACGCGGGAGGCGCCGCCGGGCGCCGGCCGGGCGGCCGGCCGCCTGGGCGCCGCCGACCTCGCGCCGCTGGTGGTCGAGGGGGCGACGGCGTACGTGTGCGGCTCCGCCGGGTTCGCGGAGGCGGCCGGCAACGTGCTGGTGGGGCTGGGCGTGCCGCCCGGCAGCATCCGGGTCGAGCGCTTCGGTCCCAGCGGCTGACCTCGGCGGCCGCATCGCGGGCGTAGGCTCGCACACAGCCGCGCAACAACGATGAGGGGGCACGCCGTGCCGTACGTCTACGCGTTCGACCATCGTCACCCGCGGCCGCCGATGGATCTGAAGGACCTGCTCGGCGGCAAGGGCGCCAACCTGGCCGAGATGACCTCGGTGCTCGGGCTGCCCGTGCCGCCCGGCTTCACGATCACCACCGACGCCTGCCGGGACCACATGCGCTCGGGCTGGCCGAAGGGCCTCACCGACGAGGTCGCCCGGCACGTCGGCAGGCTGGAGAAGGCGATGAAGCGCCGGCTCGGCGACCCGTCCGACCCCCTGCTGGTCAGCGTCCGCTCGGGCGCGAAGTTCTCGATGCCCGGGATGATGGACACCGTCCTCAACCTGGGCCTCAACGACCGCAGCGTGAAGGGCCTCGCCCTCGTCACCTCGGACGAGCGCTTCGCCTACGACTCCTACCGGCGCTTCATCGCCCTGTACGCCCGCATCGTGCTGGACCTCGACGGCGAGGGCTTCGACGCCGAGCTGGCGCGGGCCAAGGGCAACGCCAAGGTCGACTCCGACGCCGCGCTCCCGGCCGAGGCCCTGCGCGACCTGTGCGTCATCTACAAGAAGCTGGTCAAGGCCAGGACGGGCCGGGCCTTCCCCCAGGACCCCCAGCGCCAGCTACGGGGCGCGATCGAGGCTGTGTTCAGCTCGTGGGAGAGCCCCCGGGCCCGGGCCTACCGCGAGCGCGAGAAGATCCCCCACGACCTCGGCACCGCCGTCAACGTGCAGGTCATGGTGTTCGGCAACCGCGACGACGAGTCCGGCACCGGCGTCGGCTTCACCCGCAACGCCGCCACGGGCGAGGACAAGCCCTACGGCGACTTCCTGGTCAACGCCCAGGGCGAGGACGTCGTGGCCGGCATACGCAACACCGAGAACCTCGACGACCTGGGCAAGCACTTCCCCGGCGTGAAGGACGAGCTGCTCGGCATCTTCTCCCGGCTGGAGGCCCACTACCGGGACATGTGCGACACCGAGTTCACCATCGAGCAGGGAAAGCTGTGGATGCTCCAGACCCGGGTGGGCAAGCGCACGGGGCGGGCCGCCCTGCGCATGGCGGTCGACATGACCAACCAGCGCCGCCGGGGCTGGAAGATCTCCCGGGCCGAGGCGCTGGTGCGCATCACCGAGGACCACGTGGAGCAGGTGCTCCACCCCCAGTTCGCGTCCGAGAACGTGGAGGTCATCGCCACCGGGCTGGCGGCCTCGCCGGGGGCGGCGGTCGGCCAGGCCTACTTCACCGCCGACTCGGCCGCCGCGGCCGCGGCGGCGGGCGCCAAGGTGATCCTGGTCCGCGCCGAGACCTCCCCCGACGACGTCCACGGCATGCAGGCGTCCGAGGGCATCCTCACGGCCCGGGGCAGCCTGGTCAGCCACGCGGCCGTGGTGGCCCGGGGCTGGGGCATCCCCGCCGTGGTCGGCGCCGAGGGCGTGGCCATCTCCGGGAAGTCGTTCACGGCCGGGGGCGTCACCGTGAAGGAGGGCGACGTGATCTCGCTCGACGGGACCACGGGCCAGGTGGTGCTGGGCGAGGTCGAGCTCGCCGCCAGCGACGCCCCGGCCGAGCTGGACACGCTGCTGGGCTGGGCCGACGCCCTGCGCCAGGGCCGCAACCCCCGCCGGGCCCGGCTGGGCGTGCGGGCCAACGCCGACACCGGCGCGGACGCCGCCAAGGCCCGCGAGCTGGGCGCCGAGGGCATCGGCCTGTGCCGCACCGAGCACATGTTCCTGGGGGAGGACCGGCTCCCGATCGTGCGGGAGATGATCCTGGCCGACACCCCGGACGGCGAGGCCGCGGCGCTGGAGAAGCTGCGGGCGGCCCAGAAGGACGACTTCGTCGACATCCTCGAGGCCATGGACGGCCTGCCGGTCACCGTCCGGCTGCTGGACCCGCCCCTGCACGAGTTCCTCCCCAGCGTCGAGGAGCTGGCGGTGCGGGAGGCGTCGGGCAGCCTCAGCCGGGAGGAGCAGAAGCTGCTGGACGCGGCGCGGTCGTGGCGCGAGCAGAACCCCATGCTGGGGACCCGCGGCGTCCGCCTGGGCGTCCTCAAGCCGGGTCTGTACGCCATGCAGGTGCGGGCGCTCATGGAGGCCGCCCTCCACCGGGCCAAGGCCGGGGGCAAGCCCGTGGTCGAGATCATGATCCCGCTCACCGTGACCCGGGAGGAGATGGCGGAGGCCCGGGGGTGGGTCACCGACGCCATCGCCCTGGCCCTGAAGGGCTCCCGCCGCAAGCTGGACGTCAGCATCGGCACGATGATCGAGACGCCCCGGGCCGCCCTGCGGGCCGACGAGATCGCCGAGGTGGCCGACTTCTTCAGCTTCGGGACCAACGACCTGACCCAGATGACCTTCGGCTTCAGCCGCGACGACGTCGAGGCCCGGCTGATGCCCGCCTACCTGGAGCGGGGCCTCCTGCGCCGCAACCCGTTCGAGACCATCGACGTCGGCGGGGTCGGCGCCCTGGTCGAGATGGCGGTCGAGCGGGGCCGGGGGATCAATCGCAGGCTCAAGCTGGGCGTCTGCGGCGAGCACGGCGGCGATCCGGCGTCGGTGGCGTTCTTCCAGCGTGTGGGCCTCGACTACGTGTCGTGCTCACCGTTCCGGGTCCCGGTGGCCCGGCTGGCGGCGGCCCAGGCCATCGTGGGCAGCGCCACGTCCGACACCCGCTGAGAGACCGGCAGGATGGCCCCGGGCTTCGCGGGGGTAGACTCCCCAGGACCGAAGGGGAGTAGCCCTCGACGTGATCATCGTCAGTACGGCCATGGGGCGGGCAACCGTCACACGGCCCGGTGATCTCGGCCCCGGTGGCGGGCGAGACCTTCGGCTGGTAGTCCCCGTGGCACACAGCCGGAGGTAACTGGTGTTCTCGTCCCTCGCCGTGTTGGCGTCCGAATCCTCGGGCGGCGACGGCAACTTCGCCAGCTTCACGGTCCCCCTCTGGGCCTGGATCGCCTTCCTGGCCTTCGTGACGGTGCTGCTCGTCGGCGACCTGCTGATCGTGCACCGCAGGCCGCACGCGCCGTCCACCAAGGAGGCCGCCATCGAGTCGGCCGTGTGGATCGGCATCGGCCTGTCGTTCACGTTCGTCATGCTGGGCTGGCACGGCGGGCAGGCGGCGACCGAGTACATCTCCGGCTACCTGATCGAGAAGAGCCTCAGCGTCGACAACGTCTTCGTGTGGGCGCTGATCATGAGCTACTTCGCGGTGCCCCGGGCGTACCAGTTCCGGGTGCTGTTCTGGGGCATCTTCGGCGCCCTGGTGCTGCGGTTCGTGTTCATCTTCGCCGGGGTGGCGCTGCTCGAGCAGTTCGAGTGGATGCTGTTCGTGTTCGGGGCGTTCCTGCTGATCACCGCGGCCCGGATGCTGCGCCACAGCGACGACGAGGTCCATCCCGAGCACAACCCGGTGCTCCGCCTGGTGCGCAAGGTCATCCCGTCGAGCACCGAGTACAACGGCCAGCACCTGTTCGTGCGGCACGCCGGCAAGCTGCTGGCCACCCCGCTGTTCGCGGTGCTCATCGTGGTGGAGACGAGCGACGTGGTGTTCGCCGTCGACTCGATCCCGGCCATCCTGGCGGTCAGCCGCGAGCAGTTCATCGTCTTCAGCTCGAACGCCTTCGCCATCCTCGGCTTGCGGGCGCTCTACTTCCTGCTGGCCGACCTGCGGGAGAAGTTCTCGCTGCTGCAGCAGGGCCTGGCGGTCATCCTCGCCTTCGTGGGCGTCAAGATGATCCTGTCGGAGTGGTACCACATCCCCACGCTGGCCAGCCTGGGCGTCATCGCCGTCGTGCTGGCCGTGTCGATCTGGCTGTCGATCCGCAAGGACGCCCGGGAGGACGCCGCCCGTGCCGCCGGCACCGTGTCCCTGCCGGGCGGCAACGGGGCGGTCGCCGCCCTCAACGGCGCGCCGGAGACCCCGCTGCCGGACCCGGAGCCGGAGCCCGAGCCGGAGCCGGCCACCCACGACCGCTCGCCGGGGGACTGACCGAACCCCGATCTGGCGGCGCATACGCCGAATGCTCGGCGCATGTGCCGCCAGATCGGACTAGAGCCGGGCCGCACCTGCCCGGGCGCGGTCCGCCCACCACGCCAGCTCGGCGTCGTCGCCCAGCGCCTTCTCCCAGCCGAACTGGACGAGGGTGCCCAGCAGGCACAGGTCGAGCTGGCGGTCCCACCAGCCGGCGGTGCCGACGCCGTGGCGCTCCAGGGCGGACCGGAAGCGGTCGATGGCCGCCTCCTTCGACTCCGGGAGCCGGGCCCGGTTGAGGGCGAGGTACCAACCCAGGTCGGCGCAGGCGGGCCCCTCGCCGGGGTAGGCGCAGTCGAGGAGGATCGTGCGGCCGTCCGGGTGGATCCCGAGGTTGCCCATCTTCCAGTCGCCGTGCAGGAACGTCGACGGCGTGCCGGCGAGGGCGTCGGCCAGCACCCACGGCTCGGCCCGCAACGCCCGCACCGCCTGGCAGGCGCCGGCGGGCGCCCGCTCGTCGAAGGCGGCCCAGCCCCGGGCCACGATGCGGGGCACCGGGTCGGGCCAGCCCCGGGCCTCCTCGCAGGCCAGCATGCCGTCGCCGAACATGCTCCAGCGGATCGACGGCGGCGTCAGGCCCACGGTGTCGATCCAGCCCCACAGCCGGGCCGACAGCTCGGCCATGCGGTCGAGGAAGGTGGCGTGCTGGTCGAGCGGGACGGCGGCGTCCCCCTCGGGGACCAGGTGGTCGCCCACGTCCCGCATCAGCAGTGCCGCCCCCCACCCCTGGGGGCCGAAGCCGCGGGCGGCGCCGACCACCGTGTGGTCGATCGAGGGCGGGAACAGGTCAAGGAGGCCCGACGCCCACACGGTGACCTGGTGGCAGCCGAGGTCGCCGATGCTGCGGGCCAGCCAGTCGTCGGCCACGTGCATGCGCTTGAGCACGTGGGGCTCGCCGTCGATGTCCAGGCGCTCGAGGGTCGAGCCGGACTTGCCGTCGGCGTGGCGGAACGGCCGCCGGCCGGCGGCGCCGCCGATCAGCTCCTCGATCGACGCCGCCACCGACCGCGGGGTGGGGGAGAGGTCCGCTGCCATGCGGCCAGCTTGTCAGCGAGGGACGGCCGCGGCGACCGCCGCGCCACCGTGGCCGTCCCCCGCGGGGTTGCGGGCGGTCAGGCCGCCCGGCGGTAGTGCCGCACCGCCAGCGGGGCGAACACCGCCACGATCCCCACGGACCAGGCGATCGAGGCGGCGACGCCCCAGCCGACGGGCTGGCCGAGCACGAGGTCGCGGGCAGCGTCCACCGTGACGGTCACGGGCTGGTGGTTGGCGAACACCTGCAGCCAGCCCGGCATGAACGACGTGTC
The DNA here is from genome assembly GCA_035707385.1 of Acidimicrobiales bacterium. Classification (GTDB taxonomy): domain Bacteria; phylum Actinomycetota; class Acidimicrobiia; order Acidimicrobiales; family VFJN01; genus ZC4RG19. The sequence continues at coordinate 27,994 of DASSUD010000492.1, forward strand.
CACGAAGGCCGAGGAGGCGAAGGTGAGCGGGAACAGCAGCGGGAAGGTGGCCGCCTGGGCCGCCTCGCCGTTGGGGGAGCGGAGGCCGACCGTGGCCATCATCCACGACATGGCGAAGGCGAACAGCAGTATCAGCCCGATGGCGGCCACGAAGGCCGGCAGCCCGCCGTGGATCCGGAACCCGACGATGACGGCGACCACGGTGATCAGCACCATCACGAACACGTTGCGGACCGAGTCGGCCAGGGTCCGCCCGGCCAGCACCGCGGAGCGGGCCATGGGCAGGGACCGGAACCGCTCGATGAGGCCCTTCTGCAGGTCCTCGGCCAGGCCGATGCCCGTGGCGGCCGAGCCGAACACCGCCGTCTGGACCATGATCCCGGGGATCAGGTAGTCGACGTAGGCGATCGACGGGTCGGACAGGTTGATCGAGTTGCCGAACACGTAGCGGAACAGCAGCACGAACATGACCGGTTGGATCGAGCTGAAGACCGCCAGCTCCGGGACGCGCACGTAGGCCAGCAGGTTGCGCCAGGTGACGGCGCGGGCGTCGGCCACGGCGTAGCGCCACCGGGCCGGGGCGGGTGCCGGCCCGGTGACGCCGACCGGGGGAGAGGGGGCGG
>DASSUD010000493.1:0-2824 GCA_035707385.1 Acidimicrobiales bacterium
GGGCCTTCACGTCCACCGAGGTCGAGGGGCTGACCCTGGTCGCCGGCACCGAGATCACCCTCGCCTTCGAGGCCGGGAGGCTGGCGGTCGATGCAGGCTGCAACGCGATGACCGCCGGGTTCGCCATCGACGACGGCACGCTCGAGGTCGAGGGCTTCGCCTCCACCCTGATGGGCTGCCCGGACGATCGCGCCCGCCAGGATGCAGCCGTGCAGGACTTCCTGGCCGGCGGGCCGGCCATGACCCTCGACGGCGACGTCCTCACCCTCACGGGGCAGGGGATCACGCTGACGGCACGCGAGCAGCCCTGACCCATACTGGGCCGATGCCCGCGCCCACCACGTCGACGGTCGAGATCTACCTGGCGGGCGCCCGCGCCGTCGTGGCGGCGCTGGCCGACCCGGCCGTGGCGGGCGCCTGGGACCGGCCCTCCGTGCTGGAGGGCCAGGCGGTCAGCGGCCTGGCCGGCCACCTGGCCCGGGGCGGGGTGTGGCTGGTAGGCGAGTACCTCGACGAGCCGCCGCCTCCCGGCGCGCCCGACCACGCCACCGCCGCCGGCTACTTCGCCCACCACGTGGCCCGCCTGGGCGAGGACGACCACGCCGCGATCCGGGACCGGGGGGCGGCGGTGGCCGCCGAGGGCCGCGACGAGATCGTCGCCCGGGCCCGGGCGGCCCTGGCCGCGCTCGATCGGCGCCTGCCGGCCGAGCCCGCGGACCGCCTGGTGCGGGGCGCGGGCCAGGTCATGCCCCTCGACGCCTACCTCGACACCCGGATCGTCGAGCAGGTGGTGCACCTGGACGACCTCGCCCGCAGCGTCGACGTGGCCTGGGCCGTGCCCGACGCCTCGTGGGCGCGGGTGGTGGCGATCGGGGCCGAGATCGGGCGGCTGCGCCACGGCGGGCCCGCCATGGTCCGCGCGCTCTACCGCACGGCGGCGGCCGGGACCCTGCCCGTCATGTGACCGCCGCCGTCAGGCGGGCGGCATCAGGTCCGGCGTCGCGAACTCGAACGGCGCCGGCTCCAGCCAGGGCAGGCAGACCCACGCGTCGCCGGTGCGGCCGCCCCGCACGACCCGCACCAGGGTGTCGGCGATGTCGGACGGCGGGATCAGCTCGTAGCCGGACTGGGACAGCATGGGGCCCGCGTCGCCGAGCAGCGGGGTGTCGACCACCCCCGGGCACAGGCAGTTGAGGGTGATGCCGTAGGCGCCGAGCGGGCCCGCGGACGCCCGCACGAACCCGACGACCGCGTGCTTGGTCAGCGTGTAGATCGGGTCGGGGCCGAAGGCGATGATCCCGGCCAGCGACGCGGTGGCCACGATCGACCCGCCCGTGCCGGCCGCCGCCATGGCCCGGGCCGCCGCCCGGGTGCCGTACACCACACCGTTGAGGTTGGCGCCGAGGACCCGCTGGTACTGCTCGTCGGTCAGGGCGGTGATGTCGCCCTCGCCGGTGGCGACACCGGCGTTGAGGTGGGCGATGTCGAGGCCACCCTCGTCCTCGACGATGCCCGCCACCGCCGGCTCCCACGCGCCGGCATCGCCGACGTCCAGGGTGAGGGCCCGGCCGCCCACCTCCTCGGCCACCTTCGCGGCGCTGTCGCCGGCGATGTCGGCCACCACCACCCGGCAGCCCTCGGCCGCCAGGCGGCGGGCCACGGCGGCCCCGATGCCGGAGCCGCCGCCGGTGACCAGCGCCACGCGACCACCGAGGTCGCCGCCCGCCCCGGCCATCAGCCGAGGTCCAGGATGCTCTCGCCGACGGCGCTGTCGTCGGCGAACCTGCGGAGCCACGCCCGTCCCTCGGCGTTGTCGCCGACCATCTTCACGGGCAGGGCGGGGAACGAGAAGCCGTCGGGCAGGCGCGGCCCGGGCGGTGGCTTGCGGGCCAGGGCGGCCTCGAACACCGGGGCCAGGCGCTCGGCCTTGGCCGCCACCTGCGCCTCGTCCCGCTCCTTGAACTCGGGCAGCACCCGGGTGCCGAACAGCTCCAGCGACTCGCAGATGTCCTCGTGGCGGTTCTTGCCGGCCTGCATGACGAAGATGACCTGGTCGACGCCGGCCTCCTCGAACCGCAGCAGGTACTCGCGGATCTGGTCGGGGGTGCCGGTGGCGCCCCGCAGCCCGGTGGTGTCCCCGGCCGCCAGCTTGGCGCCGAGCCGCTCGGCCTCCAGCGCGGCCTGGACCTCGGGCGAGAAGCCCCGCTCGGCGCGCCGCTCCACGAACTCGGCCCACACGTCGGTCCTGCCCGGCTCGTGCTCGCCGAAGATGTAGTAGTGGCCGAGGGAGTAGCCGAAGAAGTTGCCGCCCTCCAGGCCGCGGTGCAACGCCTCCTCTTCGGTCTCCGCGCACATCATCTGGGTGACGCAGGCGATGTTGGCGTTGACCGACTGGCCGACCGGCACGCACCGCTCGGCCAGGGTCTGCTCGTAGTCGGTGACCCACTGGACCGCTTCCTCGGGGTCGATGAAGGCGAAGGCGAGCGCCCCGATGCCCTTCTCGGCCGCCAGCAGGATCGTGTCCCGGCGGGAGCACGCCACCCACAGCGGCGGGTGCGGCTTCTGCACCGGCTTGGGCACGACGTTGCGGGGTGGCATGGAGACGAACGTGCCGTTGACGCCCGTGAAGGGCGTCTCGGTCATGCACCGCACGGCCGTCTCCAGGCCCTCCAGCCACGCCTCGCGCTTGGTGACGGGGTCGACGTTGAACCCGCCCAGCTCGGCCTCGGACGACGACTCGCCGGACCCGAACTCGACCCGGCCGCCCGACACGAGGTCGAGCATGGCCACCCGCTCGGCGGTGCGGGCCGGGTGGTTGTAGCCG
>DASSUD010000494.1:0-2804 GCA_035707385.1 Acidimicrobiales bacterium
CCTATGGGTAAGGCGTCCTCGTCCAAGAAGGTGGCGCGGGCGGCGCGCGCCGGCGGCCGGCGTGCGTCGGGCGGCCGGCAGCGCAACCTGATGTTCCCCGGTGTCATCGGCGTGATCGTGCTCCTCGGCGTGGGTCTCATCGCCTTCGCGGCCAACGAGCGCAAGTCCGACTCCCGCATCCGCCCCATCGTCAACGAGGACCACTGGCACGCCGCCTACGGGGTGAGCATCTGCGGCGAGTTCCAGCCGGCCGGGCCGGAGTTCGACAGCCCCATCGGCATCCACACCCACGCCGACGGCGTCATCCACATCCACCCGTTCTCCTCGGGCGGCGCCGGCGAGAACGCCACGCTCGGTGCCTTCCTCGAGGGCGCGGGGATCGAGCTCACCGACGACTCGCTCACCATGAACGGCGAGACGTGGGAGGAGGGCGACCAGGAGTGCGACGGCGAGGCCGCCGAGCTCGTGGTCGCCCAGTGGAAGGACGTGCAGAGCAACGAGGGCAAGCCCGCGTTGATCCGGCGCGACTTCAACGACATCCGCTTCCGGGAGGACGGCGAGGGCTACACCATCGCGTTCGTGCCCGAGGGGACCGACGAGATCCCCAAGCCCGAGTCGGCCGCCAACCTGGCCGAGCTGGGCGCCGCCGACGGCGGCGCGTCCGCCACCAGCATCCCCGGTGGGTCCACCGAAACCACCGAGGGGACCGGCAGCACCGACACCACCGCGCCGGGCGAGACCACCGTCCCCGCCGACCCCGCGGCCGCCACCGCCACCACGGGACCACCCGGGGGCTGAGTGCGGGCAGTGGTGCTGGTCGGGGGGCTGGGGACGCGGCTGCGCCCGCTCACGCTGACGCGCCCGAAGCAGATGCTGCCCATCGTCAACCGGCCCATGATCGAGCACGTGGTCGGGCACCTGGCCCACCACGGGATCGACGACGTCGTGCTGTCGCTCGGCTACCGGCCCGACGGGTTCCGGCGCGCCTACCCGGACGCCTGCTGCGCCGGGGTCCGGCTGCACTACGCGGTCGAGCCCGAGCGGCTCGACACCGCTGGTGCCATCAGCTTCGCGGCCCGCGATGCCGGCATCGACGAGCGGTTCCTCGTGCTCAACGGCGACGTCCTCACCGACCTCGACGTGACGGCGTTCGTCGCCTTCCACGACCGGGCGGGCGCCGAGGGCACCATCGCCCTCCACAAGGTCGACGACCCCTCCCGCTACGGCGTCGTGCCGACCGATCCCGACGGGCGGGTGCTGACCTTCGTGGAGAAGCCGCCCCCCGGGACCGCCCCGAGCTCGATGATCAACGCCGGCACGTACGTGCTGGAGCCCGACGTGCTCGACCGCATCGTGCCCGGGCGGCCGACGTCGGTGGAGCGCGAGGTGTTCCCCGGCATGGTGGCCGACGGCTGCCTGTACGCCGTCGACGACGAGGCCTACTGGATCGACACGGGCACGCCCCAGGAGTACATCCAGGCCCAGCTCGACCTGATCGACGGGCTGAGGGGCCCGGTCGACCCGTCCGAGGTGGTCGACCCGACGGCGTCGGTCGACCCCGGCGCCACCGTCGTCCGCTCGGTGGTCGGCCCCGGGGCCGTGATCGAGCCGGGGGCCCGGGTGGAGGCGGCCGTGCTGCTCGATCGGGTGCACGTGGGGCCCGGCGCCGTCGTGGCCGGATCGGTGATCGGCAGCGGCTCGTCGGTCGGCGAGGGCGCCCATGTCGTCGGGTGCAGCGTCGTGGGCGACGGGCAGGTCGTGGGACCGGGTGAACGCCTCGACGGCGTCCGCCAGCCCGAGGCCTGCGGGTGAAGACGCTGGTCACGGGGGGTGCCGGCTTCATCGGCTCGACGCTGGTCGACCGGTTGCTGGCCGAGGGCCACGAGGTCGACGTGCTCGACGACCTGTCCACCGGCTCGCTCGGCAACCTGGCCGAGGCCCGGGCCGACCGGACCCACCGCCTGCGCTTCCACCAGATCGACGTGCGCGACGACCAGGTCGTCGACCTGATCGCCCGGCGGGCGCCCGAGGTCGTGTACCACCTGGCCGGCCAGGTCGACGTGCGGTCGTCCGTGGCCCGCCCGGCCCACGACGCCGCCCTCAACGTGGGCGGCACGGTCAACGTGGTCGAGGCCGCCCGGGTGGCGGGAGCCCGCAAGGTGGTGGCCGCGGTGTCGGGCGGAGCCATGTACGGCGAGGTGCCGCCGCGCCAGCTGCCGGCCAAGGAGTCCCAGGCCCTGGCCCCGATGTCGCCGTACGGCGTGTCGACCCGGGTGGCGGTCGACTACCTGGCCATGTACCGGCGGCTGCACGGCCTGGAGTTCACCGCTCTGGCGCTGGCCAACGTCTACGGGCCCCGGCAGTCACCGCACGCCGAGGGCGGGGTCGTGGGCACGTTCGCCCACCGGCTGCTGGCGGGCGAACCGTGCACGGTCTACGGCGACGGCGAGCAGACCCGTGACTACCTGTACGTGGACGACGCGGTCGACGCCCTGGTGCGGGCGGCCGAGCGGGGCGACGGCCTGGTCGTCAACGTGGGCACCGGCGTCCAGACCTCGGTCAACGCGCTGTACCACGTGATGGCGGCGGCGGCCGGCGTGTCCCGCCCGCCGGAGGGCGCGGCCGCCCCGCCGGGCGAGGTCGCCCGGTCGGCCGTCGACCCCACCCGGGCCGCCATCCAGCTCGGCTGGCGGCCGTGGACGACGCTGGAGGAGGGCGTCGGCCGGGTCCTCGACTGGCTCAAGCAGTAGCCCAGCGATTTGGCGGCTCTCACGTCCGAATGGCGACGTGAGAGACGCCAAATC
>DASSUD010000495.1:0-2016 GCA_035707385.1 Acidimicrobiales bacterium
GGTCAGGCCAATTACGCGGCCGCCAAGGCCGGCCTCGTCGGCCTGACCCGCTCCATCGCCCGCGAGGTCGCCTCCCGCAACGTGACCGCCAACGTGGTCGAGCCCGGCCCCGTGGCGACCGCCATGACCGACGCGCTCCCCCAGACCCGCAAGGACCTGCTGGTTGGGGCCGTGCCGATGGGTCGCTTCGGCACCCCCGACGAGGTGGCGGCAGTGGTGGCGTTCCTGTGCGACGATGCCGCCTCGTTCGTCACCGGGGTCGTGGTCCCCGTCGACGGCGGCCTCGGCATGGGTCGCTGAATCCCGTCCCCGTCCCCCGCGACACGAAGGAAGTCATCCCATGGATCGTGCAACCGCCCTCGATGCCCTCACCAAGGCCGCCGTCGATGTGCTGTCCGTGCAGGCCGACCAGGTCACCGAGCAGGCCTCGTTCGCGGACGACCTCGACGCCGACAGCCTCGACCTGGTCGAGCTGGTGATGCAGCTCGAGGACTCGCTCGACGTCACCATCGACGAGGACGACCTCGGCGAGGTCCGCACCGTCGGCGACGCCGTCGACCTGATCCTGGCGGCGAGCGCCGCCAACGCGTGACGGGGGCCAGCGACCACCGGGGCCGGCCCCGGGTCGTCGTGACCGGCATGGGGGTCAAGGCCCCCACCGGGCTGACCGTCGATGCCCTGTGGGACGGCCTCGTGGCGGCGCGGTCGGCGGCGGCCCCGGTCACGTCGTTCGACGCGTCGCGCCACAGCGTGGGCATCGCCTGCGAGGTGCAGGGGTTCGACCCCGTGCCCTACGTGGGGCCGAAGGAGCCGCGCCGCACGGACCGGGCGTCGCTGCTCGGCATCGCCGCCGCCGCCGACGCCGTCGCCCAGGCCACCGCGGAGGTGCCGCTCGGCGCCGACCCGCTGCGCTGCGCGGTCGTCGCCGGCTCGGGGGTGGGCGGCATCCGCACCCTGGAGGACCAGGTCATCACCTACGCCGAGAAGGGGCCGGGCAAGGTCGGGCCGTTCCTCGTGCCGATGATGATGGCCAACGCCACCGCCGCGCTGGTCGGCATCCGCCACGGCTTCACCGGGCCCAACATCGCCGTGGCCACCGCCTGCGCCACGGGCGCCCATGCCATCGGCGAGGGGGCCCGCTACATCCGCGACGGCATGGCCGACGTGGTGGTGTGCGGCGGCACCGAGGCCTGCGTCACCCAGGTGACGATGGCCGCCTTCGCCCGCATGGGCGCGCTCAGCAGGAACCCCGACCACGCCCGGGCCTCCCGGCCCTTCGACGAGGACCGCGACGGCTTCGTCATGGGCGAGGGGGCGGCCTTCCTGGTGCTGGAGCCCTACGAGCGGGCCGTGGACCGGGGTGCCCGCATACTCGGCGAGGTGTCGGGCTACGGCCTGACCTGCGACGCCCACCACATCACCGCCCCGGTCGAGGACGGCGCAGGCGCCGCCGCGGCCATGGAGATGGCCCTGGCCGACGCCGGGCTCGCGCCTGCCGCCATCGGCCACGTCAACGCCCACGGCACGTCGACCCCCCACAACGACAGCGCCGAGGCGGCGGCCATCGCCAAGGTGTTCGGCCCCGGGGCCATCCCGGTCACGTCGGGCAAGGGCGTCACGGGCCACCTCATCGGGGCCGCCGGCGCGGTCGAAGCCGTGGCCACGCTGCTGTCGGTCGACCGCGAGACGGTGCCCCCGACCGCCAACCACGAGCGCACCGAACTGCCCGTCGACGTCGTGGCGGGCCAGGCCCGCAGCATCGGCCGGGCGCCGGCCGTGTCGACATCGTTCGCCTTCGGTGGCCACAACGTGGCCTTGGTGCTGAGCCCGGCCTGATGGTGGCGGTCGCCGCCATCGAGATGGCGCTGGCCGACGCCGGCCTGTCCCCCTCGGCCATCGGCCACATCAACGCCCACGGCACGTCGACCCCCCACAACGACAGCGCCGAGGCGGCCGCCATCGCCAAGGTGTTCGGCGCCGGAGCCCTCCCCGTCACCTCGGGCAAGGGCGTGACCG
>DASSUD010000496.1:0-4036 GCA_035707385.1 Acidimicrobiales bacterium
ACCCGGCGCTCGGCTGATCAGCGATCCGTGACGACCGCGGTGGCGATGCCGCGGGCCCGCAGCTCGAAGCCGCCCTCGAACGCCAGCAGCGGCCGGCCCCGCAGGTCGACGAGCCAGCCCCGGCGGCCGTCGATCCGCACCGACGCGGGGGTGTCGGCCGGGTTGAACACCCGCACCACGAGCGCGTCGCCCTCCCGGGTCACGGCCGACACCTCGGCGCCGGTGACGGTCAGCCCCGATCCGGTGGCGGGCAGGTCCCGCGCCGGCGCGGGCCCGGCGCCGGCCGTCGTGCCCCGGCCGGCGTCGGAGGGCGCCGCCACCCGCAGCGGCACCAGCACCTCGTCCGCCAGCGCGAAGGGGTCGACGTCGCCGACCGCCACCGCGTAGCGCCGGGTCACCGGTCCCTGTAGCTGGGCGCCGGTCGCCGGGACGAGCGGCCCGGCGGGCAGTGGCCGGGTGGCCATGGGCAATTGCGACAGCATCCCGGTGGCCCGCAGCAGGGTCACGGCCAGCTCGCCGGGTGCCACCAGCTCGTGCTCGGTCACGCCGTCGTGCACGACCGTCAGCCCGCCGGCCTGCACGAACCGCTGGCCCGGGTAGGTGGCCAGCGGCGCCTCCGTCGGCCCGCCCTCGGCCTCGGGGCCGCGCTCGACGGTCCCGAACGCGCACTCGGCCCGGGTCCGGGCGGCGGGGGAGGGTAGCGGGAAGTGGGCCCGCAGCCGGTGGTCGCGGCTGGCGTTGCCCACGCGCACCTCGACCCGCACGGCCCGCTCCCCGGCCCGCAGCTCGAGCAGCGTGCGCACGTCGTGGTCGACCGTGGCGGCGGCACGGCGGTCGAGGCCCTCCCGCCCGGCCGGCCACCGGTAGCGGCTCGTGACCAGCACCCGGGCTCGCAGCGGGCCCCGCTCCAGCACCCGCACGTCGACGGACTCCGGCGCGTCGACGATCGTGTCGGTGGTGGGCGGGCACCAGTTGTAGGTGTCGCCGCAGTCGCCGCCGTCGACCAAGCGGCCGAGCCCGCCTTGGCCGTCGAGGGCGAAGGTGCCGTCGGTGGCGTCGACGGCCACGGTCACCACGCCGTTGGCCAGGACCGGGCCCGTGCCGGCGCCCGCATCCTCGCCCGGCTCGGTGACCGTCACCGGGACCACCGCTGCCGCTGCCGCGTCACCCGGTGACCAGCCCCGCCAGCCGAAGCCGGGCACGCCGGTCACCCGGGCCAGCACCGTCACCTGCTCGGGTTGGCGCACGACCAGGCGCAGCCGGCCGGCGTGCCCGGTGCGCAGGGCGTCGAGCGCCGAGCGGACCTCGGCCGACACCAGCTGGGCGGTCCCGCGGCGCTCGTTCGCCACCAGCACGGTCCCGTCCTCGCCCTCGACCGCGAAGGCCGACACGGTCGGCATCCAGTCGACCTCCTGGGCCGCGGGCACGACGATCTCCGGCGGCCCCGCGTGCAGCGTCGACGTGCCGGGGCGGGCGCGCAGCAGCTGCGTCCCCTCCGGCGCCTCCGTGCCCGGCACCACCACCTCGACCAGCCCGTCCCGCGTGCGGGCCGTCGGGTTCACCACCAGCGGGCCGCCGTGGTCGACCCGGGCGGCCAGGTGGGCCACGGCGCGGGCGGCCAGGCCCTCGCCGATGTCGGCGGCCTCCCGGTAGCGGGTGAGCACCGCGTCGCACACGTCGTCGATCGAGCAGGCGCACACCGAGTCGTGGGCCGCGTTGAGGACGACGGCCCTCCACGCCTCGTCCAGCAGGGCGCCGGGCCAGCGGTCCGGCGGCAGGAACAGGGCCGACAGCGGCTCCGCCCCGGCCAGCAGCGCCCGCTCGGCCCGGGCCGAGGCGGCCCGCACGTCGACCCGGTTGGACACCACCCCCATCAGCAGGTTGGCCCGGGCGCCGGAGCGCAGCTCGCCCGACCAGGTGGGCAGGCCCTCGGTGGGGGCGGCCGCCAGGTGCTCGGCCAGGGACACGACGCGCAGGTCGTAGTCGTCCTGGATGTCGTTGGCCTCGGCCACCACCCGGCCCAACCACGGCTGGGGCAGCTGGTGGTCGGTGCCGTTCATCCACAGCACCGGGCCGACGAGGAGGTCCCGCCAGGTCTCGGCGAAGCCGGCCACCGCCTCGACGAACACCTTGGCGTCGTCCGGTAGCGCCGAGCCGTTGCCGTAGCCCTGGGGCATGTACTCGGCCCGCACGGTGGTCCCGTCGGGTGCCTCCCACCAGAACCCGCTGCGGTCGACGGCCGCGGGGACGCCCCGCCACACGACAGCGTGCCGGAACCCGAACTGGTCCAGGATCTGGGGCATCTGGGCCACGTGGCCGAACATGTCGGGCAGGTAGCCCACCGGCATGGCCCCGCCGAAGCGGTCGCCCACCCGCAGGCCGAGCTGCAGGTTGCGGACCAGGGTCTCGCCGCCGACCAGGAACTCGTCGGGCAGCGTGTACCACGGCCCCACCGCGATGCGCCCGCTGCCCACCAGCCGCCGCAGCCGCTCGGCCTCGTGCGGGCGTACCGCCAGGTAGTCCTCGACCACGGCGAGCTGCCCGTCGAGCAGGAACCGGGCGTAGGCCGGGTCGCCCTCCATGCGGGGCAGCAGGTCGTCCAGCAGGTCGACGAGCCGCAGCCGGAACGTCTGGAACGACGCGTACCACTCCCGGTCTCAGTGGGTGTGGGGGACGATGTGCACCCGCCGGCGACCGTCCTCACCTGGCGTTACGTCGCTGGACTCGCTGCTCGGCATGCCGGTCACCCCGTGTCGGTCCTCAGCCAGTCCTCAGCATCGCTGCCGAGGGTCTCATCCACAATCGTGCGCACCCGCTCGTCATCCTGGCGGACCACGTGGGCGTAGGTCCTCATCAACGTCTTGAGGTCGTGGCCCAGGCGCTCGGCCACGAGCGCGGGGCTGACGCCCTTCGATAGCAGCACGCTCGCGTGGTGGTGGCGGAGGTCGTGCCACCCGGGGCCCGCGTAGCGCATCCGCTTCTTGTCCTCCACCTCTACGAGGCGACCGAGGCCCGACGCCAGCCCGGCCCGGCGGGCGTACGTTGATGCCTGCGCCCGGACGATCATTCCGCCCGGGGGCGTGTGGAACACCAGTCCGTCGGGCCGAGGCCCGAACGTCGCCAGATGCGCCGAAAGCCCGGCGGCCACAACACTGCTCATCGCGACCGTCCGGAAGCTGTTGGCGGTCTTCGGTGGCGCCAGCACGGCAGGCCCACGTCTGGGTGTCCACAGCTGCCGGTCGACCCGCAGTTCCCGTCGAAGGAAGTCGACCCGGTCGACCGTCAGGCCGAAGAGCTCGCCCTGGCGCAGTCCGGTTCCAGCCGCGACGAGGACTGCCGCGCGCACATGCTCAGGTGCCCCCGCGGCGAAGCGACGCACCTCGTCGCCGGTCAACGGAACGACCGGAGCATTGACGACCTGCGGAAGGCGAGCGCCTGACACCGGATTCGCCGCCAGGCGCCCATCCTCGATTGCAGCCGAGAACAGCGCGCACAACGTTTGAGCCGCCGCCGCCACCGACGACGCCTTGAGCGGCAGGTCGGCCGCCCACCGCTCGATGTGCTCACGGCGAACCGCAACCAGCGGCCAGTCGCCCAGCTTCGGGAACACATGCAACCGCAACTCCCGCTCGTAGCGCTGTGCCGTCGAGTCCCGCCATCCTGGCCGACGACGAGCCATCCACTCGGCCGCGAAGTCCTCGACGCGCATCCGCCCGGCCGCCGGCGGCACGTAGCTGCCAGCCAGAAGCCGATGCTCGACGTCGACGAGGAACCGCTCCGCGTCGATCTTGCGGGCGAAATGGCGTGCCCGCTGTGGGCCGCCCGGGTATTCGCGCCAGCGCGCCCGCCACTTGCCGTTCGGACGCCGGTCGATGCTGGCCATCTCAGGCCGACCGCTTGCCCCGGCACTCCTGATCCAGCCAGCGCCGGACCTCGGCCGGTTCATAGCGCAGATGACGCCCGACCCGGAACGCCTTGGGGCCGACACCGAGGTATCGCCACTGCCGTAGTGTCTGCGCTGGCAACGACAAGAACG
>DASSUD010000497.1:0-6793 GCA_035707385.1 Acidimicrobiales bacterium
TCGCTGTGGCTCACGGTCGAGGAGGCCGACGTGCCCCCCGCCCAGATGCAGTCGCTGCTCGACGCCACCAGCCACGACACCGTGCGGTCGCGGTCGTTCACCGGCAAGCCGTGCCGGATGCTGCGCAACGACTGGACCGAGGCGTGGGAGTCCCCCGAGTCGCCGGGACCGCTGCCCATGCCGCTGCAGATGATGGTGGCGCTCGACGCCGTCCAGCGGGGCCACCGCTACCCCGAGGCGGCGCGGGACGTGAACTTCAACCCGGTCGGCCAGGTGGTGGGCCAGATGAACCGCGTCGAGCGCGCCGCCGAGGTGGTCCAGCGCCTGGTGGCGGAGTACCTCGACGCCTGCGAGCGCCTCCAGTCCCTCAACCAGCGGGCCCTGGCGTAGCCGGTCAGCGACGCCACGGGAGCCCGGAGTCGGGACCGCCGAAGCCGAGGTCGTCGTAGTCGTCGTAGTCACCCGACATCGTGGGGTCCCGCACGGTGACGACGTCGCGGGGCTCCTCGCGGTCGATGTCGTAGGGGGCCGACGGGTCGACGCGGGGGGCGGGAGCGGTCACGTCGTCGCTGTCGAACACCGGGTCGGAGCGCACGGCCGCCGCCGGTGGCCGGGCGGGCCGGGACCGGTGGGGGCTCGGGGTGTCGGGCCGCTTGCGCTCCGCCCGCTCGGCCCGCCGGCGCCGGCGGGCGGCCAGCATGCGGTCGATGATGCCGATCTGGGGGGCGCCGATGATGGGCGGCGGCTCGCCCTGCTCCTCCCACCCGGGGGCGGTCGGGCCCTGCTTGGCCACCACCATGTCGACCACGTACTGGTTGAACTTCACGGGGTCGTTGACGCCCTCCAGGTCGCGGAGGCCCGAGTCCTCGTTGGCGGACTCGATGTGGAGGGTGGCGTAGCCGAACAGCCGCCCGCTCAAACTCTGCTCGTAGGTGAGGTCGGTGACGCGGACCCACGGGATCGAATGGGCCCGGCGGGCGATGACGCCGGAGATGCGCATGATGCGCACGTTGGTCACCACGTAGCTCGTGTATCGCTCGCGCAGGCGCCTGAGCACGAGGATCAGCAGCACGACGCTCAACAGCAGCAACGTGAAGCCCGCGGTGACCAGTGAGCCGTTGAATGTGATGCCCAGGAACACGCTGGCCGCCACGAACAGGATGGCGAACAGGATCGTGTTCTGGATGATGAATGCCTGCAGCGACGGATGGTCGCTGTGGATCATGCGCTCACCGTGGCCGAGGTACTGCTCGATGACCTCGTCCGGCAGGGGCAGCACCTTCTTGCGCCAGCCGTCGAGGACGGCGCCGGCGCGCCGGAAGAGGCCTGGTGGGCGCTCCATCTCGACGGGGGGCGGGGGAGCTGGCTCCGCCCGAGGGCGGCCGGGCCTGACCGCGTCCTCGGCACGCTGCCAGCCCTCGGCGTCCAGCGGGGCCGGCTCGGGGTAGACGGGGGAGAGCTCGCCCCCGCCATAGAAGTCGTCGTCTCCGCGCCGTCGGCGCAGAGGGCTCACGCCGTCAAGCCCCGGAAGAACTCGGTGAACTTGTCGATGGCATCCTCGAGGAAGCTACCGACGTTGCCGAGGAAATCGGCGAACGCCGTGGCCGTGCCCGACGGGTTGTGCCACATCGACAGCACGAGGAACGCCGCGGCGACAATCATGAATACTCGTTTTAGATCCATGCTCAATGCGGCCTCCACGATCGCTCTGCCACACCCCCGCAGCAGAGCCCAAGCAGGTCAAATTCTACAGTTGTCATTCGTTGAGGGGCAATCGCCGGCTGGGCGCCGTCGCCCGGCCGGTGGTGGCGGGGCCCGCCGGCCGATGCGGCCGGGGCCGGGTGCCGGCGGGAGTCGCTGACCGTCAGCATTCCGGGCCGGCGCACTCCCGCGTGGGATACCCGGGGAAGTTGTGGCGCCGGACTCCCGAAAAGGAACGGCCGGCGGCGCTCGGCTACGGTGCGGGCCACGCCGGGGCCGGGTCTTGCCCGCCCCGCCGGGTCGAGGCGTGACGATGGGGAACCGACAGGGTCCGTGGCAGGACTACGGAGACGGCGGCGATTGGGGTGCGGACGACCCCTGGGCCGGCCCGCCGCGCCCGCTGCGCTGGCTCGACGACCCCGATGCCGGCGCGGGCCCACCCCGCCACGGCCGGCGGCCCGGGCCGTCTCGGCGGGCGGTCGACGGCGTGCAACGGTGGTACCGGACGTCGCCCGTGTGGCTCCAGGTGACCGTCGACATCGCCGGGTCGCTCGTCGTCCTGGGACTGGTCTTCGGCGTGCCCCTGGCGCTCCGGGAGGAGGGACGGGCGGAGCAGGCGGGCGCCGCCGGCGCCACGACCACCACCGCACCGGTCACCAGCACCACCACCTCCACCACCGTGGCGACCACCACGACGGCCTTGCCCGCCGCGGCGCCGGCCCTGACCAGCCCGGCACTGGGTCGGACCACGACCACCACGGCCCCGCCGCCCACCACCCTGCCCCCGCCGCCCACGACCGCGGCGCCGCCGCCGACCGAGCCTCCCACGACACGGCCCGAGCCCCAGTACCGCACCTGCGCGGACGCGTGGAGGGCGGGCGCCCTCCCCCTGGAGCGCGGCGATCCCGGCTACAGCCCCCACCTCGACGACGACGGCGACGGCCGGGCCTGCGAGTGGGGAGAGGGTCGCTGACCCCTCGTGTCGCCGACCCCTAGACGGGTGGCGTGACCTCGGCGCCGAAGGAGTCGTAGGGGCGACCGGCGCGGGCCGCCGCCTCCCGGCCGGACGAGAGCTGGAACGGGCTGATGCCCCCGGGCTCCCACGGCGTGGCCGACCCGGCGGTCACGGCCCCCGCCGAGCGGGGACGGAGGCTGAACAGGTCGCGGACCTCGTCCACCGGGCGGTCGGCCAGGGCGAACCAGTCGATGCGCAGGAAGTCGATGCTGTCCGCGCCGGTCTCGTTGTCGTGGCACCACGCTCCCCGGGTCATGGCGTCGGCCACCCGCACCGCCATGTCCCGACCGGCGCTGCCGCCCGACAGGTGACCCGGGTCGTACTGGAACAGCCCGGCCGCCCGCCGCAGGTAGCCGGTCTCGAACAGCGAGACCACCATCGCCATGAGGGAGAACGCCCGCATGTCGTCGTTGGCCCGGGCGATGAGGCTGAACACCTCCAGCTCGGCTTCGACGGTGGTGCCGTAGTCCGCCAGGACGTGGACCCAGTCGTGCTGGGCCAGCAGCGGCGGCGCCGACCCGGGGAGGCCGGGGAACACGAAGCCGCGGGCGGCGTACAGCTGCCACACGCCCCGGCCGAGGGTGCCGGCCGGCAGGTCCTCCAGCGCCGCCCACTGGGCGGCCAGCGTCGGGTCGTGGACGGCCAGGTCCCAGGCCTGGGCCAGCGCCTGGGAGGTGTGCAGCTCGTGGCGGTCGCCCGGCGCCCAGTCGCGGGTGTAGCCGTTGCGCTGGAAGTCGACGGCGGCCAGGCCCAGCGACCCGGCGGCGAAGCGGCGGGCCACGGCCACCATGCCCTCGTCCACGCCGAGCGCGGCCGCGAACGCCTCGACCCGGGCCGCCACCTCGGCGGGGAGCGGTCGTAGCACCAGTGCCCCCAGCACCATGAGCTGCACCACACGGGTGCGGAACTCCAGGCTGCGCCGCCGTAGGAGGCCGGCGAACTCGTCCGGCGTGACGGGACCTGCGCCGGCCAGGTCGATGGGGTGGTCGGTCAGCGCCGTGGTGACCGCTTCGAGGAGGATCCGTTGCAGGTCGGTGAGCCCGTCGGGGTGGGCGGCCGCGGCCGCCAGGCCCACGGCGACGGCCTGGGCCTCCTCGGCCGACGGCCGGGTGAGGAGGACCTCGTCGGGACCGGGGAGCGGCACGGGCATGCCCGTTTTCTACGGGGTCGCGGCTTGTTTCCCACGGCGGGCCCGCACGACCCGGGTGCCGGCGGCGCGATCGGCCAGCGACCGGCGTGACCCGCCGGCGGTGGCCAGCCAACCGGCCGTGACCACCAGCGGCGTGACGACCGAGGGGATGAAGGTCGTGGCGCTCCACAGGGCCCGCCACCAGGCGAGCCGGGCGGGGGGGCGGCCGCCGGCCGCGACCTCGACGCGCAAGCCGGCCAGGAGCTTGCCCGGGCTCGCCTGCCACCGCGCGGTCGTCAGGCCGTGGTAGACGACGGCGGTGGCGACCATCGTCCACGCCACCTTGTGGAACGACCAGGCCCAGTCGACCCACCCGGCGGTGCTGGCGCCCATGGCCCGCCACAGCCCGGTGCGCCAACCGGCCTCGGCCAGGCCGATCACGCCGAGCACGACGGCCACGCCGTCGACGACGGCTGCCAGCGCCCGCCGGGCGACGGGCGCCACGTCGGGGGCGGGCACGGCCGCCGCCCGGGGCCCCGGGGAGCCCGCCGGGGACAGTGCCCGCCGCGGCGGGGTGTAGCGCCGGGACCGGCGGGCGGGGGCGGTGGTGGTGCTCACCCGGTGGAGCATTCCGCCGCGTGGGCCCGAGCGGCCACGTCGTCCTGCGGTCGCCGGCGCCTACGACGAGCGCCGGCCGAACACCCGCTCCAGCAGCCGGTCGAGGCCGGACCCGCCCCGGGCCCGCCCGCGGTCCGGCTCGGTGAGCAGCGGCTCGTCCACCAGCGCCGCCAGCATCGTCCGGACGGCCCGGTCCACGGTGGGGTCGAACCGCTGCACCAGCCGGGCGTCGTCCGCCGCCTGCTGCACCGCCGCGCTGTGGGGGATGGCGCCCAGGAAGTGGTAGCGGCGGAAGTGGTCGCCCACGCTGTGCTCGTTCCACACCAGCTGCGGGTCGGCCCGGTTGAGCACGATGGCCACCCGGTCGGGCGGGAAGTTGCGGCCGCCGGCGCTCACCGGGTCGCCGATGATGTCGAGCCACTCGACGTTGTTGTGGATGGTCTCCCGGTTGGGGTCGAGCACCACCAGCAGGACCGACGAGTCCCGCAGCACGAAGTCGTCGAACAGCTCGTGGCCCACGGCCTCGGCCACCGGCGTGTCCACGATGACGTAGTCGTGGGTCCGGCGCAGCGTGGCCACGATCCGGCGCCACAGGGCCGGGGTCAGCAGCCGCTCGTCGGTGCTGCGCAGGTCGGGCGCGCCGAACAGGACGTCGAGGTCGCCCGCCTCGGGGACCGGGGTGAGGGCGTGGGCCAGCAGGGCCTCGTCGACGTCGGTGCGGACCAGGTCGAGGACCGAGCCCCGCACCGGCCGCTGGAGGATCGTCGCCACCGACGACTGGGCCGTGTTGGCGTCGACCAGCGCCACCCGCTTGCCGCCGGGTCGCACCGCCCGGGCCAGCGTGGACGCCGCCAGCAGGGCGGTCGTGGTGTTGTGGACCACGATGTCGTTGGCCACGAAGCAGTGGGTCCCGTCCACGGTGAGGTCCCACACCTGCCGGATGCCGGCGGGGGTGACGGCGACGACCTCGTCCCAGTGGATGTCGCCGTCGAGCCGCGGCTTCGGCTCGGTGGCGGCCGCCGCGGCCAGGCGCTCGCCCGGCGGCCCGCACAGCGGGATGCTGTCGGCGAAGGCGGCCCGGAAGCCGGGCGACACCGTGAGCCGCCAGGCGCCGCCCTCGGCGGTCACGGCGCTCTGGACCCCGAACCGCAGGAGCACGTGCTGGACCATGCCCACGCTGGCCCGGTCGGCCATCTGCAGGTGGGGGGTGCCGTCGCGTCCCACGGTGCCGTCGGCGGCCCACAGCAGGGAGAGGAAGCGGGCGAGCTGGTCCGGGGCCAGGCGGTAGGCGGCGTCGGGCAGCGGCCGGTCGGGGCCCGAGCGCCCGCAGCCGTGGTCGGAGAGCCTGGTGACCAGGGCGGACAGCTCGGCGGCGGGCACGCGGCGGGGCTCGGCCGGGAACGGCAGCCGGGCGGGCAGGGCGGCCTCCTCGCCGACCGCGATCTCCTCGGCGGGGCGCCAGCCGTCGGCCAGCAGGAAGGGGTGGTGGGGCGTGACCGTCACCGACCTGCCGGACCGGAACGCGACCCGCACGGTGGGCTTGACGCCGGAGTCGATCTTGGCGGCGATCGGGGCCGGCCGCACCGTGGTCCAGTCGAGCGTGAGCACCGAGACCAGCCCCGGGTCGCGCACGACGTCGACGAGGCGGTGGGGCACCCCGGTCGCCGGGTCGACGATGAGGGCGTCGCCGGTGAGGCACTTGCCGCTCCCGCCCTTGTAGGAGCAGACCGAGATGACGTCGCCGCGCTGCCTCGCCCGGTGCGGCTCGACGGCGGGCAGCCGGGCGCCGGGCATGACCGGCTCGTCGTTGTAGGTCGTCAGCGACCGCGGTGCCGCCCACGACGGCGCCGGCCCGGCCCCCGGCCCGGCCCAGTCGGGGAGGTCGAGCTGCACCTCGGGCAACCGCGCCCACGCGGGCACCCCGTCGGGCATGAGCGCCGCCGCCCCGGGCACGAGGCCGGGGACGTGGTCACCCCCCGATTCCCACGCACCCACCGGACCACCGGCCGGCTCGCCCTCGGGCACGGGAGCGATGCCGTTCCCCGACCCCACCGCACCAACCTGACCACCGGCGATCGCATCGGGCACCGGCCCGCCCACCTGATCCGGGGCCCGATCGGGCCGGGGCACGGGACCGTGGCCGCTCCCCGACTCCGACCCACCCACCGGACCACCGGCCGGGTCCCCCTCGGGCACGGGAGCGTGGCCGTTCCCCGACCCCACCGCACCAACTTGACCACCGGCGATCGCATCGGGCCCCGGCCCGCCCACCTGATCGGGGGCAGGATCGGGCCGGGGAACGGCACCGGGGCCGCTCGCGCCCACGACGC
>DASSUD010000498.1:0-10282 GCA_035707385.1 Acidimicrobiales bacterium
TGGGCATGGCGACGTCGTCGCCGAGGGGGGTTTCGAGGATGTCGAGGACGGCGTCGGGGAGGCGGTTCTCGGCCATTTCCTTGGCCTGGCGGGTCAGGGACCGCAACGGCTTGGTGATCGACCGCGACACCAACCACGTCAGCACCGTGGCCAGGACCAGGGTCAGGCCACCCAGCGCCGCGTACCACCGCTGGCGGGCGGCCGCCGTCGCGTTCAGCTCGTCGGACCGCTCGATCAGCTCGGTGGCGATGGCGTCCTGCAGGCCGGAGAAGGCCTCGCCGTCGGCCCGGTTGGCCACCGACGCCTGGACGGCGGCGGGATCGACCGAGCCGGCGGTGATCGCCTGGTCGAGGTGGACGCCGACGTCCTCGAACAGGTTGGCCGGGAAGTGCTCGGCGACGATGTCGGCGTAGGTGCCGGTGGCGTTCCGCAGCTTCTGGCCGTAGCGGACGAATTCCTCCTGCTTGGCCGACACCGACGCCACGCTGCTGGTGTCGATGCCGCCCAGGACGATCTGGTCGGCGAGGATCTGCGCCATCGTGTCGCCCAGGACCTCGATCTCGCGGGCGACGGCATCGGCCATCTCGGTGCCCTGCCGGAGGTCGGGGTCGTCGACCGCCACCGACACGTCGGTGATGGCGTCGAAGAATGGCCGGATGACCTCGGTGTAGCGGTCATAGGTCGGGCCGGTGAACGTGGCGCTGCTCGTGTCGTCGGGACCGGTGTAGGCGTCGATGTCCGCCCGGATCGCGGCCAGCTCCGCCAGGCCGTCGAGCGGCGCCGAGAAGGCCCGGGCCACCTCGCCGCCCTCGCGCTGGATCTCGTCCCGCAGCATGGCGGCGGCCTCGTCGGTCTCGGCCCGCGTCTCCGCATAGCCCTTGACCGGCACGCTCGCCATCTCGCCCCAGCCGACCACCTCGACCGACATCCAGGTGCGCTCGTTCTGCAGCTTGGTGATCAGCCCGGCGGGCCCGATGGCGGCGCGGGCGAGCGCGGTCTGCTCCCGGATGTCCGCGACGTCGTCGGAGGTGCGGGCGACCTCGAGGAACGTGACCGTGGTGAGGGCGACGAGCGGCACTGCCAGCGCGGCGGCCAACTTCATGCGAATGGGTACGCGGCGCAACGACGATCCCCTTGACAAGACGAAGCGGAACCCCAGCGGTTCGCATCGTCATCATCGCGCAAAGTGGAGGGGTATCCGTCGCGATAGGTGACGGTGGCGCTACCACCACGGACGGTAGCGCCAACGCTGCGGATCAGCGCATGTGGGCGCGGGCCTGGGCCTTGGCCACCAGGCTCTCGAGCAGCGTGAGCAGCACCATCTTCACCGAGTCCTTGTTGCGGGCGTCGCAGTCGACGATGGGGGTGTCGTCGGCGACGCCCAGGGCCTCGCGGATCTCGTTGGTCGGGTAACGGGGCGCGCCGTCGAAGACGTTCACGCCGATCACGAAGGGGATGGCGTTGGCCTCGAAGTAGTCGATGCCGGGGAAGCTGTCGGTGATCCGCCGGGGGTCGACCAGCACCACGGAGCCGAGGGCGCCGAGGCAGATGTCGTCCCACATGAAGCCGAAGCGGTCCTGGCCGGGCGTGCCGAACAGGTACATCACCAGCGTGTCGTCGACGGTGATGCGGCCGAAGTCCATGGCGACGGTGGTGGTCGTCTTGCCCTGGATGTGGCGAAGGTCGTCGATGCCGCTCGAGGCGCTGGTCATCGCGGCCTCGGTGCGGAGGGGCTCGATCTCGGAGATCGCGCCGACGAAGGTCGTCTTGCCGACGCCGAAGCCGCCGGCGATGACGAACTTGACCGATGTGATGCGCGTGGCGGCGCTCTCGGCGGTGGATTGCACGGCGCGGAACCTCGTGGGTGTCGTAGCGGTGGTCGGGGCGGTCAGATGGCCCGGACTCGTTCGATCATCTTGGTGAGCATCGAGAGCTCGATCTCGACCGGGTCGGTGTGGTGCACGTCGAGCAGGCCCGCGGAGATCAGGTCGTCCGCCAGGATCATGACGACCCCGACCACCAGGTTGAGGTGGGCGGCGACCTCCGCGACCGACAGCGCACGGATGCACCGGTCGAGCACGAGCTGCTGCTCGTCGGGCAGGTAGGGCGGGATGTGCTCGCTGCGGGTCTGCAGCAGGGTCTCAACACGAAGGTCACGCCTCTGGGCGCGGGTACGACCCCCCGTCATGATGTACGGGCGGACCAGATCGTGACCTTCGTTCATGCGACGACCCCCGCCTTCAGCTCTGCGACGAGAGCAGGGGAGAGGACCTGACCGGCACGCTCGACGAGGAGCGTGGTCTGGTAGCCCACCAAGCCGATGTCGCAGTTCCGGGTGGCGACCACGCCCAGGCAACTGCCGTCGGAGATCGACGACACGAACAGGAACCCCTGGCGCATCGCCACGATGATCTGCTCGAGGCCGGCGAAGTCGAAGCAGCGCGACGCCCCGTGGCCCAGGCTGACGAACCCGCTGATGATCGCCGCCAGTTGCTCCGCCGACGCCCGGTCGAGCGAGCTCGAGGCCGCCATCAGCAGCCCGTCCGAGGACACGGCGACGGCATCGGTCACGCCCGCGGTCTGGTCGACGAAGCTGTTGAGCAGCCAGTTGAAGTTGCGTGCCTCGTCGCTCAGGGTCATGAATTCTCCTTCGGGGTGTTCTGGGCGCGCTGGGCCTCGTCCAGCCCGCGTTGCACGCCCTGTGTGAAGCTCGTCAGGAAGCCGTAGACGTCCCTGGCCGCGCTGCTCTCGTGGTCGCCACCGGCACCGCCCCGACCGTTCGTGTGGCCGTTCGCGCTCCCGTTGCCGTTGCCGTTCCCGTTCCCCAGCGTGGATCTGAAGTCGGCGACGGTGCGGTGATCATCGCGACGATAACCGGCGTCGCCACGCAATGGGGGTTCTTGCGCGCGGCGCACGCTCAAAGGCTGCGTCGCGGGGAGCTGCGCGCCCCGCACGCGGCGGGTGAGGCCGCCCGATGTCTGGCCCCCCGAGGCGGGCGCGCCACCACCTCCCGGCGGCGTACCCGGGTGCAGGAGCTGGGGCGGGACGTTCCACGACCGGCCGTCCGGGGGCGGCGGCGCCGCCGGCGGGATGGCGCTGGGCGGGATGGCAGCCGGCGGGATGGCAGCCGGCGGGATGGCATCCGGCGGGATGGCGGTGGGCGGCGGCGGCGCCTGGTGGCGGGCGCTCAGCGCCGACCACAGCGGGGCGGGCGGCGTCGGGTCGAGCGGGGCCGGCGGCCGGTGCCGGGCCACCGGAGAGCGGGACAGGTTGTCGGTGACGTTCGACAGGCTGGCGAGCAGCTCGCCGTCGGGGATGGCCGCCGCGGGCGCCTCCGGCTCGCCCGCCCGGCGGGCCCGCTTCACCAGCCCGCTCGCGGTGCGGGTGGCCTGGGGCAGCTCGGGAGCCCGGGCCGCCGGCTGGGCCGGCGCCCCCATCGGCGCGGGCGCGTGCGGCAGGTCGAGCGCGGCCCACGGCGAGGCGGTGGTGGCCGCGGCGCGCGGGGCGGCGGTCTGCACCGGGCTCGGCGGCGGCGCCTGGTTGAGCGGCGGGCCCACGGCCGGGGCGATCTGGGTCGGCGGCACGGCCTCGCCCAGCGGCGCGTCCGACGTGAGCAGGCTCTGGGGGATCTCGATGGTGGCGGTGATGCCGTTGCCCGGGGAGTTGTCCAGGTGGACCTGGATGCCGTGGCGGGCCGCCAGGTTGCCGGCGACGTAGTGGCCCAGGTACTTGGACGGCGCGATGGTGAAGGACTCCGCGCCGGCCAGGCGCCGGTTGGCGGCGGCCACGTCGGCGGCCGGCATGCCGAGGCCGGAGTCGATGATGGCCAGCGTGTAGCCGTCGGGGCGGTTGCGGCCCCGGATGTCCACCGTCTGGTCCGGCGGCGAGAACACCAGGGCGTTCTCGATGAGCTCGGCCAGCAGGTGGGCCAGGTCGGCGGCGGCCGACCCGATGACCGTCGCGGGCTCGACGCCCCGCACCGTGACCCGCTGGTAGTCCTCGACCTCGCCCAGGGCGGCCCGGATGACGTCGGTGAGCCGCACCGGCGCCGCCCACTGCCGCGGCGGGTCGATGCCGGCCAGCACCAGCAGCGACTCGGCGTTGCGGCGCATGCGGGTGGCCAGGTGGTCCAACCGGAACAGGTTGGCCAGGGTGTCCGCGTCGGTCTCGTTGGTCTCCAGCTCGGTGATGAAGTCGAGCTGGCGCCCCAGCAGGTTCTGGTTGCGGCGGCCCAGGTTGACGAAGCTGTCGGCGATGTTGCGGCGCAGCACCGCCTGCTCGACCGCGAGGTCGAGCGCGGAGTCCTGCACCGTGTTGAGCGCGTCGGCGACGTCGGACACCTCGTCCCGGGTGTTCACCCGGACCGGGTCGACGGTCGGCACCGTCACGTCGTCGCCCAGCGGCGTCTCGAGGATGTCGATGACCGCCTCGGGCAGGCGCCGCTCCGCCATCTCCTTGGCCTGGCGGGTCAGCGAGCGCAGCGGGCGGGTGATGGAGCGGGACACCAGCCAGGTCACCAGGAGGGCGACCAGGATGGCCACGAGGGCCAGGAGCAGGTAGAGCTGCCGGTTGCGGGCGGCCTGGTCGTTCAGCTCGTCCGCCCGGTCCTCGATCTGCTCGTTGACCGCGGTGCGGAACCCGTTGTAGCCCTCGTCGTCCTCGCGGGACACGGCGTTGGTGAAGGCGGTGATGTCCACCGGCTTCTGGTCGGCCTCGGCGAGGCCCTGGCGGGCGATGTCGACGAAGCCGGAATCGGCCACGTCCTGCAGGGCGCGCTGGGCCGGCTCCTCGTAGCGGCCGATGGCCAGCTGGTTGATGGCGGCCATGTTGGTCTCGTACTGGCCGACCAGCCCGGCGGCCTGCCCGATCTCCTCGGGTGTGTTGAGCTCGCCGCCGTCGACGCCGTTCACGCCCGCCAGCAGGAACACGCGGATGATCCGCGACGTGTTCTCGATCTGGCGGGAGGCCAGGTCGGTCAGCTCCACGCCCCGGCGCAGGGTGGAGTCGTCCACCGCCAGGGCCACCTGGCTGTTGGCCTGGAACATCGTGTCGATGAGGTCGGTCAGGCCCAGGTAGAAGGGCTCGGACACCGAGGTGATGTTGAGGCCGCGCTCGCCCTGGTACCCGGTGACGATCGCCCGCAGCTGGGCCAGCTCGGCGTTGATCTTCTCGAGTGCGGGCTCGTAGGTCGCGGCCACGTCGCCGCCCAGCTTGTCGATCTCGGTGCGGAACGCGGCGAGGGACTGGTCCGTGGCGGTCGACGCCTCTTCGTAGGAGTCGACCGGGATCTCGATGGCGTTCTCGAAGCCGAGCAGCCAGATGCTGCCGTAGTTGCGCTCGTTCTGGAGCGCGGTGATGAGGCCGCCGGGCCCGATCGACGCGGTGGCCAGGTCGGTCTGGTCCTTGATGTCCTCGGCGGTGGCGTTGCTCTGCGCCACCTCGAGCAGGGACACCAGGAGCAGCGCGGTGATGGGGATGGCCAGCGCGGCGGCCAGCTTGATGCGGATCGGTATGCGTCTGCGCACGTTGCGGTCCTTCGGGGAGATCATGAAACCGGACCTGACTGGGTCTCGATGAGCGAAGGCGCCGGTGGCGGCTCCGCATCGGGACCGGAACGCACCGCCAGACGCGTCACGGCACCGAGGTCGTCGGGCAGGCTGATCGCCCACCCCAGGGTGTCAGGGTCGTCGGTCAGCAGCACGACGGGGCGCCGCTCCGACGCGACGACGAGCTGGTCGAGCAGCTGGTCGCGATCTTGGGGGTGGTCGACGAAGGGGTCGTCGAACACGGCCGGCGTGTCGCCGTTGCCCACGAGGTCGAGCACGGCCTGGGCGAGGTCCTCGGACGCGACGTCGTCGGTGGGCACCACGGTCAGGTGGTCGTCCAGCTCGGCCTGGGTCTCGTCGATGTCGCGCCGGGCCCGCTCCAGGTCCTCCGTGGCGCCGGCCAGCGCCACCTCGGCCCGCTCGACCTCGGCGGCCAGCGTCTCGCGCAGGCGGGGCAGCTCGCCCAGCGGGTCGTCCCCGGCCCGGGGTCGCAGGGCCGGAGGCAGCGCCTCGGCGATGCGCCGCAGCCGCCGCACGGCGTCGGACAGGGCGGCCGTGGCCCGCTCGACGCTGGCCTCGGCGCTGATGACGGCGGTCTCGGCCGCGGCGAGGGAGCTGGCGTACTCGTCCTCGGAGCGCTGCAGCGCCTCGGTGACGGCGGCGATCTGCTGGCGGAGCTGCTCGGCGGCGGCGATCCGCTGCAGGCGCCGCTCGTCCTGGGACGCCCGGTCCGACAGCTCGTCCTCCAGCATGCGGACCCTGTGCAGGGCGCCGCCCACGTCGGCGTGGGTGCCGCTGAGGGCGGCCCGCAGCTGGTCGGCGTGCTCGATCGCCCGGATCTCCTCGTCCTCGAGCTGGGCCAGGTCGCGGTCGAGGCGGGTGATGTCGCGCCGGCACTCGTCGCGCTCGTTCAGCTCCTGGTCCTGCTCGACGAGCCAGCTGACGGCGGCCTCGCGGACCGACACGCCGACGGGGAGGATCTCGTAGCTGGCCAGCACCGTGGCCAGGGCCCGCGTGCGGCTGGGCGGGACCACGGGGTGGGCGTAGAGCAGCTCGGCGACGTTGAGCCCGGGGTCGCAGCCCAGCAGGTCGGCGGCCTCGCGGTAGATGCGGTCGCGCCGGGCCCGGAGCGTGGTGACGATGGCGGCCGGCTCGGAGGCGGCCAGCAGCGAGGCCAGGGAGTCCTCGGCCACGCGGCGGGCCCGCAGGGCGTCGAGCAGGTCGGCCTGGGCGTCGCCCGCCGGGCGGGGACCGGCGAGGATGACGTCGAGGTAGGTCTCGTAGCCGTGCCTGCGCAGCACACCGTGCTCGATCTCGCGGGCCTGGTGCAGGCGGTTCATGTCGTCCTCGTGCCCGCCGGACCGGTCGACCTCCTCCTCGGCGGCCAGCACCGCCTCGTGGGCGGCCTCGATCTCGTCGCGGGCGCCCGGCACCAGGGCGGTGCGGCGGCTGGCGGCCTCGAGGTCGGCGATCGTCTGCTCGATCTGGGCCAGGCGGCGCTCGGCGGCGGCCAGCTCGTCGGCGGACGGCGGCTCGGGCAGTGCGGACTCGATGCGCTCGAGCTCGCCGTCGACCTCGATCCACTCGCGGGCCAGCTCGCGGGCCACGTGGTCGGGCTCGCCGGTCTGGCAGTCGGCGTCGAAGGCGCTGAGCGCGAGGCGGACGGGCTCGCCGTCGGCGAGCGGGGCCTCGACCCGGGCGACGAGATCGGCCCGGGCGAACAGGATGTGGTCGCGGGTGGCGGCCCGGCTGGCGGCCTCCTGCTCGACCTGGCGGAGGGCGTCGCCCGCCTCGGCGTGCTCCTCCTCGGCCTCGCGCAGGCGCATGCGGGCCGCCTCGAGCTCGCGCCGCAACGCGGTCTCGTCCAGCTCGGAGGTCTCCAGCTCCGCGAGCTGGCGGCTGGCGTCGTCGATCATCTGGCCCGCGGCCTCGCGCTGCTCCTCGACCAGCGCGAGCCTGCCCCGGGCGGCCTCGACCTCGTTCCTGCGGGCGTCGAGGGCCCGGCGGGCCTCCTCGGCGGCATTGGTCAGCTCGCCGGCCCGCTCGAGCAGCGAGTCGCAGTCGGCCAGGTGGGCGCTCATCCGCCGGGCGCGGGCGGACGCCTCGTCCCGCCGGTTGGCGGTGACGGCCTGCAGCTCGCGGGCCCGGCGCAACTTGGCGGCGAGCTCGCCCCGCACCCGCTCGTGGACCTCGACCCGGCTCACGGCGGCTTCGCGGGCCGCGGCCGACAGGTCCGGGGGGCCGAGGGCCACGCTCAGCTCGGTCGGCGCGTCGACCGAGGCACGCACCAGCAACCGGGCGAGGTGCTCGGTCAGCTGCGCGCGGTCGCGCGGGCCGGCGGGGAGGACGGTGAGTCTCCCGTGGAGGCCTGGCAACTCGCTCGAGTTGCTGGTGTGCGTGGAGGTGTCCATGATGTCGGGAACGCAGCCACCAACAGGGGGCGACGGTTCCCCAGTTGGCACCACGCCGTCTCCCGATCCCCCAGGATCAGAGGTTACGACGGTTCCGTTGTGGGCATTCTCGCGCGTTCGGGCCCCGTCGCGCTCAATTCCCGTTCAGCGCGGTGTCACCTGGGGACCCCCGTGCCATGTGCTCACGCGCCCGTCGCGCGTCCGAAACAACCGGTTCACACGCCCTCCGTACCGTTCGCGGCGTGGAAACGTTCGTCATCCGCATGTGGCTCCCCGACAGGCCCGGTGCCCTCGGCCAGGTGGCCAGCCGCATCGGCGCCGTGCGCGGCGACGTCGTCGGCATCGACATCCTCGAGCGTGACGGCGGCCTGGCGGTCGACGAGCTCGTGGTCGAGCTGCCCGACGGCGCCCTCATCGACCTGCTGGTCAACGAAGTGCGCCAGGTCGACGGGGTGGCCGTCGAGGAGGTGCGGCCCGTCGCCGACGCGCTCCACGACCCCCGGCTCGACGCCCTGGAGGCGGCCGCCCAGCTCGTCGGGGCCGACGATGTCGAGGAGCTGCTGTCCGCCGTGGTCACCCATGCCCGCCGGGTCGTCGGCGCCACCTGGGTGGCCGTCGTCGACATCGACGAGCGGGGCGACGGCGTGCTGGCAGCCGACGCCGGCGCCCCGAGCGCCGGCTGGCTCGAGGCGTTCCTGGCCGGCAGCCGAGCGGCCGAGGGCGTCAACCGCGGCCGCGGCTCGCACCGCTCGGACGTGATCTGGACGCCGATGGCCCACTCGGGTCTGGCCCTGGTGCTCGGCCGCCAGGGGATGCCCTACCGGTCGCGGGAGCGCCGCCAGGTGGCGGCGCTGGCCCGGGTGGTCGACACGAGGCTGCGCGAGCTGCACCGGGCTCGCAGCCGGGCCCGCCACCCGAGCCGCTGATCGTCGGGAAGCCCGGACGGGGTGTCCCCTCCGCCCCTGCCTCCGGGTCCCGATGCCCCGGCGGCCGGCCCTCCTCCGTTGGGGGCCGGCCGCACACGGGGGGCCGGTGTCGCTCAGGCCCAGTCCCGCGACCGCTCGACCGCCCGCAGCCAGCGGGCGTGGGCGGCGTCGACCGCCTCCCGGTCCGCGGCCGGCTCGCAGCGCCGGTCGAGCTGCCAGGCGCGGGCCACGTCGTCGGTGGAGGCCCACACCCCCTCGGTGAGACCGGCCAGGTAGGCGGCGCCCAGCGCCGTCGTCTCCTGGACCACCGGGCGGGCCACCGGCACGCCCAGCTGGTCGGCCTGGATCTGCAGCAGCAGGTCCATGGCCGACGCGCCGCCGTCCACCCGCAGCTCGGCGATGGTCTGGCCGGAGGCGGCCGCCATCGAGTCGACGACGTCGCGGGTCTGGTAGGCCATCGCCTCCACCACCGCCCGCGCCAGCTGCGCCGCCCCGGTACCCCGGGTCAGTCCCACGATGGTGCCCCGGGCCCGGGCGTCCCACCACGGGCTGCCGAGCCCTACGAAGGCCGGGACCAGGAAGACGCCGCCCGCATCGGGCACGCTGGCGGCCAGCGGGCCGATGTCGGCGGCGGTGGGGATCAGCCCCAGCTCGTCCCGCAGCCACTGCACCGCGGCCCCGGTCACGAAGATCGACCCCTCCAGCGCGTAGGTGGCGCCCGGCGTGCCGTCGACCGTCCACGCCACCGTGGTCAGCAGGCCCTCGACCGGCGCGGGGCAGCGGTCGCCCACGTTCATCAGCACGAAGCTGCCGGTTCCGTAGGTGTTCTTGGTGAGGCCCGGCTCCAGGCACGCCTGGCCGAACAGGGCCGCCTGCTGGTCGCCCAGGATGCCCGAGACCGGGATGCCGGCAGGCACCGGAAGGCCCCCTGCGGTCTCCCCGAACCGGGAGCCGGACGGCCGGACCTCCGGCAGGGAGCCCGCGGGCACGCCGAACAGGTCGATCAGCGCCGGCGACCAGGACAGGGCCGCGATGTCGAACAGCAGCGTGCGGCTGGCGTTGGATGCCTCCGTGGCGTGGACGCCGCCGGCCGGCCCGCCGGTGAGGTTCCACAGGATCCAGGCGTCGACCGTGCCGGCCGCCAGGTCCGGGCCCGCCTCGACCCCGCCCTCGGTGAGCAGCCACTCCAGCTTGGTGGCGGAGAAGTAGGGGTCGAGCACCAGCCCCGTCGTCCGGCGCACCTCGTCGAGGTGGCCGCCCTCCCGCAGGGCGTCGCAGCGGGCGGCGGTGCGGCGGTCCTGCCACACCAGCGCCCGGTGCCGGGGCCGGCCCGTGCGCCGGTCCCACACCACCGTCGTCTCCCGCTGGTTGGTGATCCCCAGCGCGGCCACGGGCTCGC
>DASSUD010000499.1:0-11090 GCA_035707385.1 Acidimicrobiales bacterium
GCAGCGCCTGGCGGACGGGCCGGCTCGGCCGGGCCCTGCCGGCCCTGGCCCGGGACGTCGTCGAGCAGGTCGACACCGACCTCGCCGCCCTCCCCCGGCTCGACGAGCTGTCCAACGGCGACCTGCTGGCGATCCTCGACAGCGGGCGCACCGCCCTGCGGACGCTGCACGGCTACGAGGCCCTGGCCGGGATGCTGATCCCCGACGCGGGCCACGGCGTGACCGCGGCGTCGCTGGCCATGTCGGCGCTGGCCGAGGCCCGGGCCGAGGGCGTTGACATCGACGACCTGGTCCGGACCCACCCCGTCGTGCTGGCCCTGACACCGCCACGCATCGGCGACGACCAGCCCCTGGCCGGCCTGGACCTGCGGGCGGCGGCCGCCCCGACCCCCGCGCCCGGCGGCCCCCCGGACGCTCCCGACGACGCCGCCGTGGCCCGCGAGGCCCTGCGCCTGCGGGCCCGGTGGGTCCAGGAGCTGACCGCCCGCGCCGCCTGGCAGCTCGGGTGCCGGCTCGTGTGCGTGGGCGTGCTGCCCGATCAACCGGCCGTCCGCCTCCTGGGGCTGGACGAGCTGCGGGCTGCAGCCACCGAGCGCACGGTGCCCGGCGACCTCGCCGACCGCACCGACCCGATGGTGACCCGGCCCAAGCCGCTGCCTGCCCGGTTCCGCCTCACCGACGACCTCCGCCCGGTCGCGGTCGCTGCCCCGACCGCCGGTGCGGGCGGGATCGGCGCCGGCGGCGGCCAGGGCAGCGGCCCGGTCCACCTCCGCGACGAACCGCCGGCGGGCGCGGTCCTGGTGGTGACCCACCTCGACCCGCGGCTGGCCACCGTCATCGCCCGCCTCGGGGGGCTGGTGGCCGAGACCGGCAGCCCGCTCAGCCACCTGGCCATCCTGGCCCGGGAGCACGGCGTCCCGACCGTCGTCGGCCACGCCGGCGCCACCGGGCGCTACCAGGACGGCGACCTGCTGGCGGTGGACGGCTCGGCCGGCACCGTCGAGGTCCTGGCGCCCGCCGCCGAGATGGAGCAGGCCACGACCGGCGACGACGAGGTCACCAACGAGGTCACCAACGTCGTCGCGCTGCCCCCGCTGACCGTGGTCGACATCTCGACCCGGCGCCACGTCGAGATCGGAGCCCGGCGATGAACGCCCGAATCCTGCGCAGCCTGCTCGGCGGGGCCACCCTGGCCGCCTCCGGGGCCTACACCTTCGTCTACCTGTACCGGTGGGAGTGGAACCGGGCCCTCATGTCGGCGGCCATCTTCATCGCCGCCGAGGTGGCGGTCATGGGATCGGTCCTGGCCCAGCGGCTCAAGGCCATCAGCCAGCGGCTCGACGCCCAGGTGGCGGCGGCCGGCGCCCCCGCCACCGCCGTTCGGCGGGAGCGGATCCACGCCGCGCGGCCCCCGGCGCGGGTGAGCTTCGCCTGGCTGGCCAAGCCCGAGCAGATGAACGTCTTCGTGCCGGTGCTGATGGGCGCGGGCGTGCTCATGTCCGGCATCGCCTGGGTGGTCGAGCGGCTGGCCCGGGCGACCGTGACCCCGATGGCGGAGAAGGGCCTGGCGACCCAGCTCGGCACGCTGGCGCTGCCCGAGGGCGGCTTCGCCGGCGACCGGCAGCGGCCCGTGGACCTGCTGCGGGGACCCGTCGGGAGGCCGTCGTGAAGGCGCTCGGCGTCATCGTGCTCGCCGTGGTCTCCGGCCTGGGGATCGTCGGTCTGGCCGAGCTGACCCAGAACCGGCCCGACCCCGTCGACCCGGACTCGTCCACCGTCGTCGCCTTCGACGTGGCCACCCGGGGCTACCGGGGCGGCGACGACTCGGCCGCCCAGGCGCTGTGGGCGGTGTGCGCCGCCACGGTCCCCGGCGAGGTGACGTCCCCGGCCGGGACCGCCGGCGACTACGAGGTCACCATCAGGCCGGCCATCGGGGAGAACGGGCGCAAGCGGCTGCTCGGCTGCCTCGAGGACGGCACGCTGGACCGGGTCATGGGCCACGTGACCGAGGTCTCCCACACCTGACGGTCCACCGCGGGCGCTCGCCGGGCGGGATCCTTGACGCCCCGGAGTGCGCGACATCGCGGCCGCCATCCGGGACGTGGTCCACCCCGGCGCCGAGCTCGTCTTCGACCCGGCCAAGCCCGACGGCATGCCCCGCAAGGTCCTCGACGTGTCGCGGATCCACGCGCTCGGCTGGCGCCACGCCGTCGAGCTCCACGCCGGGCTGCGCGCCACCTCCGAGTGGTACCGCGCATCCGACCGGGTGCGCGGCCAGCGGCACACCGGGCGACCAGCGCCGCCTGACCGCCTGACCGCCTGTCCGCCGGCCGCTGACGGTGGGTTTGCACCCTCTCTGTATGCGCGAGGCTACGGCCCGGCCGTTCGGCCGGTGCCGGGGAACGGAACGACGGCAGGGGACAGAGAATGCGCTGGTCGAAGGGAGCAGCCGCCGTCGGCGCGCTGGTGGTCGGGGCCGTGGTGGCGGTCGGGGCCATCGTGCTGGTCGGCCGGGGGGACTCCGGTGGGGGGACCGAGCCGGACCGCGAGCCGCCGGCCGAGACCCGCCCGGCGATCACCGCCGACAACGTGGCGAACCTGACCGAGGCCTGGCGGGTCGACGGCCAGACCGGCGTCACCGGCAAGCCGGTGGTGCGCGACGGCGTCGTGTACTTCGGCACGTGGGCGGGTCAGGCGACGGCAGTCGACCTGGCCACCGGCGAGGTGGCGTGGCAGACGCTGGTGGCGGCCGACGAGTCGATCACCCTCGACGCCGCCCCCCTGGTGACGGCCGAGCGGGTGTACCTGCCGGACGGCGACGGCTACCTCCACGCCGTCGACCGGCAGACCGGCGACAAGGTCTGGTCAGTGGTGCTCGACGAGCACCCGAACGTGCGCATCTTCTCCACGCCGGTGGTGGCGCCCCGCGACGGCGGCAGCGGCGTCGTCGTCATCGGCGTGGCCTCGACCGAGCTGCGCCAGGACCTGGACGACTACACGTTCCGGGGTGCGGTGCTGGGCCTCGACGAGGAGACGGGCGAGGAGCTGTGGCGCAGCCCCACGTCCGAGGACACGGACGGCGCCGGCATCTCGGTGTGGTCCAGCGCCGCCATCGACGAGGAACGGGGCCTGGCCTTCATCGGCACCGGGCAGGCCTACGAGGCGCCGGCCGGTCCTCTCTCGGACTCGCTGCTGGCCCTCGACTACGAGACGGGCGAGAAGGCGTGGCACCGCCAGTTCACCGAGGGCGACGTGTTCACCTACCCGGATCCCCGGGGGCCCGACGCCGACGTCGGCGCCACACCCACGCTGTTCGGCATCGGCGGCCAGGACGTGGTGGGCGTCGGCGACAAGGGGGGCACGTTCGTGACCTTCGACCGCGAGACGGGCGAGACCGTGTGGTCGGCCGAGCTCACCCGGGGGAGCCCGCTCGGGGGCGTGATGGTCACGGCGGCCTACGCCGAGCCGGGCGCGGCGGGCGTGGGCGGGGAGGACGGGGTGGTGTTCGTCACGTCCAACACCATCGTGGACTTCACGCCCAACAGCGAGCGCAACCTCTCGACGACGTTCGCCCTCGACGCCGCCACCGGCGAGACCCTATGGCAGCACGAGCACGGCGGGGCGACCTTCGGCTCGCTGACCTACGCCGGCGGGGTGCTGTACCGGCCGTCGGTGCCGGGGCCGCTGGAGGCGCTCGACGCCGCCACCGGCGAGGTCCGCTGGACCGCCGAGCCCGGCGGCGACATGGGCGCGGGCGTGCGCGTGTCCGGCGGCTACGTGCTGGCGCCCCACGGCTTCTGGTTCGGGGCCGACGACCGCCCCGAGGGCAGCTCGGACGCCGACCTGCCGGGCGGCGTGGTGGCCTACACGCTCCCCGACTAGCGATTTGGCGTCTCTCACGTCGCCATTGCGACGTGAGAGCCGCCAAATCGGTCAACCCCGGCCGGGAGCGAGGGCCCGTGCATGCTCCTCACCCCCGACCGGGGCGTTCATGGCGACAGCCGGTGGCCGGCTCGCCGGATCCGCAACCAGTGGTGCCCGTAGCCGTCCACCGTGAGGGGCAGGCTGGGGCCCTCGAGGGGCCGCTCCCCCGTCCCGTCGAGCAGGTCGTCCGCCCCCGCCGGGTCGTCGATGCCCTCCAGCGGCACCGCCACGCGGCACGGCTCGGCCGAGAAGTTGTGGACCGCCACCACCGTCGAGTCCCGCCAGTCGCAGCGGTGGGCCAGGATCGACCGGGCATCGGTGGGGATGACCGACCAGGTCCCGAGGCCGAGCTCGGGGGTCTCCCGGCGCCTCCGGATCAGCCGCTCGAACCAGTTGAGCAGCGACCCCGGGTCCCGGCGCTGGTCGGCGACGTTGACCGCCAGCGGCCCGAACTGTCCCTTGACCACCGGGGCGGGGAACCGGCGGGCCGCCGCGGTCGAGAACCCGGCGCCCGGCTCGGCGGACCACTGCATGGGCGTGCGCACCGCCTCGCGGCCCTCGACGGCCAGGTTCTCGCCCATGCCGATCTCCTCCCCGTAGAACAGGACCGGGGTGCCGGGCAGCGAGAAGAGCAGGCTGTAGGCCATGCGGATCCGCTGGTCCTCACCGTCGAGCATCGGCGGCAGGCGGCGGCGCAGCCCCCGCCCGAAGACCTGCATGTCGGGCTCGGGGCCGAAGGCGGCGAAGCATTCCTCGCGCTCCTTGTCCGACAGCTGATCGAGGGTCAGCTCGTCGTGGTTGCGCAGGAAGGTGGCCCACTGCGAGTCGAACGGCACGTCCGGCAGGTCGGCCAGGGCCTTCTCGACCGGCCTGGCGTCCCCCCGGGCCAGGGCCAGGTAGATGCGCTGCATGACCGAGAAGTTGAAGACCAGGTTGAGCTCGTCGCCGTCCTCGTCGCCGAAGAACTCGCGCTGCTGCTTGGGCGGCAGGTTGACCTCGCCCAGCAGGATGGCGTCGCCCTGGCGGCGCTGGAGGAACGCCCGGAGGTCCTTGAGGTAGCGGTGAGGGTCGACCGACGGCGCCCCGTCGATGCCGTTCAGCTCGATGAGGAACGGTACGGCGTCCACCCGGAACCCGCTCACGCCCATCTGCAGCCAGAAGCCGATGACGCGGGCGATCTCCTCCCGGACCTCGGGGTGGGCGATGTTCAGGTCGGGCTGGTGCTCGTAGAACCGGTGCAGGTAGTACTGGCCGGCCTTCTCGTCGTAGGTCCAGACACCCCCCTGCTCGCCGGGGAAGGTCTCGGTCAGCGACGCGTCGTCCGGCGGCTCGTCGACCCACACGTACCAGTCACGGAAGGGCGACTCGGGCGACGACCGGGCCGACCGGAACCAGGGATGGCGGTCGGAGGTGTGGTTGACGACGAGGTCGATGATGACCCGCATGCCCTTGTCGCGAGCGGTGCGGACCACCTCCACGAACTGGCCGAGGGTGCCCAGCCGGGGGTCCACGCCGTAGAAGTCGGTGATGTCGTAGCCGTCGTCGAGGTCGGGCGACGGGTAGAACGGCATCAGCCACAAGGTCGAGATGCCCAGGCCGGCCAGGTAGTCGATCCGCTCTACCAGCCCCGCCAGGTCGCCGACGCCGTCGCCGTCCCAGTCGAGGTACGTCTCCACGTCCAGGCAGTAGACGACCCCGTTCTTCCACCACTGGTCGCTGGTGAACTGCACGCTCATCGGGCTGCCACCTCGGGGACCACCTCGGCGCCGAACACGTCGAGGAAGCCGTCCTGGTCGCGGGGGACCTGGTGCACGAACAGCTCGTCGGCCCCGGCGTCGAGCGTCTCGTGCAGCCAGGCCAGGTGCTGCTTGGCGTCGGCCGACACCAGCACGCTGGCCCGCACGTCGTCGGGGCGCACGTGGGTCGCGGCCACCTCGAACTGCTCGACCGTCTCCAGGTCGGCCATGAGCACCGACCCGAACACGTTGGTGCGCCACTGGTCGTGGGCGCCGGCCAGCGCCTCGTCCTCGGTGGGGGCCCACGCCACCTTGACCTGGACCCGGACCGGATGGTCCCCGCCCCCGCCCTCCCGGAAGGCGTCGATGATGCGACCCAGCCGCTCGGGTGGCATGTGCACGGTGATCAGGCCGTCGGCCCACGACCCGCACCACCGGGCGGTCTCCTCGCTGAGGGCCGCCCCGATCAGGGCAGGTGGCTGCTCCGGGACGGTCCACAGGCGGGCCCGGTCGACGGTGACGGGACCGTCCGTGCTCACCTCCTCGCCCCGCAGCAGGGCTCGGATGACGTCGGCGCAGGCCAGCAGGCGGGCGTTGCGCTCCGACTTGGGCGGCCAGCGCTCGCCGGTGATGTGCTCGTTGGAGGCCTCGCCGGACCCGAGGGCCACCCACAGCCGGCCGGGGTACATCTCGCCCAGCGTCGCGACGGCCTGGGCGATGATCGCCGGGTGGTAGCGCTGGCCCGGGGCGTTCACCACCCCGAACGGCACGGCGGTGGCCTGCAGGGCGGAGCCGAGCCACGACCAGGCGAAGCCGGACTCGCCCTGGCGGCTGCTCCACGGGGTGAAGTGGTCCGAGGACGACACGGCGGTGAAGCCGGCCTCCTCCGCCCGGACCGCGCAGGCCAGCAGGCGGCTGGGTGGGTGCTGCTCGTGGGACGCGTGGTAGCCGATGAGCGTCACCAGGCAGGGGTGCCCGCCAACCGGAGCAGCGATACGTGCTCGTTCGTCACGATCCGTGGCCGCGCCTGAACCGGGACACGACCTCCACGTGCGGCGTGTGGGGGAAGGCGTCGACCAGCGTCGAGCGCTCCAGGTCGAACCCGCGCGCCCGCAGCAGTGCCGTGTCCCGCCCGAGGGCGGCGGCATCGCACGACACCAGCGCCAGCCGCCGGGCCCCGGTCCCGGCCACGACCCGGGCGCCGGCCCGACCCAGCCCCGCCCGGGGCGGGTCGGCCACGACGGCGTCGACCCGCCGGGGACGCCACCGCCGCACGTCGCCGTGGGTGACCCGGGCCGCCCGTGACGCCAGGTTCACGCGGGCGTCGGCGCAGGCGGAGGGCGACGACTCGACCACGGTGACACGCTCGTACGCCCCGCCGGCGGAGGCCGCGAACAGGCCGACCCCGCCGTACAGGTCGGCGAGGCTGCCCCGCGCCCCCTCCCCCAGGGCGGCGGCCACCTCCGTGACCAGCGCCTCGGCCGCCTCCGGCCCGGCCTGGAAGAACGACCGGGCCGACACCCGAAAGCGCATCCCGGCCACCTCCTCGAACAGCCAGGCCCGGCGCCCGGACTCCAGCTCGGCCCCGGTCACGACCCGGACGTCGCCGGGCACGTCGATCCGCTCGGCCGCGGGCTGCCCCGGCCCCACCTGCGCCGCCGCCCCGTCGACGATCACCATGCGGTCGCCCGTGCGGGCGCCGACCCGGATCGTGACCGTGGCACCGGGTGGGAAGCGGCCCCCGGCCGCCACCTCGGCCAGGCGGGGGTGGGCGACGAGGCAGCCGGGCACGGCCACCGGGTCGTGGCTGAGGCGCTTGCGCAGGGCGAACCGGCCCTCGCTGTCCGCCACCCCCCGCAGGGTGGTGCGGTAGCCGGTGGCGGGCAGGCCCGGACCGGGGTCGACGACCGGCTCTGCCACCCCGCCCAGCCGCGTCAGGGCCTCGGTCACCATGGCGACCCGCATGTCCCGCTGGGTGGTCACCGTGGCGTGCTGCCAGCCGCAGCCCCCGCAGCCCGCGGCCACGTAGGGGCACGGCGGCGCCACCCGGCCCGGGGCCGGTTCCACCACGTCCCGGACGGCGGCGCGGGCGTGGTCGCGCCGCTCGGCCGTCACCTCGGCCGTGACCACCTCGCCGGGCAGGGCGCCGTCGACGAAGACGACCCGCCCCGAGGGGGAGCGGGCGACGCCGGCTCCCCCCGCGGCCACCCCGTCGATGCGCAACAGGTCCGGCACGTGGCCCACCCTAGGATGGGTGCGTGGACGCCCCCACCGTCGAGATCGCCCCCTCCGTGCTGCCCGCGGACTTCGCCCGGCTCGGCGACGAGGTCGTGGCGCTGGAGAAGGCGGGCGTCGACCGCATCCAGTGGGACGTCATGGACGGTCGCTTCGTCCCCAACCTGACCTTCGGGCCCGACGTCATCGCCGCCTGCCGGCCGCACGTGACGGTGCCGTTCGAGGCCCACCTCATGATCGACGACCCCGACGCCTCGCTGGCCCGCTACGTGGAGGCCGGGTGCGACCTGGTGATCGTGCACGCCGAGGCCACCCGGCACCTGCACCGCACGCTCGGCCGCATCCGCGAGCTGGGGGCCCGGGCGGCGGTGGCGCTCAACCCGGCGACGCCGGCGGTGGCCGTCGAGGACGTCCTCGACCTGTGCGCCATGGTGCTGGTCATGACCGTCAACCCCGGGTTCGGTGGCCAGGACTACATCGCCACCATGGAGCCGAAGATCGCCCGGGTCCGGGCCATGGTCGAGGCCGGCGGGCACGGCTGCGACGTCGAGGTCGACGGCGGCATCGGGCCGTCCACCGTGGCCGGCGCCGCCGCCGCCGGGGCCAACGTCCTGGTGGCCGGGTCGGCCCTGTTCCGGGACCCCCGGGGCCTGGAGCACGCGGTGCGCGAGCTGCGCTCGCTCGCCACCGCGGCTAGATCATCTCGCCCCGCTTGACGATCACGTTGTCGATGATGCCGTAGTCCTTGGCCTGCTCGGCCGTGAACCAGCGGTCGCGCTCGGAGTCGGCCCGGATCTGCTCGATGTCCTGACCGGTGTGGAAGGCGATGCGGTCGGCCATCAGCTCCTTGACGTAGAGCAGCTGCTCGGCCTGGATGGCGATGTCGGCCGCCTGGCCCCGGATGCCGCCCGAGGGCTGGTGCATCATGATGCGGGCGTGGGGCAGGGCGTAGCGCTTGCCCTTGGCGCCGGAGCACAGCAGGAACTGGCCCATCGAGGCGCCGAGGCCCATGCACACGGTCGCCACGTCGGGCTCGATGAACTGCATCGTGTCGTAGATGGCCATGCCGGCCGTGACCGAGCCCCCCGGGCTGTTGATGTACAGCCACACATCCTGGTCGGACTCGTCGCCCGCCAGGTGCAGGAGCTGGGCGCAGATGACGTTGGCGATGTCGTCGTCGACCTCGGTGCCGAGGAAGATGATGCGCTCACGGAGGAGGCGGTTGAAGATCTCGTGCGTCGGGCTGACGATCGAGGCGTTCTGCGCGGTCGGGAGGATCAAGCTCACGGCCGCAGAGGGTAGCGGCGGGAAGCCGAGGTACCGCACTCCGGCGGACCCGTAAGCTCCACGGGCCCGCCGGCGTACTCCAACTGGCAGAGAGAACAGGTTTAGGTCCTGTCCAGTGTGGGTTCGACTCCCACCGCCGGCACCAGAACGATTTGGCGTCTCTCACGGCGCCATCCAGACGTGAGAGACGCCAGATCGTCAGTACTGGCTCTCGAACAGCGTCGTGGACGAGGTGGAGTCCGGTGCCACCGTCGACGTCGTGTCGCCGGACGCGGCCGCCGGCTGCACCTCCGTGGTGGCCGGGTCCGTGGTGGTCGGGTCCGTGGTCGCGTCCGTCGTGGTCGGGTCCGTGGTGGGCGGGTCCGTCGTGGGCGGGTCCGTCGTCGGCGGGTCCGCCGGCGTCGACGGCGGCGCCGTGGGGGCCGGAGCCGGCGCCGGGCTGGGCGCCGAGCTGGGGGCCGGGGTGGGGAGCGGGCCCGCGGGGGCGGGTGAGCCGCCGCCGGGCGGCACCCACGTGGGCGGCACCGACGACAGGTCGGGGGCCACCGTGGCCGCCGGGGCCGACGGGACCCGCGGGACGGCGCCCGGCAGGCCGGGGCGGGAGGCCGCCGGGATCACGGCGGCGAAGGCCAGCCGCCGCGAGCCCTCGGTGCGGGCGCAGTTGACGCCCTCGGGGGTGACCCCGCCGCTGTAGTAGCGCAGGGCGGCGATGAAGTCGGCGCACCGGACCATGTCGCGCCGCACGTTGGGGGCGAAGCCGACGGCGATGTTGACCGCGGCCATGTCGAGCTCGTCGGCCGCCAGGTTGATGGTGCGGGCCACCGTCCAGTACCAGGCGGCCACGGCCGGGCTGACCATGCCGTTGAGCGCCAGGTCGGGGTTGCCCAGCAGGTCGACGCCCAGGAACTGGCCGGCCGCCCGGTAGTTGACCTCGCCGGTGAGCTGGATGAAGCCCCGGCCCCGGTAGCGCCGGTCGTTGCCGATCTCGACCGCGTCGTAGCGGAACCCGCTCTCGTTGCGGATCGTGGCCAGGAAGGCGGCCTTGCGGGCGGGGGTGTAGATCCCCGCCTTGGCCATGGCGGCGTTGAGCGCCGGCAGGCCCTCCGCGACCTTGGCCTCGTCGGGCAGCGGGCCGTAGATCTGGCGCAGCTCCTCGATGGTGACCAGGTCGGTACCGTTCCAGTCGCCGGCCACCGGCAGCGACGAGGCGGACACGCCGGTGGGCACGGCCCTGGTGGCCTCCGGGTCGTCGAGGACCGGGACCGGCAGCTCCATCGTCCCCGCCGAGCGCCACAGGATGCCGACGGCGTCGCGGCCGTCGCCGTCCCAGTCGCCGGCCACCGGGAACGCGTCGAAGGGCGTGGTGCCCTCGGGCCGGCCACCGGGGGTGGGGACGGTGGCAGGGTCGACGGCCCTGCCCTCGTCGTCGATCAGCGCCAGGGTCGTGTCGGCCTGCTGGTAGACGCCCACCGAGTCGCGGCCGTCGCCGTCCCAGTCGCCGACCACCGGAAGCGTGTCGTTGCGCCACGCGGTGCCGAGCGGCAGCGGGGCGGACCGCACGCCCCCGTCCACCATGACGACGAAGGTGGCGTCCGACTGCTGGTAGAAGCCGACCGTGTCGCGGCCGTCGCCGTCGAAGTCACCGGCGATGGGCCACACGTCCAGGCGGCCCGGGGTGCCGAAGGCGACCGGGGGCATGGCCAGGCCCTCGTCGTCGAGCAGGTTGAAGGTGGCGTCGGCGCGCTGGTACAGGCCGACGGAGTCGCGGCCGTCGCCGTCCCAGTCGCCGGCCAGCGGCAGCACGTCGGGGACGCCGGCCGGCCCGAACGTCACCGGCGCCAGGTCGGCCCCGGTGTCCGAGCGCCGGCCCCAGCCGGCGGTGCCGGGCTCGTACCAGGCCACGCCGTC
>DASSUD010000500.1:0-6025 GCA_035707385.1 Acidimicrobiales bacterium
CGGTGGTGCTGGACCCGTGGGTGACGGCGCAGCTGGCGGGGATCGTGGCCGGGACGCTCGGCGCCGAGGAGGTCGTCAAGGGCCGGTCGCTGTTCGCCGGGCGGGTGGGCGAGCGGGTGGCGTCCCCGCTGATCACGCTGGTGGAGGACCCGACCGACGCCCGGTCGTGGGGGGCCACACCGGTCGACGACGAGGGCCTGGCCACCCGCCGGGTCCCCCTCGTCGAGGCCGGCACGCTACGCGGCTACGCGCACTCGACCTGGACCGCCCGCCGCCTGGGCGCGGCGTCCACCGGCTCGGCCGTGCGGGCGGGGTTCAAGTCGACGCCCACGGCCGGGTGCCGGGCGGTGTCCCTCGCCCCCGGCACAGCCGACGCGGCCAGCCTGCTGGCCGGGGTGGACGACGGCGTGCTGGTCCAGGAGGTGTCGGGCCTGCACTCCGGGGTCAACCCGGTGTCGGGCGACCTGTCGACGGGTGCCGAGGGCCTGCGCATCCGGGCCGGCGAGCTGGCCGAGCCGCTGCGGGAGTTCACCATCGCCTCGACGCTGCAGCGCCTGCTCCAGGACGTGGTGGCGGTGGGGTCCGACCTGACCTGGCTGCCCATGTCGGCCGCCGGACTGACCCTCGTCGTCGGCGACGTGGCGGTCTCGGGCTCGTGAGCCTGGCCGTGCAGCAGGAGCTGCTGGAGCTGGCGTCCAAGGTGGCCGCCGAGGCCGGGGCGGGCGAGCAGATCGAGGCCTACGTGGGCAGCTCGACGTCGACCAGCGTGCGGGTCCACGGCGGCGACATCGAGTCGCTGACCCAGGCCAGCTCGTCGGGCATCGGCGTGCGGGTCGTGCGCGATGGCCGCCAGGGGTTCGCCTACGCCGGGTCGCTCGACCCGGACGTGATCGCCGGGGCGCTGGCCGATGCCCGCGACAACGCCACCTACGCCGAGCCCGAGGAGTGGGTCGGCCTGGCCGAGCCCGACGGGGTGGTCCCGCCCGGGATCGAGCTGTGGCGCGACGCCCTGGCCGAGCTGCCGACCGAGCGCAAGGTGGCGCTGGCGCTGGAGCTGGAGCGTGCGGTCCGGTCCCGTGATCCCCGCGTCACCGGGGTGCGGGTGGCGTCGTGGGGCGACGGCTCGGGCGTGGGCGCGGTGGCGACGTCGACCGGCATCGCCGTCGCGGGCCGCTCGACGTTCTGCCACCTGGCGGTGCAGGCGCTGGCCACCGACGGCGACGAGACCAAGACCGGCTACGGGGTGTCGGTCGGCCGGGAGCCGGCCGACGTCGACCTCGACGAGGCCGCCGACGACGCCGCGGAGCGGGCCACCCGGCTGCTGGGCGCGGTGCAGCCGGCCAGCGGCACGGTGACCCTGGTCCTGGAGCCGCAGATGGCCGCCACCCTGCTGGGCGTGGTGGCCGGCACGCTCAACGGCGAGTCGGTGCTGAAGGGCCGGTCGCCGTTCGCCGACCGGGTGGGCGAGGCCATCGCCTCCCCGCTGGTGAGCCTGGTGGACGACCCGACCGACCCCGAGTCTCTGGGCGCCGACTCCCACGACGGCGAGGGCCTGGCCACCCGGCGGATCCCGCTCATCGCGGGTGGTGTGCTCCGCGGCTTCCTGCACAACACCATGACCGGCCGGCGGGCCGGGGTGCCGTCGACGGCGTCGGCGGTCCGGGGCTTCCGCTCGACCCCGGGCGTGGGCGCCCAGGCGCTGGCCATCGCGCCGGGCTCGGGCACGCTCGACGAGCTGGTCGCCGCGGTCGACCACGGCGTCCTGGTGCAGTCGATGACCGGCCTCCACTCCGGCGTGAACCCGGTGTCCGGCGACTTCTCGGTCGGGGTCGAAGGCCTCCTGGTCCGCCACGGCGCCCGGGCCGAGCCGATCCGTGAGGCCACCGTGGCCTCGACGCTGCAACGGCTGCTGCTCGACGTATCGGCCGTGGGCGGCGAGCGCGAGTGGACGCCCGGCGGCACCGGCGCGGCGGCGCTCGTCATCCCCGGGGTGACGCTCAGCGGCGTCTAGCACGCCGCTCTGGCGTTCCGTCGTGTCGTTTCCGGTACGAACGGACGCCAAACTGGCGCGACCGGGTTGCGCCAGCGGTGCTCCGTCGGTGACCCTTAGGGATTCACCGGCGGCGGGCACCGCCGCATCCTCGCCAAGCGACGGGACCAGTGTCGATCTTTCACGCCATCATCCTTGGCATCACGCAGGGGCTCTCCGAGTACCTCCCGATCTCGTCGTCGGGCCACCTCATCATCGTCCCGTGGCTGTTCGGCTGGGACGACTTCGCCGGTAACGAGTCGCTCGAGAAGACCTTCGACGTGGCACTCCACCTGGGCACCCTCGTGGGGGCCGTGGCCTACTTCCGCCACGACATCGTGCGGCTGACCAAGGCGGCCGTCACCAGGCCCCGCTCGAGCGACGGCCGGCTCGGCTGGCTGGTGGCCATCTCGTCGGTGCCCGCCGCCGTCACCGGCGCGCTGTTCGCCGACACCATCGAGGAGAACACCGACCAACTGTGGCTGATCGCCGTCATGATCATCGCGGGCGCCCTGCTGCTGGCGCTGGCCGACGGCGTGCGGGGCAAGCGCACCATCGACGAGGTGGGCCTGGCCGACGCGCTGGCCATGGGCGCCGGGCAGGCGCTGGCGTTGCAGCCGGGCGTGTCCCGCTCGGGGGTGACGATCACGGTCGGGCGGTTCATGGGCCTGGGCCGCGACGGCGCAGCCCGGTTCGCGTTCCTGATGAGCCTGCCGATCACCGCCGGCGCGCTGCTGTTCAAGTGGTTCGACGTGCAGGGCGAGGGTGGCATCCCGGCCGACTTCCGGGCCCCGTTCTTCTGGGGCATCGTCGCCTCGGGCGTGACCGGCTACATCGCCGTATGGGGCACGCTCAAGCTCATCCGCACGCACTCGTTCGCTCCCTTCGTGCTCTACCGCCTCGT
Organism: Acidimicrobiales bacterium; assembly: GCA_035707385.1. Classification (GTDB taxonomy): domain Bacteria; phylum Actinomycetota; class Acidimicrobiia; order Acidimicrobiales; family VFJN01; genus ZC4RG19. The sequence goes on from DASSUD010000500.1 coordinate 2,934, forward strand.
GCTGGGCGTGTCGATCCTGCTGCTGCTGGCCACGACGTTCCGGTAGCTACCCGCCCGCCAGGGCGAGGACGGCGGACCCCTGGGTGACCGCCCAGGCCGTGCGGGCCGCGTCGTCGACCGGCACGGCCACCGTGACGGCCTCGTCGCCGACGTGGACCACGGTCGCCCGCTCGACCACCGGGAACGCCGCTGGGTCGTGACTGTCGCCGGCACCGGGTGGCATCACCGCCAGCACGTCGACCAGGTCCCCCACGGCCAGCGGCGGCATCGGGGCCGCGGCCCGCGGCACCGCCACCGCCCGGTCGCCCGGTCCCACCAGCGCGGCCGCGCCGGCCAGGCCCGGCGCGGCCAGGCGGGCGGCGACGACCGGCTCGCCGGCGAGGACGGGGTGGCGGACCACCGCCCCCACCGGCAGCGCGGTCAGCGCCCCGGTCCCGCCCGGCAGGGCGGCGCGGGGAAGGGTGCGGCGCTCGACGTCGCCGGCCCCGAGCACGTCCCCGGCGGCCAGGTCGCGGCGGGCGACGAGGACCTCGCGACCGGTGCCCCACCGGTCGCGCTCGGCCCGGGCCTGGCCGAGAACGGTCGCCGTGCCCACCATGGTCACGAGCGCCAGTGCGGTCACGACGAGGCGACGGAGCACGGGGCGGGCCGCGGCCCGCCGGAGACGGACGGCCGGGCCGGCCCGACCTGGGGTGACACGGTTCATCGACAGGTCCTCGGAGACACACAAGAGATAGGGAGATAGACTCTAGCGTGCGAAAAGGCTATGAAGTCATCAACCGTCAGATGATGTCGTCGAAGAGGTGGTGGCGGGCCACGCGTGCGGCCGCTTCGTCGTGGACGGCCACCAGCTGGCGCACCCGCAGCTCGCTCAGCGGGCCCAGGGCGTCATAGACGGCGACGTGGCGGCGGCGGGCCTCGCGCAGGGGCCAGTCCCCCGGCAGCAGCGCGTCGGGCAACCCGGGGTCGCGGCCGGCCAGGGCGATCCACCGCGCCGCCAGACGGGTCCGCACGACCAGCGCCTCGGCGCTGCCCATGGCCCCGTCGGCGACCCGGGCGGCGATCGGCGCGAGGTCGTCGAGCAGGGTGGCGTAGCCCTCCCGCAGGTCGTCGAGGTCCCAGGCGCCCAGCAGGTCCACGCCCGAGCTGCGGGGCACGTCGACCACCCGCAGCACGACCGCCTCGGTGACGCCGACGTCGGTGAGCGCCCGGTCGAGGGCGTCGACCGGAGCGCCGGGCGTGATCCACAGGCCGTCGAACAGGGGGCCGAGCCCCAGCGCCCGCAGCCGGCGGCGCAGGGCGCGCCGCAGATGGCGGTCGCTCTCCGGCACCGAGAAGGCGACGCAGGTCCACGTGCCGTCCCACTCGACGCGGCCGGCGCCCACCAGCGCCAGCGCCCGGCTCACCGACTTGGCCGCCGCCACCACCGGCGGCGCCACCCGGTAGGCGGTCGTCCGCCCGGTCTTGATGCCCTCCAGCCGGCCCGCTCGGGTCAGGCGGCTCAGTGCGGCCCGGGCGGCGGCCTCGCCGACCCCGAACTCGGCGAGCAGGTCCACCAGCGCCGCCGAGGGGATGTAGTCGCGGCCCGCGTACCAGTAGTCGCCCATGAGGGTGGCCAGCAGGCGGCCGGTCGAGCGGGCCTGGTCGTCGCCGGACGAGGCGTCGGCCGTGCGGGTCTCGCTACCCTCCACGAAGGTCATCGGCCGCCAGCCTACGCCTGATGACAGGTCCGGTACGACCGGACCCGTGCCTGTCATCCGATAGCGAGGGCCTCGTCCGGGAGCAGCTCGATGGCCCGGAACAGCACCGTGCGCACCCGCTCGGCGTTGCGCTCCAGCATGACGAAGACCTCGTCCATCGTGACCGGCTCGATGCCGGGCACGCCGGCCAGCCCGACGTCGTAGTCGGTGACCAGGGCGATGCCCGCGTAGGGGACGCCGATCTCCGCCGCCAGGACCGCCTCGGGCATCTGGGTCATGTTGACGACGTGCCAGCCCTGCGCGGCGTACCACCGGGACTCGGCCCGGGTCGAGAACCGGGGCCCGTCGATCACGACCACCGTGCCCGCCGGGTGGGTGGTCACGCCCTCGTCCCCGCAGGCGGCCGTCACGACCGAGCGCAGCCGTGCGTCGTACGGGTCGGCGAAGCTGACGTGGTCGACGGGGGCCAGGCCCTCGGGTGTGCCCGGCCCGTCGTGGAACGACGACGGGCGCCCGCTCGTGCGGTCGAAGACCTGGTCGACGACCACGAAGTCGCCGGGGTGGATGTCGGGTTGCAGCGAACCGCAGGCGAACGGTGCGAACAGGGCCCGCACGCCGAGGCTGCGCATGGCCCAGGCGTTGGCCCGGTAGGGCACGCGGTGCGGGGGCAGGCCGTGGCCCGGGCCGTGGCGGGGGAGGAACGCCACCCGCCGCCCCCCGACCTCGCCGAGGGCCAGCGGGGCGGACGGCGGTCCGTACGGCGTGTCGAGCGTGACCTCCTCGACGTCGTCGAGCAGCGAGTACAGGCCGGAGCCGCCGTACACGCCGACCTCGGCGCGCGGGCCGCTCCCCCCGGCGGGGCCGCTCACGCGGTGCTGGCCGCGGCCGTGGAGCTCGACGAGTCGCCGCCCGCCTTGCTGCCTGTCGAGGTGTCGGACGAGGTCGAGCCGCCGTCGGAGGAGCCGGACGAACCGCCCGCCGAGGAGCCGGACGAGCCGCCGGCGGCTGAGCCGGCCGTCGAGGACGACGACGATGACGAGGACGACCGGCTGTCGTTCTTGTAGAACCCGCTGCCCTTGAAGGCGATGCCGACCGAGTTGAAGACCTTGCGGAGCGGTCCCGTGCAGGCGGGGCACTCGGTGAGCGGGTCGTCGGAGAACGACTGGACGACCTCGAGGTGCTCGCCGCACTCCCGGCAGCGATATTCGTAGGTGGGCATTGCGGCTCCGAAGTGCTGGCACTCGCGACGTGAGAGTGCCAATGCTAGTGCAGTTACCATCCGACCGTTGTGCTCGCCGCCTCCATATCGCCCGGCGTGGCGATCGGCTGCATCGTCGCCGCCTACCTGATCGGGACGTTCCCGACCGCCCTGCTGGTGGGCCGCCGGCGGGG
>DASSUD010000501.1:0-6709 GCA_035707385.1 Acidimicrobiales bacterium
GCGAGCATGAGGATCGGCCCGAGGTCCTTGGGATAGATGACCTGGGCGCCCCGGGGCATCTTGAGCACGAACTCGGCCAGCGTGGGCCGGATGCCGAGCATCGTCGCGCCCCGGCTGGAGCGGAACGTGGTGCCCTCCGCCGCCCCGATGAGGTGGTCGTGGGGCAGGACGCCGGCATGGGTGTGGAACTCGCCGCCCGGCTCGAGGGTCACGAGGTAGCGGCGCTTCTTGGCGTCGATGAGCAGGACCTGGTCGCCGGCGGCGAAGGCGCGGGTCATCGCCGCCTCCGCCCCGGGCGCACCAGCTCGACCGGCACGGGCCCGCGGCCGCCGACCCGCTCGACCAACCGGCAGAACGCGCACACCTCGCCGGTGGTGGGGGCCCCACAGCGGGCGCACGGAGCCAGGCCCTCCTGGGCCTCGGCGGCCTCGGGCCGGAAGAGCCGGGAGGCCTTGGCCAGGAACTCGAAGTAGAAGGCGTGCTTGGCTCCGGGCGAGGCCGACTCGATCGAGTTCAGGGCCTCCTTGTAGCGCAGGTGGCGGTTGCCGGCCGCCATCGGGCACTCCTCCACGATGTAGTCGATGCCCCGCAGCACGCAGTAGGCCGCCGTCTCCCGCTCCGACAGGCGCACCAGCGGCTTGACCTTGCGGGGGAACCCGGGCCGGGCGGGCAGCACCGGCTCCTGGCGCCCCAGGTACTCGGTCTGCCAGCGCAGCACGTTGCCCAGCAGGACCGCGGCCTCGTCGTCGAGGTTGTGGCCGGTCGCGACCACGTCGTAGCCCCCCTCCAGGGCCGCGGCGTCGATGAGGTGGCGCTTGGACATCCCGCACGACGAGCACGGCACCCGGCGGGTGACCGCCGCGGCGGTGGGGATGTCGTAGCCGTACTCGGACCGCAGGTCGATGCGGCGCAGCTTCAGCCCCCGCTCGTCGGCGAACGCGACGGCCGCCTCGGTGCTGGCCGCGCTGTAGTCACCGATGCCGAGGCCGATGGTCATGCCCTCGGCGTCGTAGCCGAGCGCCACCAGCAGGTCCCACAGCGCCAGGCTGTCCTTGCCCCCCGACACGGCCACCAGCACCCGGTCGCCCGGGGCGACCATGGCGTGGTCCCCGATCGCCTTGACGACCTGGTCGCGGCAGAAGCGCAGGAAGTGGTCGGGGCAGAAGTTGGCGTTGTGGCGACGCAGGTCGATGACCGCCGGTCCCCGGCACACGGTGCACTTCACGCCGCGCCCCCCGAGATGACCGGCCGGATCTCCACCACGTCGTCGTCGGCCAGCACCGCGTCGCCGGGCACCAGGGTGTCGCCCCGCACCACGAGCACCGACTCGCGGTTGATCTCGAGCCGGGCCAGCAGCGCGGACACCGACACCGGTCCGTCGACGTCGAGCTGGCGGCGGGGGTTGCGGAGGAGGACGCGCATGGCAGGACCATTGTCGCGTGCGGGCCACCCGGTCCCCACACCGGGCCCTGGTCGAGCGGCGACACCGGGGTGCGGCGTCTGGTCGAGCGGCTACACCGGGGTGCGGCGGCGGGAGCGCACGCGCTTGCCCTGGTAGGTCTCGGGCTTGTGGGCGATGCGGACGGTCTCGCCCGCCTTCAGCTCGCTGCGGTAGACGAGCTCCGCCTCGCTGCCGATGGCCCGCCGGAACCGGCGGAACCCCCACACCCCGATGGCCACGTACAGCCAGCCCTTGGACGTGCCGTAGACGCCGCGGCGCACGCCGCGGGCCTGCAGCAGGTGCAGCAGCCGGTCGAAGCGGCTGCGGTCCCGGAACGCCGCCACCGCTCAGACCCGGCGGATCTCGACGACCGTGCTGCGCATCCGGCCCTTGCGCCGGCCGAGCAGGAACGCCAGGAGCAGCACCAGCACGAGGGCCACGATCCCGGCGGTGACGGCCGCGGAGCGGGCGGACGCGGCCTGGTCACGGACGTCGCCCTCGAGCTCGCGGAACTTGTCCTCGAGGTCGTCGCGGGTGATGCGAGCGGCTGACATGGCGGAAACCTACTTCTTGGAGATGCGGCTGACGGCCAGCGCCACGAGCAGGATGGCCCCGACCAGGACGATGGCGTACGGCGCCCACGACCAGCTGCCGGTGAACCTGGCGCCCGTCTCGGTCTGGAGCGCCCGCAAGCCGGCCAGCATCAGCATGATCACGCCCAGCCCACCCAGGAGGGCGCCGCCGAGGCCGAAGCCGACGTAGCGGCCGACGTCCTTCAGGGGCGCGATGGTCTCCTGGCGGGCGTAGTCCTTGGTCATCGCCCACAGCTCGGTGGCGACCTCGGGCAGGGACTTGGGCTCTGGATCGGGCACCGTTGCCTTCGCTCCTTCAGCTGGACGCCCTCGGTTTACCACGCGCCGCGTGCCCGCCCGGCGATGGCCCCGACCTGCCGCTCAACCGGCGGCGAGGCGTGCCTCCAGCAGCTCGACGCTGCCGGCCACCAGCTCGCGCAGGAGCCGGGTGCGGGCGGCCACGGACGGCGCCGACAGCAGCGCCTGGCGGTCGGCGGGGCCGAGCGGGGCCACCGCCACCGCCTGGAACCCGGCCAGCGCCGGGTCGTCGGCCAGCTCCAGGTCGACCGGAGGGGCGGCCTCGCCCAGCTCGGCGGCCAGGGCGGCGCTGCGTCGCAGCAGGGCCGTCACGTCCCCGCCCGGGCCCAGCGCCGCCGCCGCGTCGGCCGCCGCCTCCGGGTCGTCGGGGTCGTCCGGCCAGTCCTCCACCTCGGCTCGCGGGTAGGGGTCGTCCGCCAGCCAGCGGGCGACCCGCAGGCGCCGGGTCCCCACCGCCGCCACCGCGAAGCGCCCGTCCGGCAGCTCCTGGGCGCGGAGGACCTCGGCCACCGTGCCGACGTCGGTGCGCACGTCGCCCCCGCCCACCTCGGATCCCCGGGCGATGAGCACGACGCCGAACAGCCCGTCGCCCGCCAGGCAGTCCCGCACCAGCGCCCGGTAGCGGGGCTCGAACACGTGCAGGGGGAGCAGCATCCCCGGCACGAGCACGGAACCCAGCGGGAACATCGGCAGCACCGGCACGGTGTCAGGCTGGCACGCGGCACCGGCGGGCGCCGCGGATGGGGTCGGGCTCAGCCCGCGGGGAGCGGGGCGAGGGCGGCCAGGTCGACGCCCTCGGGGTAGCCGAGGAGGATGTTCGCCAGGCCGTCCACGCCCACCTCCTCGAAGCTGGTCGTGCCGGGGTCGGCGACGTTGGCCACGTAGGCGAAGGTCACCGTCCCGCCCGGGAACGGCTGGAGCTCGCCGGCCAGGGCGGTGGCGTTGCGCAGCGTGCCCGTCTTGGCCCGCAGGCGGCCCTCGGCCGGCGTGCCGCCGAAGCGGAACTGCAGGGTGCCCGTCTGTCCCGCCACCGCCAGGCCGTCGCGGACCACCGGCCCGGTCTCCTCCCGGGTCAGCGTGTCGACCAGGGCGCGGCACGTGAGCTGGTCCTCGGTGGTCAGGCCGCTGCCGTCCACCACCCGCACCCCCTCCATCGGCACCCCCGCGTCCGCCAGCAGACCGGCCAGCCCGGCGGCGCCGGCGGCGAAGCTGCCCTCGCCGGTGGTGGCGACGCCGATCTCCTTCATGGCCGCCTCGGCCGTCTCGTTGTCGCTGTTGGCGAGCATCTCGGCCACGATCTGGCTCAGCGGCGGCGACGGCACGCTGGCCACGGGCGCGGCGCCGTCGGGGGCGGCGCCGGACCGGGGTGCGCCGGCCACCGCCACCCCGTGCGCCGCCAGCCGCTCGGTGAGCACCCGTGCGAAGTCGGCGGCGGTGTCGGCGGCCGGGACGGTGGAGGCCAGGCTGCGCTCGATCGAGAACGACCCGAACCCGTCGTTGACCATCAGGCCGCCGATCGGGCCGACCTGGTCCTGGTCGACGAGGCGGGCCGCCAGGGAGGGCTGGTAGCGCTCGCCGTCGTAGCGGCCGCCGTCCCCGACCACGCTGCCGGTGACCTGGGTGACCCCCGCGTCCGCGACGGCCCGGGCCAGGGCGTCGATGTCGTGGATCGCCTTGGGGCGATTGCCGGGGCTGAGCTGGGGCCAGTCGGCGGTGGCGATGGCGGCGTCGCCCCCGCCCACCACGAACAGGTCGCCGGCCACCACCCCGCCCTGCGGTTCGGCGGCCGCCACCACCTCGGTGTCGAAGGTGGCGTCGGGCCCGAGCGCCAGCAGCAGCCCGGTAGCGGTCAGCAGCTTCTGGGTCGACGCCCCGGTGACGGGCAGCACCGGGTTGTGCCCGAACACCTCGCGGCCCTCGGCCTCCACCACCAGGCAGGTGTCCGCGGGCGAGGCGCCGAGCCAGCCTCGGAGGTCGGCGGACAGGCGCCGGTCGGCCACCGGCGCGGCCAGGACCTCGGGCGCCCGCCGGGCCGACAGCACCGGCGTGGTCGGGGCGGCGCCGGCGCCGACCTCGACCGGGTCGGGCTGGCGGTCGAGCGCCACGGCCCCGATCCCCGCAGCGGCGCCCACCACCGCCAGCGCGGCCGGCGCCAGCCAGCGGCGCACCCCGCCCGGCGGCGGGCGCTCCGCCTCCGGCGCGGCAGGCCCGGGCGCCGGCGGCGACACCACCCCGCGGCCCGAGCCCGGTCTCCCGGCCAGGTGGCGGGGGCGGTCGGGCGCCTCGCCGCTCACGCGGCCGCCGGAACGGTCACGCCAGGCCGCGGCGGGCCAGCCAGCGGGACCGGCGCCACAGGTGGTCGAGGGCCACGACGGCCCGGTTGGCGGACGGGTAGCACAGGCGGCCGCTGGCCCGGACGCCGGCGGGACCCGGGTTCCCGGGCGAGGTGACCGCCAGCTCGGTGGCCACCAGCACCGGCTTGCCGGTGGCCTCGCTGACCTCGGCGGCGGCCTCGGCGTAGCGGGCGTCCTGGCGCTCGTGGAAGCCGGCGATCCGCTCCAGGCCGTGGTCGGGCCAGAACGGCCCCTCCCGCATGAGCTTGGCCTGGTAGGACTGGATGCCCATGCCGAGGAACAGCACGGCGTCCACCTCGGGGTGCCCCGCGACCAGCGCCAGGATCTCCGGCACGGTGTCGCGGGTCTCGCCCCCGGCCATGTCGAGGGGGTTGTTGCGGCTCCACCGCGGGGGCAGCAGGGCGTCGACCGCGGCCATCAGGTCGCCCGGCAGCGGCGCCAGGACCAGGTCGGTGCCGGCGATGGCGTCGGCCGCCACCACGCCCCAGCCGCCGACGCTCGTCACCACGACGACCCGGTTGCCCCCGGGCAGCGGCTGGCAGGCGAAGCTGGCCGCCACCTCGTAGCCCTGCTCCACGGTGGCGGCCCGGGAGACCCCGGCCTGGCGCATGGCGCCGTCGAACACGCGGTCGTCGCTGGCCAGGGCGCCGGTGTGGCTGGCCGCGGCCCGCTGGCCGCCGGCGGTGGCGCCCCCCTTGACCACGACCACCGGGATCCGCTCGGCCACGCCCCGCAGGCGCTCGGCGAAGGCCCTGCCGTCCCCCACGCTCTCGACGTACGCCAGCGCCACCCTGGTCTCGGGGTCCTCGGCGAAGTACTCGAGGTAGTCGGGCACCCCCACCGCGGCGGCGTTGCCGGCCGACACGGCCCGGCTGACGCCCACCCCGCTCGCCTGGGCGTAGTTCTCGAACGAGCTGACGAAGTTGCCCGACTGGCTGGCGATCCCGATGTGGCCGGCCGGCGGGTAGGGGCCCACGATCTGGGCGCACAGGCTCACCGGCGGCGACACCACGCCCTGGCCGTTGGGGCCGGCCAGCAGGATGCCCAGCTCGTCGGCCAGCGCCACCAGCTCCGCCTGGGCGGCCAGCCCGTCCTCCCCCGCCTCGCCGTAGCCCGCGGAGGCGATGAAGGCGGCGGTGATCCCCTTCTTGGCACAGGCCCGCAGCAGGTCGGGGTTGGCCGCCGCCGGGGTGCACACGAAGACCAGGTCGATCTCGCCGTCCGGCAGGTCGGCCACGTCGGCCACGGTCTGCACGCCGAGGACCTCGGCCCCGTCGCGGTTGGTGGCGAACACCTTGCCCCGGTAGCCGCAGGCCAGGATGTTGTGGAGGCTGACGAAGCCGAACTTGCCCGGGTGGGTGGAGGCGCCGGCCACCAGGACCCCGCGGGGCTCGAACAGGGGGCGGAAGCGCTCGATGCCCGCGGCCATCAGCGCAGCTCCACGAGCGCGTCGACCGCCACCGGGCGGCCGTCCACCACCAGCAGCGGGTTCAGGTCGGCCGAGGCGACGTCGGGCCGGGCCGCGGCTGCCTCCGACAGGGCCAGCAGCACGCCGGCCACCGCGTCCCGGTCGACCGGGGGCTCGCCCCGGAACGGCCCCAGCAGGGACTGGAGGGCGAGGTCGTCGAGCATCTCCTCGGCGTCGGTGCGCTCGATGGGCACGAGGCGGAAGGCCACGTCGGCGATGGCCTCGGCCAGGATCCCGCCCATGCCGAGCATGACCGTCATGCCGAACTGGGGGTCGTCGTGGAGCCCGGCGATCAGCTCGCGGCTGGCCCGCAGCATGGGCGCCACCAGCAGGTGGACCTCGCCGTCGTCCGGCGTGGCGGCGGCCAGCAGGGCGGTCGCCGCCTCGTGCACCTGCTCCGCCGAACCGAGGCCCAGGCGGACCAGGCCCCGCTCGGTCTTGTGGGCGATGCCGTCGCCGCCCAGCTTGACCACGACGGGGTAGCCGAGGGCGTCGGCGGCCTCCACGGCGGCCGCGGCCGTGGCGGTCTGGCGCTCGGCCGGGAAGGGCACGCCGA
>DASSUD010000502.1:0-3514 GCA_035707385.1 Acidimicrobiales bacterium
TCCCGCACGGCCCGCGCGATGGCCCGGGGGAAGCGGGCCCGGTTCTCCAGCGAGCCACCCCACTCGTCGTCCCGCCGGTTGAGGCGGGGGCTCAGGAACTCGCTCGGCAGGTAGCCGTGCCCGAGGTGGACCTCGACCGCGTCGAACCCCGCGGCGGCCACGATCCGGGCCGCCGCTGCGAAGTCGCCCACGATCCGGGCGATCTCGTCCGGGGTGACGGCCCGGGTCCGCCGCATGGCCAGCGGGCTGAACACCGGCGACGGCGACAGGGCGCGCTGGCCCGTGCCGGCCGCCACCGCGCCGGCGTGGCCGATCTGGGCCGACACCGCCGCGCCCTCGGCGTGGACCGCCTCCGCCAGCCGGGCCAGGCCGGGCGCGGCATCGGGGGTGACGATCAGCTCGTTGGGGGTCCCGCATCCGTCGGGCGAGACGGCGCAGTAGGCCACCGTGGTCAGCCCCACCCCACCGGCGGCCACCCGCCGGTGGAACTCGACGAGCTCGTCGCTCACGACGTGGGTGCGGGTCAGCCCCTCGAACGTGGCGGCCTTGACGATGCGGTTGCGCAGGGTCAGGGGGCCGAGCCGGGCCGGTGCGAACGGGTCGATGCCCCCTACGTTACGCCCCGATCTGACGGGTCGTCAGATAATGGGTGGCTCCGCCAGCACCACGGCCGGTTTGACCGTGCCCTCCCGGTGGGGCTCGTACACCGCCAGCAGGGCGCCCGCCTCGTCCACCACCGCCCACGGGCCCGGACCCTCGGCGCCCAGCACCGCCGCCGCCAGCACCCGACCATGCGCCACCAGCGCCGCCGTGGGCGCGTCGACCACCAGCCGGGGGCGGCCCCGCAGGGCCTCGACCGGGGGCAGCAGCCGCTCGGGCGCCAGGTCGGCCAGGGCGACCGCCTCCTCGATCGTGTACGGGCCCACCGCCAGCCGCCGCAGCGCCCGCAGGTGGGCGCCGCCACCCAGCGCCGTGCCCAGATCGGCCGCCAGGGAGCGGACGTAGGTCCCCGCCGAGCAGGCCACCTCCACCGGGAACACCCCCGGCGCCACCGCCTCGCCCACCGTGAAGGCGTCGACCCGCACCCGGACCGGGGCGCGCGCGACCTCCACCCCGGACCGGGCCAGCTCGTGCAGGCGGCGCCCGTCGACCTTCTTGGCCGACACCATCGGCGGCACCTGGTCGATGTCGCCGGTGAGCCCGGCCGCCGCCCGGCGCAGCGCGTCGAGGGGGACCCCGGACATGTCCCACGTGCCCGTCACCTCGCCCGAGGCATCGAGCGTGGCGGTGGCCGTGCCCAGCACCACCTCGCCCACGTAGCGCTTGGGCAGCCCGGACAGGAACGTGAGCAGCCGGGTCGCCCGGCCCACGCCCAGCACCAGGACGCCGGTGGCGTCGGGGTCGAGCGTGCCCGAGTGACCCACCTTGCGGGTGCCGAGCGGACCCCGGGCCTTGGCCACGACGTCGTGCGAGGTCCAGCCGGCGGGCTTGTCGACCACCGCCACGCCGTCGGGCCCGGGCACCGGCCCCCGCCGAGCCACCGGCTACCCCCCGCCGTCGAGGTCGCGGAGGATCTCCTCCACGCGCTGGGCCTGGACGATGGCCGAGTCGGGCCGGAACACCAGCTCCGGGGTCCGCTTCAGGCGGGCCTGGCGGGCGATGGCGGCCTGGATCCGCGCCCGGTTCTCCTCCAGCGCCTCGGTCACGGTGCCGTCGACCCCGCCGTCGGACAGGGTCGTGTACCAGACGGTGGCCCGGCGCAGGTCGGACTCGACCTCCACCCCCACGACGGTGAGGAAGCCGAGCCGCTCGTCGTCCAGCAGCTCGATCTCCTCGGCCACGATCTCGTGGACCAGGTGGTTGAGCCGGGCCGTGCGCGGGAAATCTCGGGCGGAGCCTGGGCGCTTCGTCATATCTCCTCCTCCTCGATCCACAGCCGGTCGATCCGCAGGACCTCGATCTCGGGGAACGACCACACGAAGCGCTCGACGTGGTCGAGCACGTCGCCGAGGTGCGACGGCGTCGAGGCCACAGCGGCCACACCGATCGTCGCCCGGTGCCACTCGTCGTGATGGGCCACCTCCGAGACCGATACCCGGTGGCGCTTGTAGAGGCCCTCGATCACCGGCCGGATGGCGGCGCGCTTGGCCTTCAGCGACCGGCACTCCCGAAGGTACAGGTCGATCCGCAGGGCTGCCGCGTGCACGGCGTGTCAGGTCCGGGGGATCTCGCGGTCCTCGAAGGTCTCGATGACGTCGCCCTGCTTGAGGTCCTGGAAGTCGGAAAGGCCGATGCCGCACTCGAAGCCGGATTGCACCTCGCGCACGTCGTCCTTGAACCGCTTGAGCGACGTGATCGTGCCCTTCCAGATGATGGTGCCGTCCCGCAGGAAGCGGACCTTGGAGCCGCGGGTGATGGTGCCGTTGGTGACGTAGCAGCCGGCCACCCGGCCGACCCGGGGCACCGAGAAGGTCTCGCGCACCTCGGCCTCGCCCGTGACCACCTCCTCGAACTCCGGCTGGAGCAGGCCCAGCAGCGCGTTCTCGATGTCCTCGAGGACCTGGTAGATGATCTCGTAGGTCCGGATCTCGACGTCCTCGGCCGCCGCCAGCTCGCGCGACGTGCGGTCGGGCCGCACGTTGAAGCCGATGATGGTGGCGTTGGACGCGGCGGCCAGCTGGACGTCGCTCTTGGTGATGCCGCCCACGCCCCGCTGGACGAAGGACAGCTTGACGTCCTCGCGCTCCAGCTTGCGGAGCGCCTCGGTCAGCGCCTCGAGCGAGCCGGTCACGTCGGCCTTGAGCACGAGGTTGAGAGTGGCGACCTCGCCCTGCTGGATCTGCTCGAAGATGTCCTCGAGCCTGGCTCCGCCACTGGTCACCGCGGCCTCGCGGCCCAGGCTGGCGACCCGGTGCCAGTGCTCGCGGGTCTGCGCGGCGGTGCGGGCCAGCTTCTCGTCGGGGGCGATCACGAACTGGTCGCCCGCGTCGGCCACCTCGTTGAGTCCGAGGACCTGCACCGGCGTCGACGGCCCGGCCTCCCGGACGTTGACCCCGTGGTCGTTGATGAGCGCCCGCACCCGGCCCCAGGCGGCGCCGGCCACGAGGGGGTCGCCGACCCGCAGCGTGCCCCGCTGGACCAGGACCGAGGCCACCGGGCCCCGGCCGACGTCGAGGTTGGCTTCCAGCACCACGCCGGCGGCGCGGCCGTCGGGGGCGGCCTCGATGGGCGGGTCGGCCACGTCGGCCACCAGCAGCAGCGTCTCGAGCAGCTCGTCGATGCCGAGGCCCTGCAGGGCCGAGACAGGCACCATCTCGATGTCGCCGCCCCAGTCGCTGGGGATGAGGCCCTGGTCGGACAGCTGCTGCTTGACCCGGTCGATGTTGGCCTGCTCGCGGTCGACCTTGTTGATGGCCACCACGATCGGCACGCCCGCGGCCTTGGCGTGGTTGAGCGCCTCGACCGTCTGGGGCATGACGCCGTCGTCGGCCGCCACCACCAGCACCACGATGTC
>DASSUD010000503.1:0-2392 GCA_035707385.1 Acidimicrobiales bacterium
GTTGCCGTCCTCGTCCTTGGGGCCCCGCCACACCTCCCACAGCCCGGCGAAGGCGAACGGCTCGCCGTCGGGCCGGGTGATGTAGTACGGCTGCTTGCGCTTGGCGCCGCCGACCTTCTTCCACTCGTAGAAGCCGTCGGCAGGGATGAGGCAGCGCCGGCGCCTGAGGGCCGGCTTGTAGGCGTTCTTGGTGGCCACGGTCTCGGCCCGGGCGTTGATCATCTTGGCGCCCTGGCGGGGGTCCTTGGCCCACATCGGCACGAGCCCCCAGTGGAACGCCTCGACCCGCCGCACGTCGCCGTCGCTGGTGACGGCGTACACGTCGTTGGTGGGCGCCACGTTGTACGAGGGCTCCAGCAGGGCCTCGGGGGCGGTGGCGTCGAAGTACTGGGCGATCTCGTCGGGGGGCGAGGCGGACACGAAGCGGCCACACATGAACTCGACGGTACCGGGGTAGACGGCGTCCATGGACTCCATCTCCCTTCTCACCGCCGACCACAACCGCGTGCGCGGGCTGTTCGCCCGGTTCAAGGAAGCCGAGAAGGCCGAGGACGCCACGACCATGGCGAGCCTGGCCGAGCAGATCGCCACGGAGCTCGAGATCCACACCCGCATCGAGGAGGAGATCTTCTACCCCGAGGTGCGCAAGGGGTCCGACGAGCTGGAGGACATCGTGGCCGAGGGCGTCGAGGAGCACCACGTGGTCGACGTCCTGCTCGACGAGGTGCGGGACCTGACGCCGGGCGACGAGGCCTGGGTGGCCAAGATGACGGTGATGATCGAGAACGTCGAGCACCACGCCTCCGAGGAGGAGAGCGAGATGTTCCCGGCGGTGCGCAGCGCCTTCTCCGCCGACGACCTCGCGGCGCAGGCCGAGCGGATGGAGGCCCGCAAGCGCGAGCTGGGGGCCCCGACCGTGGCCGACAAGGAGCACCTCACGGTCGAGGAGCTCCAGGAGCTGGCCCGGGCCCAGGAGATCCCCGGGCGGTCGTCCATGGACCGCGACGAGCTGCTGGCCACCGTCGCCCCCTCCTGAGGGGGGCGACGGGTCAGATCCGCTCCAGCTCGTCGCCGTCGAACAGCGGTGCCACGTCGAGCCGGGCGGCGTCGGCCGCCATCTCGTCGTCGGCCGGCGGCTCCGCCCCCGCACCGGCGGCCTCTGCCGCGGCCAGCACCGCGGGTAGCAGGCGGAGGTCGCTGGTGCTGTTGAGGAACACCTGGTCGTGCGCCAGGACCCAGCGGACCGCCCGGTCGAGCGCGTCGTCGGCCAGCGGCTGGTACCAGCTGAAGCGCCGGCCCTCGTGGTCGTCGGGCCAGCGGCGGCGGGCGGCGCCCTTGATGGTCTGCACGGCCACGCCCCCCTCGGCGCACCGCGCCAGCAGCTCGTCGACGTCGGCCCGGTAGGCGGGATCGCGCAGGGCCACGAAGCTGAACGGCAGCAGCACCGAGTCGAACGGGAACCGCTCCAGGCTGCGGAGGTGCATGGCGGCGATGCGGGTGCCGTGCCCGGTCACGCCGATGAACCGCACCAGGCCCTCGTCCCGGGCCCGGGCCAGCGCCTCGACCGCACCACCCGGCCCGTGAGCCACCGCCCACTCCCCCGGCTCGACCAGGTTGTGCAGCTGGATCAGGTCCACCCGGTCGACCTGCAGGCGCTCCAGCGAGCGCTCCAGCTGGGCCCGCGCCCGGTCGCCGGTGCGCTCGCCCGTCTTGGTGGCGAGGAAGAACCGGTGGCGGTGCTCGGCCATCCACGGACCGATGCGCAGCTCGCTGTCGCCGTAGTCGGCCGCCGTGTCCAGGTGGTTGACGCCGCGGGCCAGCAGCAGGTCCCGGACCTCGTCCGCCCGCTCCTGGCGCATCGACGCCAGCCCCGCGGCCCCGAAGATGACGCGGCTGCTGTCGTGCCCGGTCCGGCCGAAGGGAGCGACGGGGATCATGCGACCAGGCTAGGCACGCCGCGCCCGGGCCCGCCCCCGGGCGCCTACGCTCCGGCCCGGTGAACGAGCGGATCGCGGGGCAGCCACCACCGGAAGCACGGCCGGCCGCCCGGGCGCGGCGCCGGCGGGGCGTCGTCGCCGCCGTGGCCGGGGTGCTCGCCGTCCTGGCCGTGGCGTCCCTGCTGGCGGGACTGGAGGCGGCTCGCGACCGGGATGAGGCCCTCGACACCGCCGAGCCGGGGCGCGCACCGGAGGGGGTCGTGTTCTACGACCTGACCGGCGACGAGCGGCCCGAGTACGTCGCCATCGGAGACGAGATCCTGCCGGTGATACCGCCGCGGGTCGAGGCCTGGTGGGTGCCGTTCGTCCCCTTCTTCGCCACGGTGCTCAGCGCCGTCATCGCCGCGGTGGCGGTCATCGTCGCCCAGAGGCCCCACGCCGACATCGTCCGCCGG
>DASSUD010000504.1:0-3823 GCA_035707385.1 Acidimicrobiales bacterium
GGGCGAGAGCGTCGACACGTCGGCCACGCCGCCCCACAGGTCGACGACGGTGGTGCCGTCGCGCACCAGCGAGAAGCCGGCGCCGACCTCGCCGTGCTCGGCGAAGTTGCGGGCGAACGCGTCCCGCACGCCCTCGAACCCCGGCGCGACCGTGCCCTCGATGACCACCGATCCGTGCATGTGCCTTCCCCCCTTACGACGTGGGCGCCAGGCTGCCCCACTTGCACCCGCGGTGCAACAAGGTCGGCACAGATGGGCGGAAGTCGTTCCGGTGTCCCTCATCAGGAACGTGGATCACGAGGGACGCCGGAACCGAGGGAACGGGCCAGCGCCTCCCGCTCGGCGGGGGTGCCTCCCGACGCGATCTCCTCGTGGGCGGCGTCGAGCACGGCCCGCTCGACCCGGTAGGCGACGAGCTGGCCCACGATGGCCGCCAGCGCCCGGATCGACGCGGCCACCCGGGCGGCGTGGTCGTCCTCCTCCCGGCCCGGCCGCGGCGGCCGGCGCAGGCGGGTCCCGACCAGCTGCGACCAGGCGTCCATCACGTCGCGCCCCAGGGCGTCGGACACCTCGAGCTGGCGGCGGGCGATCCGCATGAGGTCCTCCAGGGACAGCCCCACGTCCAGCAGGGCCAGGACGTTGCGGACGAAGCGTACGTCGGCGTCGCTGTAGCGGTCGCCGTCGGCCAGGTGGTGGGGCCGGAGCAGGCCGGATGCCTCCAGCGCCCGCAGGACCGCCACCGGCACCCCGCTGCGGTCGGCGACGTCGGCCAACCGCAGGACCTCGTGCACCTCGGTCGACCAGGCGGGGACGTCGGGGGTGGCGTCGAGCGCCTCCGCGATCATCCGCAGCGAGTAGCCCCGCTCCTTGAGGTGGCGGATGTGGAGCAGGCGCTCGCGGTGGTGGGGCCCGTACCACGCCACCCGGCCCTCGTGGCGGGGCGGCGGCAGCAGGCCCTTGGACTGGTAGGACCGCAGGAGTGGCACACTGATGCCCAGGTCGGACGCCAGGTCCTCGGCGCGGTAGCGGGGTGACCGGCCGGCCCGGGCCTGATCGGGACCGTCAGCCGCCTCGGGCGTTGCCATCTCGTGATTCTCCCGTTCCCCCCGTGATACGGCCCCGAGACGAGCACGTTAACTTCGACACAGTTGTAGAAGCCTTGCACGGATCCGTGTAACCATCGGGGATCGGCCGGGTCAGAACCCTCGCTCGCACCCGTCGACGTCTCCCGCTGGAGGGCACAACTTCGTGTCGTATGCAGTGATCTTCCCTGGTCAGGGCGCCGCCACGCCAGGCGCCGGCCAACCGTGGACCGATCACCCCGCCTGGGCGGTGGTGGGCGAGGCCGAGGCGGTCCTCGACCGCCCCCTCGCCCGGCTCCTGCTGGAGGCCGACGCCGCGGAGCTCGCCACCACCCGGGCCAGCCAGTTGGCCGTGCTCCTGGGCTCGCTCGTCGCCTGGGAGGCGCTGCAGGCCGAGCGGACCGACGCTCCGGTCGCCTTCGCCGGCCACTCGCTCGGCCAGATCACCGCCCTCGTCGCCGCCGGGGCCGTGGACCGGGCCGACGGCTTCCGCCTGGCCGCCCGGCGGGCCGACCTGTCCCAGGAGTCCGCCGACGCCAACCCCGGGCGGATGGCCGCCCTGGTGGGGACCGACCTCGACATAGCCGCCCGGGTCGTCGAGGGCCTCGACGGCGTGTGGATCGCCAACGACAACGCCCCCGGCCAGGTGGTCATCGCCGGCACCCCCGCCGGGCTGGACGCAGCCGCCGAGCGGGCCCGTGAGCTGGGCGTCCGCCGGGTCATGCCCCTCGATGTCGGCCATGCCTTCCACACCCCGCTGCTGGCCGACGCGGCCGAGGCCCTGCGGCCCCTGCTCGACGCCACGACGTTCCGCGAGCCGGCCGCCCCGATCGTGTCCAACACCGACGCCCTCGGCCACACCGACCCGGCCTGCTGGCCGGACCAGCTGGCCCGCCACCTCGTCGAACCCGTCCGCTGGCGGGAGTCGCAGCGGATTCTCGAGGCGTCCGGCGCCGGCACCTTCGTGGAGGCCGGCCCCGGCAGGGTCCTCGCCGGCCTGGCCAAGCGCACCGTGCCCGGCGTGACCGTCCTCGACCTGACCGCCCCCGCCGACCTGTCTCCCGTGGCCGGCGCCCTCGTCCCGACAGGAGCCCCGCGATGACCGCCCTCGAGAGCTACCCGCTCGACCTGGCCGTCTCCGCCGAGGAGGTGCACGTGCCCGAACGACTGATCGCCTCACCCACCGCTGGTGTGTTCCGCGCCGCCCCGCCCGAGGTCGTCACGGCCGAGGGTGAGATCGTGCACGCCGGCCAGGTCATGGGCGCCATCGAGGTCACCGGCGGCAGCGTGGAGGTCACCAGCGCCCACACCGGGTTCCTGATGGGCCTGCTCGCCCTGCCCGGCGAGCGGGTCCGGGCCGACCAGCCGCTCGCCTGGGTGCGCGTGGTCGGGTGAGCCTGCTCATCGCCACCACCTCCGGGCTGGCGGGCGGCGTGAGAGTCGCCGGCTGGGGCACCGCCCTGCCCGCCCGCCGGGTCACCAACCACGACCTGGAGCGCATGCTCGACACGTCCGACCGGTGGATCGTCGAGCGCTCCGGCATCCGCGAGCGCCGCTGGGCCGGCCCCGGGGAGACGACCGGGCCACTGTCGGTCGCCGCCGCCCGGCGGGCGCTGGCCCGCGCCCGCCTGAGCCCCACCGACGTCGACATCGTGGTCGTGGCCACCTGCACGCCCGAGCGGCCCGTCCCGTCCACGGCGGCGCTGGTGGCCGCCGAGCTGGGCGCCGCCGCCGGCGCCTTCGACGTGAACGCCGCCTGCGCCGGGTTCGTGTACGGCCTGGCCACCGTGTCGTCGCTGCTCCAGTCGGGCGTGGCCCGCACGGCCCTGGTGGTCGGGGCCGACACCATGACCAGCGTCCTCGACAAGAACGACCGGGCCACCGCCGTGCTGTTCGGTGACGGCGCCGCCGCGCTCGTCCTCACCGGCGGCCCCGTGACCGACCCCGGTGCCCCCGGCCTGGTGGCCAGCGACCTCGTGAACGACCCCGCAGGAGTGGACCTGCTGGTCGTGCCCGCCGGCGGCAGCGGCCGGCCGGCCAGCGCGGACACCGTGGCCGCCGGCGCCCACTTCCTGCGGATGGACGGCCGCGAGGTCTTCCGCCGGGCCGTGCGGGCGGTGGAGGCCTCGATCAACCGCACCCTGGCCCGGGCCGGCGCCACCGCCGACGACGTGGCCCTGTTCGTCCCCCACCAGGCCAACGCCCGCATCGTGGAGGCCGTGCTGGCCCGCACCGGCATCGCCCCGGCCCGTACCTCCTCCACCGTCGACCGCTACGGCAACACGTCGGCCGCCTCCATCCCCCTGGCGCTGGCCGAGGCCGCCGAGGCAGCTACGGTTGCACCTGGCGAGCTCGTGCTCCTGTGCGGGTTCGGTGCGGGCCTCACCGTGGGCACGGCCCTGTGGCGCTGGGGCACGCCGACACCATCAGGGAGGGAGGCTGCATGACACGGGTGGCGCTCGTGACCGGGGCATCGGGTGGCATCGGGTCCGCCTGCGCCCGCGCCCTCGCCGCCGTGGGCCACCGGGTGGCCGTCGGCTACGGCGCCTCCGCCGGGGCCGCCGACAAGGTGGTCGAGTCCATCGCGGACGCCGGGGGCCGCGCCACGGCCGTCCACCTGGACGTCACCGACCGGGCCGCGGTCGAGGCCGGGTTCACCGCGGTCGAGGAGCAGTGGGGCCCGGTCGAGATCCTGGTCAACGCGGCCGGCGCCAACCGGGACAAGCTCACCGTGCAGCTCT
>DASSUD010000505.1:0-6154 GCA_035707385.1 Acidimicrobiales bacterium
TCTCCCGCCACCCCTGGGCCAGCAGCGCCATCAGCTTCCTGTCCGCGACGTTGGCCATCTTGAACGCCGCCCCGAAGAACGGCGAGTCGACGTGGTCCTTGGCCAGCTGGGAGTGGGACGCGCCCTCCTTGGCCCAGGGGGGCAGGTTCTCGAACTGCTCGATGCGCTGGCCGGCCTCCTCCATCGACTCGACGGCCGCCCGCACCGCCGGGCGGTCGGTCTCGGCCAGCGTGGCCAGGAAGTTCCGCAGGTCGGGCGAGTTGGCCAGCGCCACCAGCTGCTGGGCCGAGGCGGTCTGGATGCGGGCGACCATGGTGGCGCCCGCATCCCCGGGCGCCACGTCCCGGATGGCCTCGACGAGGTTCTTGCGCAGGTCGCCCTCCGGGCCCAGCTGCCGCTCCAGCTCCTCGATCTTGCGGGCCATCGGGCTCTCGGCCACGTCGGTGCGGCCGATGGCGCCCTCGATGGCGTCGATCAGCGTCTCGACGCCCCGCTTGTAGGCGGTGTTGAGCAGGGCCCGCAGCTTCTCCTTGAACGCCTTCTCGGCCTTGGTGAGGGCGGGGAGCAACCTGTCGCGGATCTCGGAGGGCAGCTTGGTGACCGCCTCCTTGACGACGCCCCAGGCCTGCTCGATCTCCTCGCCGCCGTGCTTGAGGTAGTACGCCACCTTCACCAGGTCCATGCGGGCGCCCAGCATGTCGGTGCCCTCGCGGATGGCCGGCAGCACGTGGTCCGCCCAGGCCTCGCCGCCCGCGTCGACGGTGGCGGTCGCCGCGCCGTGCACCAGCCCCGCGGCCCCGGCGGCCAGGTCGCCGAGCATGCCCTCGCCGAAGGTCCGGCGGGCGCCGCGCTCCAACCCCCCGGTGAACGACGTGATCGCCTGACCGATCCCCAGGTTCTCGCCGATCTGGCGGACGTGGTCGGCGAAGATCACGCCGAGGTCGCCTTCGGCCGCCGCGGCGTCGACGTTGCCCAGCAGCTCGACCCCGAAGTCCCACCACTTCTCGGTGCTGCCGTCGGGGGCGAACGGCTCGATTCCCGCCAGCACGTTCTGGGCCTCGGCCTTGAGCGAGATGAGCGTGTCGTGGCCCTTGGCGCCCGGCGCGAACGAGCCGGTCATCAGCACCGGGCGGGCCCTGCCGCCGGCGGAGGCGATGCTGCCGGCGTAGGTCTCTATGGGCGGCTGTCCCAGCTCCTTGCGGCCGGCGATGCTCTCGGCTCCGGCCGACTTCGGATCGAGCGGGAACTCGCCGGTCCTGATCAGGTCGCCCACCGCCATCTCGATCCAGTTGGAGTGGGCGAACAGGTCCTCGACGACGTGGGAGAAGTTGCCCACCCGGAACAGCCCCTCGGCGCTGCGGCCCTCGGCCAGGGCGGCGCGGATCTGTTCCTTGACGTAGCCCCGCGACTGCTCGATGTAGGCGGGGACCCCGGCGGCGTTGGCCGCCATCAGCTCGCCGATGGCGGCCGGGCTCACGTCGCGCTGGGGCGTGCCGAACGCGCCGCGGCCGGCGACCGCGATGTCGGTCGGCGCCCCCGGGTCCAGCGGAAGGTCCTTGTCGAGGCTGCCCAGCCGGTTCTGGAGCAGGTCGCGGTTGACCAGGCCGGTGGGGTTGTCCATGTGCTCCACCGGGTCGTACATGCCGAGCTGCGCGGGGGTGACCGGCTGGCCGAACTTCATCTGCGCCACCGAGGACACCAGCGTCATCGTGGCCTGCACGCCGATCGTGTCGTTCAGCAGCGGCACCATCGCCTGGGACATGTCCCGGCACCAGTTGCCGAGGTAGGCGTGCTGCTGCTCGGCGTCGCTGAAGCCGACGTGCGCCATGGCGTTGGTGATGCTCGCCTGGTGCTTGGGGGCCTCGAAGTACTGGACGCCGGAGGCGCGACCGAGCCGGGGCACCGGGCGCCCGGCCATGGCCGCCACCGCGGCCCGATCGGCCTGGTCCTCGGCCCCGCCGGTCTCGTCGTGGCCGCCGGCGGTGGTCTGCTGCACCACGTGGGCCGACTCGTGGGCCAGGAGCAGGCTGCCGGCCGGCGTGTCGGGCCCGGGGGCGCCGGCGGCCACGGCGATGTCGGTGCCGTGGGTGGCGGCCAGGGCTCCGGCCGGGACCTCGGGCCCGCCGTCCCCCGCCTGATGGACCCGTACATCGTCGGCCAGGTCGCCGAGCACCGCCCGGGCCGGACCGGCCGACGCGGGCAGCGGCGCGCCGCCGCCCGGCCCGGGGCGGGGCCGGCCGATGACCGACGACACGGCCGCGTTGCCGGCCCGGCGCTGCAGGTCGAGCAGGGCGCCGTGCGGTCCGGCCGGTCGCTCGGGCTCGTGCTCGCGGGTCGGCTCGGGCCGCGCGGGCCGGCGGTCACGCTTGCGCTCCACCGAGCCAGGATGCGGGCGGACCCGGCCGGCGGCAAGGGCCGGACGGGCGCCGCGAGGGCACCGGAAGACTGCCCTTTCGTGCGCATTCTCGGGGCGATGGGCGGTGTACCGTGATCGCCGGCAACTCGCCTCCCGTGTCACCGGGGGTCACGGTCGGGCGGCCGCCCCCAGGGTCGCGTCTTTCGGAGGTGGGCATGGACCCAGTGGTGACCGTCGACTCGGACAGCCTCAGCGTCGAGCCGGGCGGGCAGGCGAGCGTGACCGTGCACGTCCGCAACCGCTCGTCGATCGTCGAGGGCTTCCGGCTGGACGTGCTGGGCGAGGCGGCGCCGTGGGCCCGGGTGCTGCCCGACCACGTGGAGGTGCTGCCCCAGGGCGAGGCGGTGGCCACCGTGCTGTTCGCCCCGCCCACCGGCGTCACCACCCGGGCCGGCCAGGTGCCGTTCGGGGTGCGGGCGGTGTCCCAGGTCGACATGGGCTCGTCCGGCGTGGCGGAGGGCGACCTGCAGGTGGGTGGCGTGGCCCAGTCACAGGCCAGGATCACGCCGGTCACGTCCAAGGGACGGTTCTCGGGCAAGCACCGGCTGGAGTTCTCGAACTGGGGCAACCAGCCGATGCGGTTGCGGCTGGAGGCGTCGGACCCCGACGACGCGCTCGGCTTCCTCGTGACCCCCGAGGTGCTCGACCTGCCCCTCGGCGCCAGCGGTACGGCCAAGCTCAAGGTGCGGGCCCGCAAGCCCACGATGCGGGGCATGCCGGCGCGGCGGGCCTTCCGGGTGGTGGGCCGCCCGCTGGGTCCCGGCCAGCTGCTGCCCGCACCGGGACCGGCGCCCGCCCCCTACGGCTACGACCCGTCCCAGCCGTCGGTCGACGGCGCCTTCGAGCAGCGCTCGATCCTCAGCCGGGGCGTGATCCCCCTGGCGGTCCTGGCCCTCGGCGCGGCCGCCACCATCGGCTACCTCAGCTCCCGGGGGTCCGGCGACCCGGCGGCCGAGAACGTCGCCCCGCCCGTCCCCCAGGGCTTCGTGGCCGCGCCGATCAGCCACGACACGGTCCGGCTCAACTGGGCGCCCGGCGAGCGTGTCGACAGCTACACGGTGTTCCAGATCGATCCGGCCCAGAGGGACCAGCCCGTGCCCCCGGCGCTGGGCAACGTGCCCGACATCGACGGAAGCCTCGGCCAGAAGGACATCCCCGGCCTGGCCCCCGGGACCGAGCACTGCTTCCAGCTGGCCGCCTACCGGGGAGACGCCGGCTCCGCCCGCACGCCGGTCCAGTGCGTGGCCACACCGGATCCCGAGGCGCCCGGCGCCCCGCCGGTGCCGACCGACGTGCAGGTGCGGGCGGGCGACGAGGGCGAGGTCCGCGTCACCTGGGCGGACAACTCCGACGGGCAGGCGTCGCACGTGGTCAAGCGGGGCGCGACGGTCGTCCAGGAGGTGCCCGCTCCCGGCAGCGAGCTGGTGACCGACCTGGTCGACGGCGAGCTCTGCTACACGGTCCAGGCCAAGCTGGGTGACCAGGTCTCCGAGGATTCCGACACGAGCTGCCTCGACGAGGCGGGCGCCGCCGGGCCCACCGGGGGCGCCGTCGACCCCGAGAACCTGGGTGTCGTCGCCGCGCCGTTCGGCCCCCCACAGCTCGACGACCCCAGCGGGCTGGCCGTGGCGCAGCAACAGCTGTCGTCGCTGCGGGCGGACCACAACCTCGAGAACGTGGCCATCATCGTCAGCTCCGACTACGCCGGCCTGCAGCCGCCGCTGCCCCGGGCCAGCTACCTCGTCGTGATCACCGGGTTCGGCAGCGACCAGGAGGCGTACGACCGCTGCAACCAGCTGGGCCTGACCTGCACCGCCTACACGCCGGGGCGGCCGAACGAGACCGCCGCCCCGCCCGTCACCCTGCCGCCCTGATCACCTCGCCTGGTAGAGGCGCAGCTCGCCCAGGCCGATCTTGCGCACCGACAGCGCCGCGTCGGCCGGCGGCGCGGCGTCGAGGATGACCACCCGGACCGTCGTCGTCTCCGGGCCGTCGAGGCGGTGCCCCTGGACGCCAGCCGCGGCCTCCAGGTCGAGCTGGTCGCAGGTGCCGTCGTCGTACTGGAGCTCCAGGCGGGTCGGGTGGTACTGCCCGGCCCGGTCGGCGTCGCCCTCCGGGAGGCCCGGCTGCACCTCGATCTTGGCGAGCTCGGCCGGCGCCGGCAGCGTGACCACCAGCGCCGAGTCGGCGCCGCCGATGTTCTCCCCACCCAGGCAGTCCTCGACCGCGGCGTCGGTCTGGCTCGTCCACACGGCCGCCCACTCGGTGCTCGGGTCACCGTCGACCGCCGAGCGGGCGGGGAAGTCGGCGTCCTCGATGCCGGCCGGCGACGCCACCGCCTGGAGCTCGTCGATGCGCTCGTAGCGGGGGAAGAACCGGTCCCACAGGTTGCGGACGCCGGTGATCGGGTTGTAGCCGGTGAGACCCACGGAACCGAGCAGGATGGCCGCCCCGCCGAGCACCGCCAGCACCCGGTACATGCGGTAGCGGGCGTCGAGCGAGTGGCGGTATGCGGCCCGGGCGGCCCGCGTCGGCGCCGGGTCCTCGGCGCCGGTGCCGGTGCGGCCGGTGCCGGTGCGGCCGCGGCCGGTCATCCGCTGCCACAGGCCCGGGTTCGGCGCGGTGATCGCCGCCCGCTCGATCCGGGCGGTGCGGGCGCCCGGTAGGTCGCCGCCGCACTTGCGGCAGAACCGCCGGCCCGGCGGGTTGGCGGTCCCGCACTGGCCACACAGGTCGCCGCCGGGCTCGACCTCGGCCGGCACCGCCGGGGGACGGACGGCGGGCGGGCGGGCCACTGGCTCCGCCGGCTTGACCCCCCGGCTGTCGGCCACGGCCGGGGCCCGCGGGCTCAGCCGGGGCGGGTCCGGGACCGCGGGCGCGGGAGCCCGTCCCGGGGCGCCGGCCGGGGCGGGCGGCGCGACGAACGAGGGCGCGTCCGGGATGCCGTCGCGGGCCGGCGGGCGGGCCAACGCCACCAGGTCGAGCGCCGAGCCGCAGCGGCGGCAGAACCGGCGGTCCGCGGCGTTCGACGCACCGCACTCCAGGCACGTGACGTCCACGCCCCGGGGGGCGGGCGCGGGCGGCGGCCCGGCGGGCGACGGCCCGGCGGGCGACGGCCCGGCGGGCGGCGGCCCGAGGGGCGTCGAGGCCGGTGGCACCGGCGAGTCCCACCGGGCGGGACCCGGGTCCGGAGCGGGGCGGGGTGCGGCGCCGGGAGCCGGGCCGGGGGCGGGGTCGGGGGCCGGGCGGGGGGCGGGGTCGACGCGCTCGCCCTCCCACTCCAGGAAGGCGCCGCACGACTCGCAGAAGTCGATGCCCTCCCGGGCGGTCTGGCCGCACTGCCGGCACACGATCACGATGGCTGCCTCACGTCTCCTCCGGGGGACGGCGCGCCTGGCCCGCTGTCAGCCAGGCCAGGATGCCCTCACAGGTTCGCACCGCGCCGCGCGCGGCCGCCTTCACGGCCATCGGGGACATCGGGTGCTCGGCCGTCTGCGACCACCGGTGGCGGGCCTCCAGCGCCGCCGCGCTCAGGTCACCGAACCCGGCGTCGGGCGGCAGGGCCAGCCGCTCGGTGGGCGTCACTCCCCGGCCGCCCAGCAGGCGCTCCAGCTCGTCGGCCTGCGCCTCGTCCCGCAGCACCAGCTCACCCAGCCACAGCTCGGTCAGCAGCCGCACCTCGGCGATCTCGTGCGCGCTCGACGCGATCATCTCGGCCCGGGTCGAGAGCCGATCGCT
>DASSUD010000506.1:0-9709 GCA_035707385.1 Acidimicrobiales bacterium
GGCACCAGCTCCAGGTGCGAGCCCGACAGGATCGACAGGCCGACGACGTCGACGTCCTCCTCGACCGCCACCGCCGCGATCTGCTCGGGCGTCAGGCGGATGCCCTGGTAGATGACCTCCATGCCCGCGTCCCGGGCGGCCACCGCGATCTGCTCGGCGCCGTTGGAGTGGCCGTCGAGGCCGGGCTTGGCCACCAGCAGCCGGGGCGGGCCGCCGGGGAGGCCCTTGACCCGCTCCGCGATGGCGCGCAGGCCGGTGCTCCCGCCGCCGGCACCGACGGCGGCCGCCACGCCGGTCGGGGCCCGGTACTCGCCGAACACCTCCCGCAGCGTGCCCGCCCACTCGCCGGTCGTGCCGCCGGCGTGGGCCAGGTCGACGGTGGCCGCCATGATGTTGTCGTCGCCCCGCGCGGCCTGGCGCAGCTGGTCCAGCGACCGCTTGACGGCGTCGCCGTCGCGCTCGGCCCGCCACGCCTCCAGATGGGCGATGGTCTCCGCCTCCAGCGCGGGGTCCACCTTGAGGATGGCGGCCTCGCCGCCCGCGGCCGTCAGTGGCGACGGCTCGGTCTCGGTGAAGCGGTTCACGCCCACCACCGTCAGCTCGCCGTCCTCGATGTGGCGGACCCGCTCGGCGTGGCTGCGCACCAGCCGGCCCTTGAGCTCGTCGATGGCCTCGAACGCCCCGCCAAGTGCCAGGACCTCGTCAAGCTCGGCCGATGCCTCTTCGACCAGCTCGCCGGTGCGGGCCTCGACCACCTTGGACCCCTCGAACAGGTCGGGGTACTCCAGCAGGTCGGTCTCGAAGGCGAGCACCTGCTGCATGCGCAGCGCCCACTGCTGGTCCCACGGCCGGGGCAGGCCCAGGGCCTCGTTCCAGGCCGGCAGCTGCAGCGACCGGGCCCGGGCGTCCCGGGACAGGGTCACGCCCAGCATCTCCAGCACGATGCGCTGCACGTTGTTCTCGGGCTGGGCCTCGGTCAGCCCCAGGCTGTTGACCTGCACGCCGTAGCGGAACCGCCGGGCCCGTTCGTCGGTGATGCCGTAGCGCTCCCGGCCGATGCGGTCCCACATCTGCCCGAAGGCCCGCATCTTGCAGGTCTCCTCCACGAACCGGATGCCCGAGTTCACGAAGAAGCTGATCGACGCGAACACCTGCGGGAACCGATCCTCGGCGACCTGGCCGGACTCCCGCACCGCGTCGAGGACGCCGACCGCCGTGGCCAGCGCGTAGGCGATCTCCTGGGTGGGCGTGGCCCCCGCCTCCTGGAGGTGGTACGAGCACACGTTCATCGGGTTCCACTTGGGGATCCACTCCGCGCAGAACGCCACCATGTCCACGATCAGCCGGCGCGACGGCAGCGGGGGGAAGATGTAGGTCCCCCGCGACAGGTACTCCTTGACGATGTCGTTCTGGGTGGTGCCCCGAAGTTGGCGGGACTCGACGCCGTGGCGCTCGGCGTTGGCCACGTACAGCCCCAGCAGCCAGGCCGCCGTGGCGTTGATGGTCATCGAGGTGTTCATCTCGCCCTGGGGGATGCCGTCTAGCAGCTCCGCCATGTGCCCGATGTGGGCCACCGGGACGCCCACCTTGCCGACCTCGCCCCGGGCCAGCGGGTCGTCGGGGTCGTAGCCCGTCTGGGTGGGCAGGTCGAAGGCGATCGACAGCCCCGTCTGCCCCTTGGCCAGGTTCGTGCGGTACAGGCGGTTGCTGGCCTTGGCGGTCGAGTGGCCGGAGTACGTCCGCATCAACCAGGGACGGTCCGGCTCCGGCAGCGTCGCCTCGCTCAACGCTTCCCGCTCCTGCTGCTCCGCAGCGGGCCGCTCGGGCCACGCTCGCTCTCTCGCCCTCCGAGACGCTCGCTCATGTCCCCATCGTCCCTCGCCCCGCCGGCCCGGTCACAATCCGAACACGGGCGGTAGCGGGCGCTCGAGGGCCACCGCCAGGCGCCGCAGGTACTCCCGCCGGGGGATCTCGACCGCGCCCAGGGTGGCCAGGTGGGGGGTCTGCCACTGGACGTCCAGCAGCCGGCCCTCGGCCCCGGCCGCCAGCAGGTGCTCGACGAGGGCGACCAGGGCCGCCTTGGAGGCGTCGGCGCGGCGGTGGAACATCGACTCCCCCGCGAACAGCCCGCCCACCGCCACCCCGTAGAGGCCGCCGGCGAGCGTGGCGCACCCCTGGTCGCCTCGGGCCCACGCCTCCACCGAGTGGGCCCAGCCGAGCTCGTGCAGGCGCCCGTAGGCCTCCCGGATGCCGGGGCTGATCCAGCCGTGCGGGCGCCGGGGGTCGGCGCACGCCTCCACCACGCGGTCGAAGGCGGTGTCGACCCGGATCTCGAAGTCGCGCAGGCTGCGGCGGAGGGACCGGCTGACCCGCAACCCGTCGAGCGGCAGGACCGCCCGGGGGTTCGGCGACCACCATCCCAGGTGGCGCCCGCGCCCGATGGGCATGGGGAACAGCCCGGCGCGGTAGGCGGACAGCAGCGTGCCCGGCTCCAGGTCGGCGCCCACGCCCACGAGGCCGTCGTCGTCGGCGCCGTCCGCCGGCGGGAACGCCCACCGGCCGGGCGGGGGTTCGGTCACCACGCCGGGCAGCGTAGGCGGCCCCCGGCTACGGGCCGGCGTCGCCGTCCAGCACGAAGCGGATGGCCTCGGCGCTGGCGTCGAGGTCCCGGGACGGGGCCCCGAAGTCCGGTGGGGGCGGCTCCGGCGACGACGGCCAGGTGTGGCCGCCGCCGACCACGGTCAGCAGCACGGCGACGGTGCCCTCGCCGTCGCGCCAGCGCTCGGTGAGCACGGTCGTGCCGTCGCTGGCGTCGGGGTCCGACGGGTCCGGTCCAGCGTGGGTGGCCGCACCGGCGAAGGCGGCGACGGTGTCGGGCGTGGGCAGCGTGGGGGTGGGCTGGCCCGGGGCGCGGCTGGCCGGCTCGGCGATGCCGGTGGCGTAGGACCGGATGGGATCCGCGCTGCCGTACACCGCCAGCAGCGGGACCCTGCCCGTGGGCCGGACCGCGGGGTCGCGTGGCAACTGGCCCGCCACCGCCACCACCGCCCGCACCCGGTCGGGCCGCTGGGCCGCGTAGCGCAGCGCCATGCTGGCACCGTTGGAGAACCCGACGAGGCCGACCGGCCCGCCGGTGCCCAGCTCGTCGACCAGGGCGTCGAGGAACGCGACGTCCTCGTCACCTCGGGGCCGGGCCGGCGTGGGGAAGCTGTCGTCTCCCCAGCCGCCGTCGATCCCGTCCGGGTAGACGACGGCCAGGCCGGCGTCGGCCGCCGGCCGCTCCAGGCCGGTCATGGCCCGCATCTCGGCGGCCGAGGCCCCCCGCCCGTGCAGCGCCACCACCAGCCCGCGGGCCTCGGCCACGGCCTGGCCGCCGGGGGTGCACAGCTCGTAGCCCCGCCCGGCCACCGTGCCGGTGGTGCAGGCGGGGACGGCCGGTGCCGCGGGCGCCGCCGCGCGCCCGCCGCCCCGGTCCCCGTCCCCGCCCGCACGGTCGCCGCCGCCATCGTCCCCGCCGCACCCGGCGACGAGCGTGAGGGCCACGACAAGGGCGGGGAGGCGACGCGGGCGCACCGGTCCACCCCACCATGCCGGCCCGCTCGTGTCCAACATCACTATTGATCGGGCATTGATAGGCGAACCGTTATGCTTGGCCATCGACCTGGTTCGCCACCTCCGCTACTTCACCGTCGTGGCCGACGAGCTGCACTTCGGGCGGGCCGCCCAGCGGCTGTACATGGCCCAGCCGGCGCTGTCCCAGCGCATCCAGCGCCTGGAGTCCGAGCTGGGCGTGCGCCTGTTCGACCGCTCGTCCCGCCGGGTCGGGCTCACGCCGGCCGGGCGGGCACTGGTCGCCCCGGCGGAGGACGTGCTGGCCGCCGTGGACACCTTGGCCGCCCGGGCCGCCGCGGTGGCGGGCGGGGCGGCGGGGCGCCTGCGGGTCGGGGTCCTGCCCGAGACGGCCGCGGCCACGCTGGCGGCCGTGGTCCGCGACGTGGGCCGCACGTGCCCCGGCGTCGGCCTCGACCTGACCCCCGCCACCACCGCCGAGCAGCTGCGGGCGCTGGGCGACCGATCGCTGGACGTGGCCACCGTCCGCCTGCCGATCGACACCGGGGCGCTGCGGATCGGCCCGGTGCTGCACCAGCCCTGGGGGGTGGCCCTGCCCGCCGGGTCCCCGCTGGCGGGGCGGCGCCGGGTGGCGCTCGCCGACCTGGGCGGCGTGCCGCTGGCGCTGTTCCCGCGGGCCGCGGCGCCGGGCTTCCACGACGAGCTGGTCGACGCCTGCGCCCGCCGGGGCTGGGCACCCGCCACGGTCCACCATCCGAACGGAACGGCGGCCGCCCTGGCCCTGGCGCTGGCGGGCACGGCCGCCACCCTGGTCGACGCGGCGACCGCCCGGCGGGAGGCGGGGGTGACCTGGCGCCCGGTGGCGGGTGAGCCGCTGGTGGCACGGGTGGCCGTCGTCTGGCCGGCCGCACGGGCCGGGAGTGCGGTGGAGGCCGTGGCGGCGGCCGTGGCCGGTGCCCTGTGCCGGCGGGACGGCATGGCCCCGGCGGGGGCGGAGGCGCCGCCGGTGGTCCACGTCCGGCCGGCGTCGGGGGTGCTGACGTGACGCCCGGACGGACGCGCCCGGCCCGCGTCGGGGGTGCTGACGTGACGGCGGAGCGGGACGTCGCCCGCGCCTTCGCCCGGGCCCAGGTCGACGGGTGGCTGCACGTGATCGACATCGACACGGGCGCCGAGGTGGACCTGCGGGCCGACGAGCCGGTGGCCCTGGCGTCCGTGTTCAAGCTGGTCGTCCTGGTGGCGCTCTACCGGGCGGCAGACGCCGGCAGCCTCGACCTGCGGGAGCGGGTGGAGGTCCCGGCCGCTCGGCGCACCCCCGGGGTCACCGGCCTGGCCGCCCTGCGGGACGACGCCGAGCTGTCCCTGCAGGACCTGGCCCAACTGATGATCACCGTGAGCGACAACGCGGCGGCCGATGCCGTGCTCGACCGGGTCGGCAGGGCTGCGGTGGCGGGCACGATCGACGCCCTCGGCCTGGGCGACACGGCGGTCGTCCACGCCTGCCGGGACCTGCACGCCGCGCTGGCCGAGGACCTCGACCGGGCCGGCCTCACCCACGTCGAGGCGCTGGGCGACCCGGCGGCGCTGGCCGGGCTGCGGGTGCTGGACCCGGCGGCCACCAACCGCAGCACACCCCGGGACATGACGTCGCTCCTGGCCGCCGTGTGGCGCGACGAGGCCGCCAGCGGGCGGGCCTGCGCGGCGATGCGCCGGGTCCTGGCGCTGCAGGTGTGGCCCCACCGCCTGGCCGCCGGCTTCCCGTCGGACGACGTGGCGGTGGCGGGCAAGACCGGCACGCTCCCGCCGCTGCGCAGCGAGGTCGGCGTGGTCGAGCTGCCGGGCGGCCGGCGCTGCGCGGCGGCGGTCTTCACCCGCTCGCGCCGCCGGTCCCTCGTGGATCCGGCGGCCGATGCCGCCATCGGCGCCGCGGCCCGGGCCGCGGTCGACGCCCTAGGGCCGTAGGCCCAGGTCCCGGGCCACGCGGGCGCCGACGTCCAGGGTGGCGCGGCGGTTGAGCCAGCCGGCCGCCACGGCGCCGGTGAGCAGCGGGGCCAAGGTCGACAGGTTGCGGGTGTAGCGGCGGCCGAGCCGGTCCCGTAGCTGGCGGCGGCCGGCGCGGCCGAGGACGTCGCCCCGGACGACCGCCGCCACCGGGGTGGGCGGCAGCGCCCGGCCGGACATCCACGAGACGACCGCGCCCTCCGCCCAGCGACGGGGGCCGCCGGGCAGCGGCCGGCCGGCCAGGTGGTGGAGCTCGGCGATCAGCTTGAGCTCGGTCCCGACCACCAGGGCGGTCTCGGCCGCCAGCTCGAACGGGACGAGCAGCAGCCCGGCCACCGACAGCTCCTGGGCGGTCACCACGCCGCCGGTGGTGGCCGCGATGCCGCCGGACACCCGCCCGGCGGCGTGGACCACCGACCGGGTCAGGTCGTCCCCGGTCAGGCCCTCGTGGTGGGCCGACAGCGCGGCCGCGTCCCGCACCGGCAGGCGCGGCGCCACGTCGAGGACGGTGTCGGCCAGCCACCGGCCGCTGAGCACGGCGCCCCGGCCGGCCCGGCGGGCCGATGTCGCCAGCGCGGCGGCGGCTTCGCTACCTGCGGCTGTAGTCGTAGAACCCACGCCCCGACTTCCGGCCCAGGTGCCCGGCCACCACCATGCGGCGCAGCAGGGGCACGGCCGCGTAGTTGGGGTCCCGGAACTCCGCGTACAGCGCGTCGAGGATGGCGACCGACGTGTCCAGGCCCACCAGGTCGAGCAACGCCAGGGGGCCCATGGGGAAGTTGCAGCCCCCCTTCATGGCGGCGTCGATGTCCTCGCGGCTGGCGGTGCGGTTCTCCAGCATGCGCACGGCGTTGTTCAGGTAGGGGAAGAGGAGGGCGTTGACGATGAAGCCCGCCCGGTCCTCGACCACCACCGGTGACTTGCCGCACGCCTCGGCGAACCCGGTGGCCTCGGCCACGGTCTCGTCGCTCGACACCAGCGTGCGGACGACCTCGACCAGGCTCATGGCCGGGGCGGGGTTGAAGAAGTGGATGCCGACGACCCGCTCGGGGCGGCCGGTCTCCACGGCCATCTCGACCACCGGCAGCGTGGAGGTGTTGGTGGCCAGGATGGCGCCGTCCTTGACGATGCGGTCGAGCTCGCCGAAGAGCTGCCGCTTGGTGTCGAGGTCCTCGACGACCGACTCCAGGACCAGGTCGCAGCCGGCCAGGGCGTCGAGGTCGACGGTGGCCGACACCCGGGCGGTGGCCTCGTCGGCCTCGGCCTGGGTCAGCTTGCCCTTCTCCACCTGGCGGGCCAGCGACTTGTCGAGGGCGGCCACCATCGCGTCCGCCGACTCCTGCTTGCGGGACCGCAGCACGACGGTGACGCCGGCCTTGGCCGCGACCTCCGCGATGCCGGACCCCATGATCCCCGACCCGACGATGCCCAGAGTTTCGATGGCCATCGCCGGAGGCTACCGACGGTAAGTCCGACCCGACAAAGCCGGCCGGGCGCAGCGGGCCGCCGGGGCTGGCTACGGTCGCACCCATGGTTGGACCCTTGGCCCTCGTCGGTGGCGGCGAGTGGCGCGCCGGCTGCGAGTTCGACGGCGACCTGCTCGGCACGAGCGGAGCGACCGAGATCGTGGTGCTGCCCACGGCCGCCGCCTACGAGCATCCCGGCCACGCGGTCGAGCGGGCGACCCGGTGGTTCGACAAGCTGGGCGCCACGGTGCGGCCGGTCCTCGCCGTCGACCGCAGCGGGGCGCGCGACGAGGCCAACGTGGCCGCGGTGCGTGAGGCCGGCTTCGTCTACCTGTCCGACGGCTCGCCCCTGCACCTGCGCTCGGTGCTGATGCACAGCCCGCTGTGGGACGCGCTGGTGGCCGCCTGGCAGGGCGGAGCGGTGCTGGCCGGCTCCGGCGCGGGCGCCATGGTGCTGTGCGACCCGGCGGTCGACCCGCGCGGCGGGGCGTTCACGTTGGGGCTGGGCCTGCTGGACCGGCTGGCCGTCGTCCCCCGGGCCGACACGTGGTCCGAGGACAAGCTGCACCGCACCCTCCAGCTCACCCCGGCGGGGGTGGCCCTGGTCGAGGTGGACGAGCGCACGGCCCTGATCCGGGACCCCGACGGCACCTGGCACGCCACAGGCGTGGGCGCGGTGAGCGTGTGGCTGGACGGCAAGGAGGCGGGCGTCGAGGACCTGCCGGCCTGAGGGCGATCTGGCGTCTCCCACGGCGCGATCGCGCCGTGGGAGACGCCAGATCAGGAGGGACGCACCCGGGCCATGGTGAGCAGGGTCTGGCGCTCCAGCCCGACGGACGCCCGCCCGTCGAGCAGCGCCCGCAGCCCGGCGCCGAACGCCGCCCGGGCGCGCTCGTCGAAGGCCAGCGTGGTCGCCCGGGTGTGCTCCAGCCCGAACACGGTCTCGGCCGGCAG
This sequence comes from Acidimicrobiales bacterium, assembly GCA_035707385.1. Taxonomy (GTDB): domain Bacteria; phylum Actinomycetota; class Acidimicrobiia; order Acidimicrobiales; family VFJN01; genus ZC4RG19. The sequence goes on from DASSUD010000506.1 coordinate 7,992, forward strand.
CGCGTCCCGCTCGGCCGCGGTCCGCACGACCGCCGGCTCGAACAGGCCTGTGGCGGCCAGCGTGTCGGCCGGCGACGGCGCCGCCGCGACCCACGCGCCGCCGTCGCCGTGGCGGACGTACAGGTCCCGCACGGCCGGGCCGACGGGCTCGTCGTACACCTCCCGCGTCCCGAGGACCGCGAGCCACCCCCCGGGCCGGAGCAGGTGCGCCGCCTTGGCCCAGCCGACGTCCGGGTCGATCCAGTGGAAGGCGGTGGCCGACACCACGAGGGCGAACGACGCCGCCGGTACGTCGAGGTCCTCGAAGGCCGTCACCCGCAGGTCGACCGCGGCCGGGGCCAGGCGCCGCCGGGCCGCCGCCACCATCGACGGGCCGATGTCGATGGCCGCCAGCGCGAAGCCGAACGGCACCAGCTGCCCGGTGAGCTGCCCGGTGCCGCACCCCACCTCCAGCACGGGGTCGCCGGCCCCGACCCCAGCGGTGGCCACCAGGTCCCGGACGAGGTCGTCCGGGTAGCCGTGGCGGGTGGCGTCGTAGAGGTCGGCGACCGCGTCGAACAGCCGGCGCTGCGACCGGCGCCGGTCCCGCTGCCGGGGGATCTCTATGGGTCAGCCCTCGCCCGGCACGATGTCGACGATGTCGACGTCGAAGGCGAGCGGGGCGTTGGGCGGGATGGTCGGCGGGCTGCCGTTCGCACCGTAGGCGTTGTCCGACCCGATCAGCAGGTGGCGGCGCTCGCCGATCTTGGCGCCGATCAGTCCCTCGTCCCATCCCGTGATGACCTGCCCGGTCCCCACGGTCACCGTGATCGTCTGGCCGCCCGACCACGACTCGTCGAACGTGGTGCCGTCGGACAGGACGCCGACGTAGTGGGCGACGATCGTGTCGCCGGCGGCCACCCCGTCGCCCTCACCCTCGGTGATCGTGCTCACCACGAGGGCGTCGGCCGCGGTGTCGGCGGGCGGCGGAGCAGGGGTCGGCGCCTCCCGGGCGAGCACCTCTTCGGCCAGCTCAGGGTTGGAGAACTCGCCCTCGGACGGGTCGATGGGCGTGCTGTCGGTCGAGTCGCTGTCCTCGGTCGCCGTGTCGTTGTCGTCGTCGCCCATGAGCTGGGACACCCCGAACAGGACGGCGAGGACGACGATGGCGGCGACCACCACGCGTAGCCCCGTGTTGCGGGTCCGGGCACGCTTCGCGGCCGTCTGCTCGGCGACCGTTTTCTCCAGCCGTGCGGCTCTCTGCCGCTCTCGTTTATCGGTAGCCACGAAGGCGCAAGGGTACTCACACCGCTACGGGGACCGGCATTCGGGCAGGTGGCCGGGGCCACGGTGGGGCTCCGAAGTGCACATTTCGTCACGCGACGTGCGAGAATCTGTTCTGAGGCGGTTCCCTAGTGACGAGATCACAACGAGAACCAGATGAACAATCACCAAGAAGAAGAACAAGACACGACACCGACGAGCGTCACGCTCGAAGTCGGTCGTCGCCTGCGCTCGCTGCGCAAGGCCCGCCGGATGTCGCTCGACGATGTCGAGCGCCAGTCGTCGGGACGGTGGAGCGCGTCGGCGATCGGCGCCTACGAACGCGGCTTCCGAACCCTCTCCCTTCCCCGCCTCCACGAGCTCGCTGAGTTCTACGACGTTCCCGTGTCCGTGCTGCTCGGCGAGCAGACCACGTCGCAGGAGGGTCCCCCCAAGCTCGTGCTCGACCTCGAGGC
>DASSUD010000507.1:0-15315 GCA_035707385.1 Acidimicrobiales bacterium
GTCGGTCAGGGCGTCGCCCCGGCCGCGGTCGGGATCGAGGCCGGGCGGGCCCTCGCTGGCCACCCAGGTGCGGCCGTCGTCGTCCGTGACCACCCACTCGGTCGACGGCCCGTGGTCGACGCGGGCGTACAGGTCCGGGCCCCGGGCGGCCACCTCGATCACGGCCGGGTCGGCCGCGCAGCTCGTGGCCGTGCCGGCGAGGACGGCCGCGGTGGCGCCGGCGAGCGGCAGGACGGCGGCGAGGCCCGCCCGCCGCCGGCCGGGTGGCGCTGGCGGGCGGAGCAGGAGGTACACCGGCACGAGGACGGCCAGCGCCAGGAGGTCGGACCGGTCCCGGGCGGTCACGCCGCCGAGCGCCGGTGCCATCGCCTCGGCCACGCCGGGCACGGACTTCAGCGCGGCGAAGCCCAGCGCGGCGAAGGCCACGCCGCCCGCCGGCCCCACCACCACGGCGGCCACCACCGCCGCCACCGCCACGCCGGCCACGTCGCTGAGCTTGCCGGTCCACCAACCCGGGAACCGGTCCTTGAGCACGTGGTCGTTGACCGCCAGCGCGGCCACCCCGGCCAGGAACAGCGGGTGCCCGAGCCATCGCCACCGCGCCGGTCGGTCGACCACCGGGCCATTGTCCCGCGCCGGACGCCCACGCGCGCGCGCCAGGGGCCGGCGGGGCGGGGGTGGTGCCCCGGCCGCCGGCCCCTGTGCCGGTGGGACGATCAGCTGCCGGGGCAGGTGTCCTGGTAGTCGGAGAACTGCGCGGCCCGCGGCGTGGGGCAGAGGAACTGCTCGTAGCGGGTGTCGTTGTCGACGTAGCGCTTGAGCCAGCTCACCATCTGCCGGCCCTGCCAGTCGGGGTTCGAGTTGCCGGCGAAGTGGCCCTGGCCGGCCAGCACGGCGAGCGCCTTCTCGGAGCTGGCCGGGATGCTGTTGTAGAACGGCCGCGAGTGGCTGGCCACCGAGGCGATGGTGTCGGTCTGGGCGCCGATGATCATCGTCGGCACCTGGATCCGGGACCAGCTCTTGGTGGAGTGCCAGGGCTGGAGGGCCACGGCCGCCTGGAGCGACGACCGCGAGTTGGCGGCCGCCAGGGTGCCGCCACCGCCCATCGAGTGGCCGGACGCGGCCAGCCGGGAGGTGTCGATGCGGCTCCGCACGGTGCTCGACTGGGTCAGGTAGTCGAGCGCGGCCAGGATCTGGCGACCCCGGCTGTCCGGCAGGTCGAAGCGGCTGTTGGTGTCGATGGCGAAGGCGACGAAGCCGTGCGACGCCACCCGCCGGGCCAGCGACAGGTACGACGTCGAGCCGGCCGTGAAGCCCGGCGCGACGACGACCGCGCCGAACGTGCCGTCGCTGGTGGTGGTCGGGTAGTAGATGGTCCCGCCCCCGAAGCCGGACGCCCCGAGGCCCACGTTGGCCGACGAGATGGAGTACGGGCCGTTGCCCAGCACGCTGGTGGCGGTCGGCGCGGGACCGCGCTCGAACGGGTTGGACTGTGCCCCGGCCGCCGTCGGCGCGACGACGGCGGTCACCGCCAGGGTGGCGGCGGCGACCCCGGCTCCCAGGGCGGACGCGAGCGATCGCAGCTTCATGGGTGAGCTCCCCCTCATGGTTGGGTGCACGGCGCCGTCTCGGCCCCTCGTGGCGGCGTGCAGGCGCACTCTAACTGACGTGTCAGTAAATAAGGAAGAGAAATGTTGGTCTCCTGGTCCACAGAGCCGGGGATCGGCCGGCGGCCCGGCGGCACCGGAGGGCCGGGCTAGGGTCGGCGTGCGCCCCACGCGGCGGGCGGGGGCCGGGCGAGAGAGGCGCCAGTGCCGTACACCCTGCTGCGGGGCGAGTTCGTCATCCGCTACCCCGACCTGCCCCGCCAGGGGCCCGAGCCGGACGGCGACACGGTCAAGTTCCGGCCCGATGCGCCCGGCCTGGTCGAGGGGCTGCCGCGGCCCTCCGGGACCCCGCCCGACCTCGACGCCCGGGGCATCTCGGTGCGGCTGGAGGCCATCGACGCGCTGGAGATCCACTTCGGCGGGTCCCACCAGGAGCTGGCCGGCGGCAACGCGGCCCGCGACGCGCTGCTCGCCCTGCTCGGGTTCACCGGCGTGCGCTTCTTCGACGACCTGCCGGGAAAGGTGGCGTCCGCCGACCAGGACGCGCTGCGGGGCCACGTGCTCGCCGCGGGCATCGAGGGCAACGGCCGGCTGGTCGCCTTCGCCTACCCGGGTGACCATCCCGGTCCCGACGGGGCCTCCGTGTTCGTCGACGAGGCGCTGGCCGACCGCTCGGTCAACGCCCGCCTGCTGGCCGCCGGCCACGCCTACCCCGGCTTCTACACCACTCTGCCCGTGTCGCTGCGGCGCCACCTGGCCCTGGCCTCGACCGCGGCCCGGGAGGTGGGGGCCGGCCTGTGGCCCCGCTCCACCGCCGACCCCGACGGCCCCGCCACCATCGCCGACCTGGCGGCCGCCCAGCGGCTGGTGATCTGGCCCAAGCTGTTCCGGCGCATCGTCCCCTACCTGGCCGCGGGGTTCGCCGACTTCGACGGCTTCGACGCCTGGCTGCGGGCCGACCCGGTGAACCGGGACGACGCACTGTTCCTGGTCGGCACGCTGGAGCCCGGGAACCTCCACGACGTCGTGCACGCCGCGGGCCACCAGGTCCGCCTCACGCGGTGGCCCGAGGAGTTCGTGATCGTCCCCGACCCGCCCGCCCCCGGCGCCCCGACCGGGGGGACGCCGCTGGCCGCCGGCGACGTGCTCATCCTCGCCGCGCTGGCCGACCCGGTCGGCGCCGACCAGGGCCGGGAGACGGTGACCCTGCTCAACACCACCGCCTCCTCGGTCGACCTCAGCGGCTGGGCGCTGGTGGACCGGTCGTCCGCTCGCAGCCCCCTGGCCGGGACGCTGGCGGCCGGGGCCGTGACCCAGGTGAGCGCCGGGCCGGCCCTCCGGCTCGGCAACCAGGGCGGCGCGCTCGTGCTGGTCGACGGCGCCGGCCGCACCGTCGACCACGTGGCCTACACGGCCGAGCGCGTGCGCCCGGGCCGCACCATCGCCTTCGGCCGCTAGTCACGCCACCGACCATGCGAGACTGCCCCGATGGGGGGAACGATCGAACGGAGGGCGGTGCTGCGGGCGCTGGGGCTGGGCACCGCCGGGCTGTCGCTCGGGGGGCTGGGCTTCGCGGCCGGCTGCGCCGGGGACGACGACCCGGGAGGCGGGGCCCGCGGCGGAGGCGGCACGGGGCAGGGCGGCGGCCCCGGCCCGACCGTGCGCCCCTACGATCCGGCCCGGCCGTACTGGGAGCAGGGCAACTTCGCCGCCGTGACCACCGAGGAAACCGTCACCGACCTCGCGGTGACCGGCACGATCCCGCCCGAGCTGTCCGGGCTGTTCGTACGCAACGGCTCGAACCCGCCGACGGGTACGGCGCTGCACTGGTTCCTGGGCGACGGCATGGTCCACGGCGTCCGCCTGGAGCGGGGCAGGGCCGCGTGGTACCGCAACCGCTACGTCCGCACGCCGCTGGCCGAGGCCGGCCAGGACCTGCTCAGCTTCGGCGGCCCGCCGGGGCGGGCCAACAACCAGAGCAACGTGTCGGTCGTCCACCACGCCGGCCGGCTGCTGACCCTTGGTGAGGTGGGGTGGCCCTTCGAGCTGTCGACCGCCGACCTGTCGACCGTCGGGCCCTGGGACTACGGGGGCCTGCTGGGCGAGACGATGACCGCCCATCCCAAGATCGACCCCGAGACGGGCCGGATGCACTTCTTCGGCTACGAGTTCCTGCGTCCGGCGCTCACGTACTACGCGGCCGACCCGCAGGGCCGCCTCGACGTGGTCAGCCCGATCGCCGTGGACGCCACGACCATGATCCACGACTTCGCCGTCACCGACCGGGACGCGGTGTTCTGGATCGGGCCGGTGGTGTTCGGGTCCGACCCGGCCAACCCGTACCCCGAGATCCCGTTCCACTGGGACGCCGCCGGCCCGTGCCGGGTCGGCGTCATGCCGCTCGACGGCACCGGCGACGCCGTCCGCTGGGTCGACGTGCCGCCGTGCTACGTGTTCCACGGCCTGTCCGCCCACCGCGACGGCGACGACGTGGTGCTGCGCGTGCACCGCCTCGACCAGGCGTTCGGCCCCCAGGGCGACCTGGTGCCGTCCTACCTGACCGAGTGGCGCGTCGGCACCGCCGGCCCGGCGCTGACCTTCGCCGAGGAGCGGATCAGCGACCGCAGCATGGACCTGCCCGCCCACGACCGCCGCCACACCGGCCGCGACGTCCGCCACGGCTGGTGCACCACGACCACGCCCGCCGGCGCCGAGCACGGCTTCGAGCTGGCCGGCATCTGCCACGTCGACCTGCGCACCGGCGCCGAGACGGTGTGGGACCCGGGTGACGACCTCCGGGGCGGCGAGCCGGTGTTCGTCCCGTCGGGCGACGGCGAGGGAGAGGGCTGGCTCCTCACCTACGTCTGGGACCGCACCACCGACCGCTCCGCGCTGGCCGTGTTCGACGCGGGCGCCGTGGACGAGGGCCCGGTGGGGCGGGTCGAGCTGCCGGTGCGGGTGCCGTTCGGCTTCCACGGCCTGTGGGTGGACGAGACCGCGCTCTGATCTGGCCGCGGCGCCCGCGCCACGCGCTCATGTGTCACCGGCGGCGATGCGGACCACGCCGCGCCACAGGTCGGGGTACGGGCCGGCGGCGTCGAGCTGATCCGCGGTGACGAGCGTGGTCCACGCCAGCAGGGCCACCCCGGCGACCGGCGCCGCGGGGACAGGGCCCAGGGGGACGGCCCACAGGTGCGGCAGACCGCGGGCCGCGTAGCGGACCGGACCGACCCAGCGCCGGTTGGCGCGCACCAGCCTGCGCAGCCGCCGGACCCGCCGCGGGGTGTCTGCCGGGGCGGCCGCCAGCCAAGCGGTCGCCTCGGCGCGGACGCCGTCGGCCCGCCACAGGCGGCCGAGCACCTTGCCGGCCAGCGACTCGCCCACGTAGGACGCCGGGTCGGCCTCCTCGATGACCGCGCCCACCGCGTCCCGGTAGCCGCCGAGCACCGCCCCCAGCACGTCCTGGACCCGGGCGATCAGGCGACCGACCAGGCCGGCGATCCGCCCGGCGACGTCGCCCACCGCAGACCGCACCGCCTCGGGGCCCAGCTCCAGGGCGGTGCCGAGCGGGCTCGCCAGCGCCGAGAACAGCACGTCGCCGGTGCCTCCCGCCAGGCCGAACAGCACGGCGGAGGCGCTCTCGCCCGCCCGCTCGACGATCTCCCGGACGACCTCGCCCACGTCCGCTCCCGGGCCCTCGTCCCGGTCGGTCCCGGCCCGCAGGCCCGGTTCCGGCGGTTCGTCGTCGTCCCCGGTTTCCGGCGACCCGAGGGCCCGGACGACGCCGCCGTCGAAGGCCGTGGCCTGGATGGCCGAGGCATACGCCGGCGGGCCGGCCAGCGCCACCGGCCCGGCGGGGGCGCCGCCGTCGAGCGAGGCGACGGCGCCCACGTCGCCGGCCGTGGCCACGTGCAGCATCACCAGGCCGCCGAGCCGGCCCGCCACGTCCTCGGCGTCGGCGGGCTCCGCCTCGCCGTGGGCGACGAGCCGCTCCTCCAGCGCGCGGCTGCGGGCCAGCCACGCCTCGGTGGCCGCCTCGACGCCGGCCACCCCGTCGCCCCGGCCGGTGGCGAGGTCGGCGCCCCGGCCCGCGGCGCGGACCGCGTCCACCGCGTCGCGCACGGCGGCCAGCGTCCCCTCGAGGGCGCGCAGGTCGGCGAGGATCCGCGGCGGCACGGCCATCCGCCGCAACCTATTGCACCGCCGGCACCGGGGGCCTCGACGCGCCCTGCCGGCCGCCCGGCACTCGCTACGCTGCCCCGAGGCGGCACGACCCGGCGGAGCGCATGACCGGTCCCTTCGATGCACCCGGCCCCCCGGGCCCCTACCGCGACGGCCCGTTGGGCCCGGCGGGCTACCCGGGCTACACGGGCGGGCCGCCACCGCCGCCGCCCCCGTGGGGCCCGGTGCGGTCGACCAACGGGCTGGCCATAGCCAGCCTCGTGCTGTCGATCGTGGGCCTGTGGACGTGCGGCCTCGGCTCGGTGGCGGCCGTCGTGTGCGGGGTCGTGGCCATGCGCCAGATCGACGAGTCCCGCGGCGCCCAGGACGGCCGGGGCCTGGCCGTGGCCGGCACCGCCATCGGTGGCGTCGGCATCGTGCTCGGGGTCGCGGCGGTCGCCCTCCTCGTGTCCGTGCGGGTCGCCAGCGACTCCGGCCTGGACGACTTCCCCCGCGACCCGTCTCCGGGCTTCGTCGAGCCATGACCCGTACCGAGCTGGACGAGCGGTTCGACGGCGGCGCCCTCGACCTCGACGTGTGGTTCCCGTACTACCTGCCCCACTGGAGCTCGCGGGCGGCGTCGGCGGCCACCTACGGGGTGCGGGACGGCGAGCTGGTGCTGACCATCCCGGCCGACCAGGGGCTGTGGTGCGTGGACTCCCACGACGGCCCCCTGCGCGTGTCGTGCGTCCAGACGGGGAGCTTCTCCGGACCGGTGGGCAGCACCGTGGGCCAGCAGCCGTTCCGCGACGGCCTGGTGGTGCGGGAGGCCCAGCCGGCGACGTGGGGCTACACCCCGCGCTACGGGCACCTCGAGGTGCGGATGCGGGGCACGGTCACGCCCCGGTCGATGGTCGCCTTCTGGCTGTCCGGCATCGAGGACCGGCCCGAGCGGTCAGGCGAGATCTGCGTGGCCGAGATCTTCGGTGACGCCGTCCGCCCCGGCTCGTGCGACGTGGGCCGGGGCCTCCACCGGTTCCGGGACCCGGCGCTGACCGAGGCGTTCTCCGCCGACCCGTTGCCGCTCGACGTGGCCGAGGACCACGTCTACGCGGTCGACTGGCGGCCCGGCTCGCTGGTGTTCACGGTCGACGGCGAGCACGCCCGCGAGGTCGAGGGGGCCCCCGACTACCCGGTCCAGCTCATGCTCGGCGTGTTCGACTTCCCCGACCGGGCCGACCCGGAGGCCACCGGACCGCCGCCGGTCCCCGAGCTGGTCGTCTCCCACGTCCGGGGCCATCCGCTCGGGTGACCCGAGGCCCACGCCGCCCGTGACCGACTACGCGGACGTGCCCCGGGAGGTGGTGGCCGAGGTGCGCGCCATCTGCCTGGGCCTACCGGAGGCGTGGGAGGAGCAGGCCTGGGCGGGCACCCGGTGGCGCATCCGCCGGCGCACCTTCGCCCACGTGCTCACGGTCGACTCGGCGGCGGGGCCGGCCACGCTGCTGCTGTTCCGCTCGGTCCCGCCCGAGCTCGACGTGCTGCATCGCAGCGGGCACCCGTTCTTCCGCCCGGGCGCGCCGGCGGGCGCGGTGGGCATGGTGATCGACGCCGGCGTCGACTGGGCCGAGGTCGCCGAGCTGCTCACCGACAGCTACTGCCTCCTGGCGCCCCGGAGGCTGGCCGCGTCGGTCGACCGTCCCCCCGAGCCACGCCCCGTGGGCGATCGCCCCGAGGATGACGGCGAAGCCGGTGAGCTGGACCGGTGACAGGGACTGGCCGAGCACCACCCAGCCGGTGGCCGCCCCGGTGGCGGGGGCGGCCAGGCCGAGCAGGGGCGGCGCCACCGGGGGCAGCCGGCGGACGCCGTCGAACCACAGGACGAAGGCAAGGGCGGTGGCGACCAGGCTGAGGTAGGCGAACCCGGCGAGGGCGGCGGCGGACGGGAACGGGGGAGCGCCTTCGACCACCAGGGCCAGCGGGACCAGGACCGCCCCGCCCACGAGCAGCTGGCGGCCGGTGTCGGCCAGCCTCTCGCCCGCCGCCACCGGGAACCGCCTGGTCAGCACCACGCCGGCGGCGAACGAGGCGTTGGCGCCGGCCGCGGCCACGATCCCGGTGGCGTCGAGGCCCGCGCCCGGCCGGAGCACCACGAGCGCCACCCCGGCGGCCGCGGCAACGCCCACGGCCAGGTGTGCCGCCCGCGGCCGCCCGCCCCCCGCGACCCACGTGCCCGCGGCCACGAGCAGGGGTTGCAGGCCGCCGACCGCGGCGGCCACCCCGCCGGGAAGCCGGTAGATGGCGACGGCCAGCAGCGGGAAGAACAGCCCGAAGTTGCACAGCGCCGCGAGCACGGTGAGCGGCCAGGCCGGTCGGGGCGCCGTGGTCCGGGCCGCCGGCCGGCGGCCCGACCGCCGGGAGCGCCGCAGGCCGAGCGCGGCCAGCACCAGCCCGGCCGGGACGACCCGCGCCGCCGCCACCAGCAGCGGCCGCCCGTCGGGTAGCAGCTCCGTGACCACGACGTAGGTGGTGCCCCACGACACCGGGGCCAGGGCCGTCATCCCCGCCACCGCCAGGTGCTGCGCAGATGCCTTCATGTTCGTTATCTTAACCTTGAGATGATGAGGGTCAACCGGTCACCGGGTAACGTCCGGGTCGTGGAGGCCCCGCAGCACGACGCGGTCGACCGGATCATCGGCCAGTGGCAGGACGTGCGCCCCGACGTCGACCTGTCGCCCGTGGCGGTGATCGGGCGGGTGTCCCGGCTCTCCCGGCTCGTCGACCGGCGCCTCGCCGAGAACTTCGCCCGGTTCGGCATCGAGGCGTGGATGTACGACGTCCTCGCCACGCTGCGCCGCTCGGGCGAGCCCTACGAGCTGACCGCCGGCGACCTCGTCCGCCAGACGATGGTCACGACCGGCGCCATCACCAACCGCATCGATCGCCTCGAGGAGCGGGGGCTCGTCGAGCGGGACCGGACCGACGACCGGCGCAAGGTCGTCGTCCGCCTCACGCCCCGCGGCCGCCGGCTGGTGGACGAGGTGGTCGGCGACCACATGGCCACCGAGCGGGAGATCCTGTCCCCGCTGTCGCGGCACCAGCAGGCCGACCTGGCGCGACTGCTCCGCCGCCTGCTGATGGGACTGGGCGACGGATGACGGGCCCGGCGTCTGGCGGCGGCACCGCGCCGGGAACACTGGTGGCATGGCCTCCTACTCCGTGAACGAGCGGGCCGTGGCCCGCGCCCGGGAGCTCATCGACGCCCGCCAGTACGTCCTCACCAGCACCTGGGCCGACGTGCAACCGTCGGCGGCGGACCAGAACGCCTACCTGGAGCGCCACTCGTGGGACGAGTACGCCGCCTGGCACCTCGGCCTCACCGACGGCGCCACGGACGGCACCAAGGCCCGCTACGCGTTCGTGTACGGCGACTTCCGCCGGCTGCACCGCATGGGCCTGATCGCCTGCCACTACCGGGCCGCCGAGTGGCGCCACAAGGAGATCGAGCTGGCCGCCCACGACCTCCTCCAGCACCTCGACGCGGTCAGCGGCTGAGGCGGGTCAGGCGCTCACCCGCAGGCCCGACCGGCCGGGCCTGGGGAGCACCACCGTGGCCCCCAGCGCCGCGCCCCGATCGACCCACGGGGCCGTGCGGTCGGTGGCGAAGTTGCAGTAGATGGTCGGCGGGCGCTTCGACGCCACGACGATCCGGGCCAGGGCCGCGTCGTCGGGGTGGGCGAACTTGTCGCCGTTGGTGGACACCAGGTAGCGCCGGGCGTCCATGACCTCGATCATCTCGGCGGTGACGTTGCCGCCGCTGGCGTGGTGCGGCAGCTTGCACAGGTCGATGCGGACCCGGTCCTCGCCCACCTCCGCGGCGTAGCGCCGCAGGGCCGGGACCAGCACGTCCGGGTGGGCGTCGGCGCCGAGCAGGGCCCGCTTGCCGCCGTGCTCCAGCACGAAGGCGATGCTCGACCCGTTGGGGGCCTTGTCGTCGCGCTTGGTGGGCCCGGCCAGCTTGGCCAGCTGGGCGGCCGACAGCTTCTTCGGGATCGCCTTGACCTTCTTCGTGAAGATGCCGCCGCCGCTGCCGGGGCCGCCCGCCCCCTGGCCGGGGACCAGGCCGGCGGCCACGACCGTCTTCTCCCACTCGTCCGCCATCCGCACCAGCTTGGGCGGCGAGGGCGACAGCAGGACGACGGTGGCGCCGCCCTCCAGCGGGAACCGGGGGAGGCGGCCCGCCGAGGGGACGACCACCGGCCCGCCGACCCCGGGGGAGACGCGGTCGGGGAACGGCTCGTTCCACCGGTAGCCGCCGTCCACGATCAGCTTGGTCAGCCGCTCGCCGTCGACCGGGCCGAGCACGTTGCCGCCCCGCCGGCTGTGGACGAAGCCGTTGAACCACACGTCGTGGACCCGGCTGCGCAGCCCCGGGTCGCCCAGCAGCTTGACGGCCCCGCCGATGTGGTCCTCGTCGACGTGGGTGACGACGAACGCCTCGTAGCGCCGGTCCGGCATGGCGGCCAACCGGGCCCGCACCGCGTCCCACGAGTGGCGGGTGCCGGCGTCGACCAGGACCCGGTGGGTGTCGCCGCGGGTGCCGTAGTCGACGACGAGGGCGTCGCCGTGCCCGGCGGGGAGCATCTCGATGGCCAGCATCTACCTCACCAGCTCCAGGTCGACGTCGCCGTGGGCGACGAGCACGAGCCCGACCAGCAGCCCCTCCGCCAGGAGGGACCGCCGGGCCCTGGTCAGGGCCGAGCCGAGCGAGGCGTGGGCGCCGTTGGCCGACCCCCGCAGGGCGTCGACCACCGACGCGGCGGCGCGGGCGCCGGCCGGGCCCTTCAGCTTGCTGAGCGTGGCCACCACCGCCACCGCGCCCCGGTCGGTGAAGGAGGCGGGCAGCGGCCCCAGCGGGTCGCCGTCGACGGCGGAGGCGCAGGCCAGCAGCACCACCAGCGGGGGCGGGGCGCCCTCGGCCACCACCACCCGGGCGTCCACGTCCGCCTGGCGCAGGTGCGACCGCCGCCCGATCTCCAGGTAGGTCTCGTGGTCGACGATGTCGGTGTGCCCGAGGACCACCAGCATCTGGGGCCGGTCGGCGCTGACGGCCTTGCGCCAGGCGGTCCAGCTCGTGACCCGGGTCAGGGCGCCACCGGCGGTCAGCGCCTGCTCCAGCAGGTCCGACGGCCGGGCGTCGTCGGGCGACTCGTCGTCGGCCCGCTGGGCGGCCCCGTACAGGATCGGCCGGGCCGACAGGGGCGCCGGGACGGGCCGGGGGGCGCGCCGGCCGGCCGGCGCCTGGATGGTGCGGACGATGGTCCGGTGCATCCCCCAGAAGGCGTAGGGGCACACGATGCCGGTCGACGCCTTGCGGCACGGCCCGCCGGCCTTCGGCGGCCGCGTGGCGTGCCGGCACAGCCGGGCCCCGGCGCGGGGTGGGGGCCCCTCGTACACCAGCTCGAACGGGAACACCTTGGCCTCGTTGGACACCAGGACGTCGACGGTCCCGGCGTCGTCCCCGATCATCAGGGCCTCCAGCCGGTCCCGCAGCCGGGACCCCAGCCGGGCCAGTGACAGCAGCAGGCCCCGCGTCGGCTCCTCGTCCAGCCCGGTGGCGGGATCGTCCTCGATGAACACGGCCGAGGCCCGCTGCTCGATCTCCGTCACCAGCGTCTCGGCCTCGGCCCCGCTCAGCAGCACCGGTCCGGCACCGGCCGGCGGCGAGCCGCGGTGCTCGATGCGGCCCGGGACGGTCGTGTCGAGCGAGACGTCGGCGGCGGTGCCGCCCACCGGCTCGGGCGACGACGACAGCAGCAGCGGCACGAGCTGGACCCGGTCGCCGGTCACCGCCGTGGCGCGCACGGCGGCCACCACCGCCGCGGCCTGCACGAACCGGCCCCGGTGCAGCACGGCGATGCGCAGCGTGATCGGCCCGGCGTCGCCGGTCCGGAACGAGAACACGGCCACGGTGCTCGGCAGGGTGCGCTCCGCGGTCGGCAGGACGATCCGCTGCACGGCGTGGAGGCCGATCTCGTCACAGCGCACGTCGACGTCGAGGTCCGCCACGCCGTCACCTCGGGGGATCGCGCCCTCGTCGACGGGGATGCCCTCGTCGGACAGCGCGATGCGCACCGCCAGCACGTGCTCCGCCCGGGGGGCGAGGACCTTGCGGCACCGCGTGCCGTCGCGGCTGATCTCCGCCAGCAGGTGGCGGGTGGCGGCGGGGGGCGGGGCGAGGGGCGGGGCGGCGGCCGTGCCCACGGCCCGCTCGACGGTGGGGTCCTCCGCGGTGCCGAGGAGGGGCCGGGTGGCGGCCACGATGGCGGAGGCCGCGGAGGACTCGTGGCTGAAGTCGCCGGTCCGGGCCAGGTCCTCCAGCCCGGCGGCGGCAGCCCACCGGCCGGCGGCGGTGAGCGGGACCACGTGGGGGTCCCCGGCCACCCGGGCCCCGGGCGCCGCCAGCACCAGGGCGGCGTCGATCGGCTGATCGTGGGCCAGCTCGTCGACCACGCCGCCGAACCAGCCCAGGTCGTCGCCGACCACGCCGGCGGCGACCGCCGGGTGCCAGGCGGCGGCCCGGTCGAGCAGGTCGCCGGCCGTGCGAGACGTGCCCACGGCCACGACGCAGGCGGCCTGCTGGGGCGCGGCCGTCGCGGGGTCGGCGCCGGGGTCGTCGCCGTCCACCACCAGGATCTCGACGTCGCCGTCGTCGTCCGGCCCGACGACCCGCACGTCGTAGAGGACCCCGGCGTAGCCGGTGCCGGCGATCCGGTCCCGCCAGGCCGTGGCCCGGGGACCGGCGGCCACGCCGACGCGCAGGGGCCAGCGCCAGAAGAACCGCAGCGCCGGCCGGGCCACGAGCGGCACCAGCCGCACGCCGTCGACCGTGCCGACGGCGGCCAGCGCCTCGGCGTCGGCGCCGTCGGCGACCGTGAGCCGCAGCAGCGACGGCGGGTCGTCCCGGCCGGCGACGGCCGCGGACCAGGCCGTGGCCAGGGTGGCGGCGAGGCCGGCCGCCAGCGGGCCCGGGGGTGCCCAGCCGGCGGCGGCCTCGCCCGAGGCCGCGTCGGCGACGACGTCGACGCCGCCGCCGGCCCGCACCCACAGCGTCGAGGGCCCGAGGACGGCCCGGAGGGCCCGCGTGGCCTCGGCCACCGTCGGCCCGCCCGGGGGCGCGGCCGCCAGGTCGAGCAGCCCGCCCGCGACGAGCGCACGCGGATCTCCCGGGGAGCCGGGGTGAGGTTCGGTCACCGTCTCAGTAGAGGCGGGCGCGCTGGCCCTGGATACCGCCCATGCCGTGATGGTGGCACACCCGCCTTCCCTAGGGTTCGCCCCCGTGCGCACCCGCCCGCCCGAACTCGACGACAAGCAGGTGGCCGCGGCGCTCGCCGCCGGGTGGCGCCTGGCGGTCGACGCCCTCGCCTACGCCCCCGTCGGGTTCGGCAGCCACCACTGGCGGGTCACGGCCGGAGGCGACCGCTGGTTCGCCACCGTGGACGACCTGGCGGCCAAGCGGTGGCGGGCCGACGAGCCGCTGTCGGGTCCCCGGGAACGGCTGGTTGCCGCCCTCACCACCGCCCGCCTGCTGCGCGACGGCGGGCTCGACTTCGTGGTGGCGCCCGTCGCCACCGGGGGCGGGGACGTGCTGGTCCCCCTGGGCGACCGCTGGGCGATGGCCCTGTACCCCCACGTCGACGGCCGGCCCCACACCTGGGGCCGGTACCCGGACCGGGCCGCCCGGCTGGCGGTGGTCGACCTGGTGGCCCGGCTGCACCGGGCCCCGGCGACCGCCTGGGCGGGCGCGCGGCCGGACGGCCTCGTCCTCCCGCACCGGGACGGGTTGGAGGCGGCGCTGGCCGGCGCAGCCGGGCCCGGGGGACCGGGGCCGTACGCCGCGCCGGCCCACGACCTGGTGGCCCGCCACGCCGGGGCGGTGCGGGCGGCGCTGGCCCGCTACGACCGGCTGGTGGCGCTGGTCCGGGCGCGCCCCGACCGCCGGGTCCTCACCCACGGCGAGCCCCACCGGGCCAACACGATCACCACACCGGCCGGCCCCGTGCTCATCGACTGGGAGACCGCCCTCGTGGCCGCGCCCGAGCGGGACCTGTGGTCGCTGGCCGCCGAGGACGACCGCACCCTCGGCGACTACGCCGAGCGCACCGGGACGGTCCCCGACCCCGACGCCCTCGCCCTCTACCGGCTGGCGTGGGACCTGTCCGAGGTGGCCGGGTACCGCGCCGTGTTCCACCGCCCCCACCGCGACACCGAGGACGCCCGCCAGGCCTGGGACGGGTTGCGGGGCTACCTCGAGGTCGTAGCCTCGGGCCGGTGACGGACACGGCCACACGGGACCTCGAAGCCGCCCGCCGGGGGGACGAGGACGCCTTCGCCCGGCTGGTGGCACCGCACCGCCGCGAGCTCCACGCCCACTGCTACCGCATGCTGGGCTCGGTCCCCGACGCCGAGGACGCGCTCCAGGACGCGCTCGTCGGAGCCTGGCGGGGCCTGGCGGGGTTCGAGGGCCGCAGCTCGCTGCGGGGGTGGCTCTACCGCATCGCCACCCACGCCTCGCTGCGGGTGTCCGAGCGCCGCCCACGCCGGATGGCGGCCACCGAGCACGCACCGTCCCGGACCGACGTCCACGACCTGGGCGCGCCGGTGACCGAGTCCGTGTTCGTCGAGCCGTATCCGGATGCGGAGCTGGCCGACTGGTCCGGCCGGGCCGACCCCGAGGCCCGCTACGAGCTGCGGGAGAGCGTGGAGCTGGCCTTCGTGGCCGCCCTCCAGGCCCTGCCCGCCACCCAGCGGGCCGTCCTGGTCCTGCGGGACGTGCTGGCCATGCCCGCCGCCGAGGTGGCCGACATCCTGGACACGACCGTGCCGGCGGTGAACAGCGCGCTGCAGCGGGCGCGCGCCACCGCCGACCGGCGCCGGGAGGGGACGAGCCAGCAGGCCAGGCTGCGGGCCCTGGGTGACGCCGGCCGGCGCCGGCTGGTCGACGACCTGGTCCGGGCCTGGGAGCGCCGCGACGTCGACGGCGTCGTGGCCTTGCTGGCCGACGACGCCCGCCTCACCATGCCGCCGTTCCCCGCCTGGTACGACGGGCGCGCGGCCGTCCGGCGGTTCTTCGCCGAGCGCATCTTCGCCCACAGGTGGCGGGTCCTGCCCACCACGGCCAACGCCCAGCCGGCCCTCGCGGGCTACATGGGGGACGACGGTGACGAGGCCCTGCCGCTCAACGCCCTGGTGGTGATCTCGGTCCGGGACGGGCGCATCGCGGCGCTGGACAGCTTCCTCGACCCGGCCGCCCACCGGCCGTTCCCGTTGCCGAGCGAGGTTCCCGCGGGAGACCGATGAGCTCGCGGCCTGCCGCGTATCTCGGATCCGTCACCCCCGCAGGGTGAAGCCCGGTCCTTGGGCCGGCGGCCAGCATGGCGCATGCGCTCGCGGGTGGCCGCCGTCCTCGCCGCCGTCGTGCTCGCCACCGGTGCCTGCGGCGACGACGACGACCCTGCCGACCCCGGCCACCCCACCGACGCCGACG
>DASSUD010000508.1:0-7344 GCA_035707385.1 Acidimicrobiales bacterium
GTTGGTGGTGGAGCGGATGTTGGGGAACGTCTCGGCCACCTTGCGCTGCAGCTCGTCGGCCGACGGCGAGCCGCCGAAGGCCACGGTCGTCACGCTGGAGGTGTCGTAGTCGTGGCGGGCGGGGTGCTCGCACACCCGCCAGACCATGGTGGGGACCGTGGCCCACACGGTGACCTTGTGGTCCTGGATCAGCTCCAGCGCGGCCATCGGGTCGAAGCGCCCGGCGGGGATGACGATCTGGATGCCGGCCAGCAGCCCCACCACCAGCCCGGAGTGACACCCGGACACGTGGAACAGGGGCGAGGTGAGCAGCGACACAGTGGGCGTGCCGCCGCCCGGGAGCACGGCCGCCGCCGGGTTGACCATGGCAGCGGCCACCGTGCTCCAGATCGTGTTCTGGAGGTTGGCGATCATCGACCGGTGGGTGGAGATGGCGCCCTTGGGCTTCCCCGTGGTGCCCGACGTGTAGAAGATGACCGCGGCGTCGTCCTCGTCGATGGGCGTGGCCGGCAGCTCGTCGGTCGGCCCGGTGGTCAGCTCGTCGAAGCGGTGCAGGGCGGCGCCCTCCACGCCGGGGAAGTCCTCGGGCCCGGCGTCGATCAGGAACACGTGCGCCAACGCTGGGGCCTCGCCCAGCCGGTCGGCGATGCGCTCGAAGCGCTTGCGGTCGGCCACGAGGACGGCGGCGCCCGAGTCCTGCAGGCCGTAGAGGATCTCGTCGGCCTTCCACCAGCCGTTGAGCCCCACGAGGATGGCGCCCTGGGCGACGGTGGCCCAGAAGGCCAGGCACCACTCGGGGTTGTTCTGGCTGAGCACGGCCACCCGGTCGCCGTGGCCGATGCCGTACCCGCCGGCCAGGGCCCGGGCCACCCCGTTGGCCTCGCGCACGAAGGTGCGGAAGCCGTACTCCCGGTCGCCGTAGGTGAGGAACGTCGACTCGTCGCCCCGGGCGGCGGCGGCCTCCAGGATCTCCCGCAGCGAGCGCATGCGCTGGGCGTAGACCTGCATGGGCCGGCCGCCCACGTCCTCGGTGACGACCTCGAACATGCCACCGGGCCCGGTGAGCTGGGCCCGGACTTCTGCCAGCGTCGGCATCCTTCCCCCTCGATGTCGCTCGTGCAGTGTCGCTGATGGGACTGTCAGCGAAGACTACCGGGCCTCCTCGCCCGGGGCGGCTGCCCGCCCGGTGCGGGATCCCAGCGGGCCCCCAGCTCGTCCTGGCTGGGTGGCGGGCCGGGCAGCGGGGTCCGGCCGGGAGCCCGCAGCGCATCGAGGTGCAGCGTGAGGTAGCGGGCGCGCAGCTCCCGGGTGCGTTCCGGCGTCCCGCCGCTCAGGTTGCTGAGCTGCTCGAACACGAAGCTCAGGTCGTGGGGGGCGACGTCGTCGCGCAGGACGCCGGCGGCCTGGGCCCGCCGCACCAGCCGCTCGTTGAGGGCGGCCGCCTCGGCGGCGTCGCGGTGCTCCGCCGCGGTGGGGCGGAACCGGCCGGCGAGGCGGATGGTCAGGGCGTGGGTGTCGGCGTCGACGATCGCCTCCATGAACCGGACGAACACCGGCCAGGGGTCGCCGTCGGCGCGCTCGATGTCGTCCGCCGCCCGGCGGGCGATCTCGACGTAGGTCAGCAGGCCGTCGCCGCACAGCCGCCGGAGCAGATCCTCCTTGCTCGCGAACCTGCGGTACAGCGAGCTGACGTTCACCCCGGCGTGGTCGA
Organism: Acidimicrobiales bacterium; assembly: GCA_035707385.1. Lineage (GTDB taxonomy): Bacteria > Actinomycetota > Acidimicrobiia > Acidimicrobiales > VFJN01 > ZC4RG19. The sequence goes on from DASSUD010000508.1 coordinate 1,712, forward strand.
CCACGGCGGAGACCGGGGCGTCCGGGTCGGCGATGAACACGGCGCGGGCGGCAGCGAGGATGGCGGCGTCGTTGTGCCGTGCCTCGGCCTGGCGCCCGCTGGGCCGGGGGTCAGCCACGGGTGGGAACCCTTGAAACGAACCGGCTCGCTTCGTTAGGGTGACAGGAGCGGAACGCTTCGTTCCGTTCCTGTCCCAGGACGGGTCCACACGACGGGGGGAGCTGCACGCTCATGACCGTTGCAGCAGGCGACACCGGCATTCAACCGTTCCGGCTCGAGGTGCCCGAGGCCGACCTCGACGACGTGCGCGACCGCCTGGACCGCACCCGGTGGCCCGACGAGCTGCCGGGGGTCGGCTGGGCCTACGGGGTACCCCTCGACCACGTGCGCGCCCTCGTCGATCACTGGCGCACCGGCTACGACTGGCGGGCCCAGGAGGCCAGGATCAACTCGTACCCCCAGTTCACGACCACGATCGACGGGCAGACCGTCCACTTCGTCCACGTGCGGTCGCCGGAGCCCGACGCGCTGCCGCTGATCGCCACCCACGGCTGGCCGATGACCGTCGTGGAGTACCTCGACCTCGTGGAGCCGCTCACCGACCCGCGGGCGCACGGCGGCGACCCCGCCGATGCGTTCCACCTGGTGGTGCCGTCGAGGCCGGGTGTCGGGCTGTCGGGGCCGACCCGTGAACCCGGCTGGGACACGCGTCGCGTCGCCCGGGCCTGGGTCGAGCTCATGGCCCGGCTGGGCTACGACCGCTATGGGGCCCACGGCAACGACGCCGGCTCGATGATCTCGCCCGAGGTGGGGCGCCACGCGCCGGACCGCGTGGCCGGCGTGCACGTGACCCAGCTGTTCTCGTTCCCGTCGGGCGACCCCGCCGAGTTCGAGGACATGAGCGACGAGGACATGGCCGCGCTGAGGTTCCTCGAGGACTTCACCGCCGGCGGCGGGCTCGCCTACAACCAGTACCAGTCCGCCCAGCCCCAGACCCTGGCCTACGCCCTGCAGGACTCGCCGGCCGGCTGGCTGGCCTGGGTGTCGCAGCTGTTCCGGGACTGGGCCGACCCCGACTACGTCGTCACCAACGCCGCCCTCCACTGGCTCACCGGGACGGTCGGCTCGTCGCTCCGCCAGTACTACGAGGACGCGCACGCCCAGGACAGGCCCACGGCGCCGACCACGACGCCCACCGGCGTGGCGATCTTCGCCGAGGACTTCCAGTCCGTGCCCAAGCTGGCGCGGCGCGACCACGCCGGCATCGTTCACTGGCGCCACTACGACCGCGGCAGCCACTTCGCTCCGCACGACGCGACGGACCTGCTCGTCGGCGATCTCCGGGACTTCTTCCGCCCGCTGCGGTGACGGGGACCGGCGCTACACCTGACCCGGCGCCTGTCACGGGCCGGCCGTACGGACCGGGTATGCGCACCGCCGTCTGCCTGCCCCCCTTCACCGACCCCGGCACCCTGGCGGCGATGGCCGCCGACGCCGAGGCGGCGGGCTGGGACGGCGTGTTCCTGTGGGACCACGTCGTGCTCGTGCCCGACATGCGCCTCGACGTGCACGACCCCTGGGTGCTGCTGGGCGCCATGGCCCAGGCCACCGAGCGGGTCACGCTCGGCACCCTCGTCACCCCGCTGGCCCGGCGCCGCCCCTGGATGGTGGCCCGCCACCTCATCACCCTCGACCACCTGAGCGGTGGCCGGGCCACGCTCGGGGTGGGCCTGGGTGAGCCGCCCGGCGCCGACTTCGCCGACTTCGGCGACCCGTCCGACCCCCGCGAGCGGGCCGCCCTGCTCGACGAGGGCCTCGCCGTCCTCGACGGCCTGCTGCGGGGCCCGCTCAGCCACCGGGGCGACCGCTACACGGTCGACAGCGAGCTGCTGCCCCGCCCGGTCCAGCGGCCCCGCCCCCGCATCTGGGTGGCCGGCGTGGCTCCCCACCGCCGGCCGCTCACGCGGGCCCTGCGCTGGGACGGCCTCGTCCCCATCGCCGAGGGCGGCCTGCTCACGCCCGACCAGGTTGCCGCCTACCTCGACGGCGTCGAGCGGCCCGAGGGCTGGGACCTGGTGACCAACGTCGCCCCCGGCGTCCCGTTCGAGGACTACGAGGCCGTCGGCGCCACCTGGGCCGTCGAGGGAGCCTGGCCCGTCGGCGACTGGGTGCGCGACCTCCGGGCGACCATCGACAAGGGGCCCCAGTAGCCTGGCGGGCGACCGTGCCAACCGCCGCGTGGGGGAGGGCCGCCCGTGATCGTCGTCTCGGCTGCAGTCAAGGGAGGGGTGGGCAAGACCACCACCTCGGTCTACCTGGCGGCCCTGGCCGCCGAGGCGGGCCGGGCGGTCACGCTGGTCGACGCCGACCCGCAGGCCAGCGCCGCCGAGTGGGTGGAGGAGGCCACCGACGACGTCCTCGGCAAGGTCGACGTCATCGAGGCGCCCACCGAGCGGTTGCTGAACAAGGCCCTCGGCCATCTGGGACCGGGCACGGTGGCGGTGGTCGACACCCCGCCCGCCCACGAGCAGCTGCTGGCCAAGGCCCTGGAGCGGGCCGATGTCGTGATCGTGCCCACCCGGGTTGGCGGCGTCGAGACGCCCCGGGCCACGGCCATGCTCGACATGATGCCGAGCGGCATCCCCGTGGGCCTGGTCATCTGCTCGGCCCGCATCCAGACCCGCGACTACCACGAGGCCGTCGCCACCTGGGCCGACGAGGACGCGCCGGTGTGGGGCACGATCCCCGAGCGGGTCGCCATCGCCACCGGGCCCGACGGCTGGCTGGCCCCCGACGGCCTGGAGGCCTACCGGGAGGTGTGGCGCCACGTGGCGCGGGCCGCGCCCGGCGGTTGAGCCGCCCCGTCAGCGCAGCCGTTCCGTAAGCGCAGCAGCTCCGTCAGCGCAGCCGTTCGGTGGGCGCAGCAGCCCCGTCAGTGCAGCCGTTCCCCAAGCGCAGCAGCCCCGTCAGCGCAGCCGTTCCGCCACGTGGTCGATGCAGGCGGTGAGCGCGGCCACGTCCTCCGGGTCGATGGCCGGGTACAGCGCGATGCGCAGCTGGTTGCGGCCCAGCTTCCGGTAGCTGTCGGTGTCCACGATCCCGTTGCTGCGCAGGACGGCGCACAGGGTGGCGGCGTCCACCGAGCCGTCCAGGTCGATGGTCCCCACCACGTGGCTGCGGATGGCCGGGTCGGCCACGAACGGGCTGGCGTAGTCGCTGCGCTCGGCCCAGCCGTAGAGGATCTCGGCCGACCGGTCGCAGCGGCCGGCGGCGAAGGGCAGCCCCCCGTTGTGCAGGATCCACTCGAGCTGGTGGCAGGCCAGGAAGATGGTGGCCAGCGCGGGGGTGTTGTAGGTCTGGTCCTTGCGGCTGTTGTCGAGGGCGATGCCGAGGTCGAGCGAGGCCGGGACCCAGCGGTCGCCCGCCGCGATCCGCTCGATGCGCTCGACGGCGGCGGGGGACAGGGCGGCCAGCCACAGCCCACCGTCGGAGGCCAGCCCCTTCTGGGGGGCGAAGTAGTAGGCGTCGACCTCGGCGGCGTCGAAGCGCAGGCCACCGGCGGCGGACGTGGCGTCCACCAGCACCAGCCCGTCGCCCCCCTCGGGCCGCCGCAGCGGGGCGGCCACACCGGTCGAGGTCTCGTTGTGGGTCAGGCAGTAGGCGTCCACGTCGGGGGTGGCCTTGGCCTGGGGCACCGTGCCCGGGGGCGACTCGATGACGTCGGGGTCGTCGAGGTGGGGCGCGGCCAGGGTGCAGGCCGCGAACTTGGACGAGAACTCGCCGAAGGACAGGTGCTGGCTGCGCTGGTCGATCAGCCCGAAGGCGGCCGCGTCCCAGAAGCTCGTCGTGCCCCCGTTGCCGAGCGCCACCTCGTAGCCGTCCGGCAGGGACAGCAGCTCGGCGATCCCGTTGCGGAGGGCGGCCACCATGAACCGGACCGGGGCCTGGCGGTGGCTGGTGCCCAGGTAGGTGGCACCGGTGCCGGCCAGGGCCTCCAGCGCCTCGGCACGGACCTTGGAGGGCCCGGAGCCGAACCGCCCGTCGGCGGGCCGCAGGTCGTCCGGAATGGTTATCTCTGGGGTGGGCGGGCTCATCGGTGCCACTATCGCGGGCGTAAGAGACAAGGAGCCAGCCCGTTGCCCCCCACCCGTCGCATCTCCGCCCGCGTCGCCGCCATCACCGAATCGGCCACCCTAGCGGTCGACGCCAAGGCCAAGGCCCTCAAGGCCGCCGGCGAGCCCGTCATCGGCTTCGGGGCCGGCGAGCCCGACTTCCCGACGCCCGACCACGTGGTCGAGGCGGCGATCGAGGCCGCCCGCAACCCCCGCTACCACAAGTACACCCCGGCCGCCGGCCTGCCCGACCTGCGGGAGGCCATCGCCGCCAAGACCAAGCGCGACTCGGGCTACGACGTCACCGCTGGCCAGGTCCTGGTGACCAACGGCGGCAAGCACGCCGTGTTCCAGACGTGCGCCACCCTGCTCGACCCGGGCGACGAGGTGCTGCTCCCCGCGCCGTACTGGACGACCTACCCCGAGCCCATCCGCCTGGCCGGGGGCGTCCCGGTCGTGCTCCGCACCGACGAGGCCACGGGGTTCCGGGTCACGGTCGACCAGCTCGACGCGGCCGTGACCGACCGCACCAAGGCGCTGCTGTTCGTGTCGCCCTCCAACCCGACCGGGGCGGTCTACCCCCGCGGCGAGGTCGAGGCCATCGGCCGGTGGGCGGCCGAGCGGGGCCTCTGGGTGATCACCGACGAGATCTACGAGCACCTCACCTACGGCGACCACGAGTTCAGCTCCATCGCCACCCTGGTGCCGGACCTGGCCGAGCGCTGCGTGGTCCTCAACGGCGTGGCCAAGACCTACGCCATGACCGGCTGGCGGGTGGGCTGGTTGATCGCCCCGCCCGACGTGACCAGGGCGGCCGCCAACCTCCAGTCGCACATGACGTCCAACGTGGCCAACGTGTCGCAGGTGGCGGCGCTGGCGGCCGTGAGCGGCGACCTGGAGGCGGTGGCGCAGATGCGGGCGGCGTTCGAGCGCCGGGGCCGCACGATGCACGCCCTGCTGTCGGGCATCCCGGACGTGCACGTCATGGAGCCCCAGGGCGCCTTCTACGCCTTCCCCAACCTGTCGGCCTACCTGGGCCGCGACATCCGGGGCGCCCGGCCGGCCGACACGGTCGAGCTGTGCGGCGTCCTGCTGGAGCAGGCGAAGGTGGCGGTGGTGCCGGGCGAGGCGTTCGACGCCCCCGGCTACGCCCGGCTGTCGTTCGCCCTCGGCGACGACGACCTGGGCGAGGGCTGCCGGCGCATCGCCGACCTGCTGGCCGAGGCCGGCTGACACCGGATCTGGCGTCTCCCACGGCGCACATGCGCCGTGAGAGACGCCAAATCGTGGGTCAGGGCACGTCGAAGGTGTACTCGGCGGCCTCGTCCTGGCCGACCGTGCCCGTCTCGACCCGCTCCTCCCCCGCGATGGTGATGGTCAGCGTGAAGTCGCCGCCGCCGCAGTCGGAGCCGTCGTCCCGGGTCAGCCGGAAGCCCTCGACGCTCACCGCGTAGCTGCCGGACGGCGCCTCGCCCACCGGCCAGAACACGTTCTCGACGCCGCCGTCGTTGTCGCAGTTGA
>DASSUD010000509.1:0-11190 GCA_035707385.1 Acidimicrobiales bacterium
GGCGAGGTCGTCATCGACCGGGCGTCGGCCGAGGCGGGCGACCTGTCCGTCGGCGACACCACCACCGTCCGGCTGCCCGAGGCCGTCGAGGTCACGGTGGTCGGACTGGCCACCTTCGGGGCGGCCGACAGCGCCGGTCCCGTGACCTACGTGGCGTTCACCACCGAGGAGGCCACCCGCCTGCTGCTGCCCGCGCCGGGCGGCGCCTCCAGCATCCGGCTGGCGGCCGAGCCCGGCGTCAGCCAGGAGGACCTGGTCGACCGCATCCGCCCGCTGCTCCCCGCGGACGCCGAGGCGCTGACCGGCGCCCAGCTGACCACCGAGATGGAGGACGACATCCAGTCCGACTTCCTCGGCTTCTTCGAGCAGGCGCTGCTCGCCTTCGCCGGCATCTCCCTGGTGGTCGCCACCTTCAGTATCTACAACACGTTCTCGATCCTGGTCGCCCAGCGGACCCGGGAGTCGGCGCTGATGCGGGCGCTCGGCGCCTCCCGCAGCCAGGTGCTGCGGTCGATCGCGGTCGAGGCGCTGGTGGTGGGGATCGTGGCCTCGGCCGCCGGCATCGTGGCCGGGATCGGCCTGGCCTCGGGCCTGCTGGCGCTCATGGACGCCGCGGGCATGGCCATGCCGGCCTCGCAGCTGGTGGTGGGCACCGGCAGCGTGGTCACCGCCGCCGCCATCGGCGTGGTGGTGACGCTGGCGGCCAGCCTCGGCCCGGCCGTGCGGGCCGCCCGCACGGCCCCGCTGGCCGCCCTGCGGGACGCGGCCGTCGACCGCTCGGCGGCCTCGTGGCTGCGGGCCGGCCTGGGCGCGGTGACCACCGTGGCCGGCGTGGGCCTGGCCGTGGCCGGGGGCCGGGGCGAGGGCGAGTTGTCCGTCACCGGGCTCGGCGCCCTGCTCACGGTGGTGGGTGTGGTCCTGCTGGGCCCGGCCGTCGCCCGTCCCGCCGCCGGCGTGCTGGGCGCGCCCGGTGCCGCCTTGCGCGGCGTCCCGGGGGCCCTGGCCCGGCGCAACGCGGTGCGCAACCCCCGGCGCACCGCGGGGACGGCGTCGGCGCTGATGATCGGCGTGGCCGTGGTGTCGCTGTTCACGGTGATGGGCGCCTCGATCAAGCAGTCGATGGGCGACACCGTGCGCGGCCAGTTCGGCGGCGACCTGGTGGTGGCGGCCGACGGCTGGACCAGCGAAGGGCTGAGCCCCGAGCTCGACGCCACGGTGGCGGGGCTGCCGGCGGTCGCGGCCACGTCGGCCATGTCCAACGCCCCGATGCGGGTCGGCGGCTCGGACACCCTGGCGACCACCTTCGAGCCGGACACGCTGGGCCGCATGCTCGACCTGGGCGTCACCGAGGGTGAGGTGGACGGCATGGGCGCCGACGGCATCGCCGTGTCGACGAGCTACGCCGAGGACCACCAGCTGGCGCTCGGCGATCCGCTGCCGCTGGCCTTCGCCGACGGCGCCGGCGCCGAGAGCAGCGTCCAGGCGATCTACGACAACGACGACCTGATCGGCGACGTCCTGGTGCCGGAGGCGACGTTCCTGCCCCACACCCAGCGCCCGACCGACCTGGTCGTCATGATCGAGGTCGCCCCGGGTACGGCGGTGGGCGAGGCCGAGGCCGCCATCCAGGCGGTGGCCGACCGCTTCGGCGCCCCCGACGTGCAGACCGAGAGCGAGTACGTGGACGCGGTCGCCGGCCAGGTCGACCAGCTGCTCAACATCGTGTACGGGCTGCTGGTGCTGGCCATCGTCATCGCCCTGATGGGCATCGCCAACACGCTGTCGCTGTCGATCCACGAGCGGTCGCGGGAGCTGGGGCTGCTGCGGGCGGTGGGCCAGACCCGGCGCCAGCTGCGGTCGATGGTGCGGGGCGAGGCCACCACGGTCGCCCTGTTCGGCACCGTCGGCGGGGTGCTGCTCGGGGTGTTCCTCGCCTGGGCGGTCATCGACACCCTGGCCAGCGAGGGCTTCACCAACTTCACCGTGCCTCCCGGGCCTCTGGCCGTCGTGGTGGCCGTGGGGGCGGCGGTCGGCGTGATGGCGGCGGTGCGCCCCGCCCGGCGGGCGGCCCGGATGGACGTGCTGGCGGCCATCGCCACCGACTGACCGCCCGACCCGCTCGTCCGATCTGGCGCCCTTGCCGCGGGGGCGTCAGATCGGCGCGTGCATGCGGGAGACGGTCGTGCCCTCCTCGGCCAGGCGGTTGAGGCGTGCCTGCTCGCTGTTGGCGTTGCCCCACGCCGTCTCGATGCTGGTGGCGGCCGAGCGGCACGCCTCCGCCACCTCGCCCGCCCCGGTCTGCTGGGCGGCGAACACCGTGTCGAACTCGTCGGCGTGGGGGCCTGTCCACTCGACCCGGGCCGGACTGGCCAGGCCCGCCCGCGCCCCGATCTTCTCGTCGAGGAGCCGCCCGGCCCGCCTCAGCTCGGCGATGGCTGTGGACGCCAGGTCGAACGGGAAGTCCACGGCGACCGCGCCGTGGTCGGGCGCCGTTATCGGCAGGAGGGGCTCATCGGCCATGCCGTTGGACTATCGGACACAGGCCCGGGTTTCAAGGCACCCCCCACCGCCCCGGCGGGTGCCGTGGGGCTGACGGGCCGGACGTAGAACCCTCCGATGGGAACTTCCGCCGATCCCGACGCGCTCGCCGTCTACAGCTCGTCCGCCACCGCGCTCGACGGCGAGATCGAGGCGCTGGCCACCGACGTCGCCACCGCCGTCGACGACTTCGCCGGCGCCCGGCCCGCGTTCGGCGCCGGGGCCGGCAGCGGGCTCAGCGAGCGGATCGGCTCCGTGGCCGCGGAGCAGTCGCACACCGACACCTGGGTGGGGCTGGTCGGGTTCAACTTCGCCATGGCCGGGGCGCTGGGCCTGACCGGTGACGCCCTCGACAACTACGTGACGGCCATGTCGGGCGGCTCGACCATCGCCCGTTCCCGGGCGGTCGCCGACGCCCGGCGGGTGGCCGAGCTGCTCGAGGACGGCGACACCTCGGACGCCGACCTGGTGGCCGCCCTCGACCGGTTCAAGGCCAACGCCGGCAACGCCGAGTACATGGTGGCCTTCTTCGAGACCCTCGGGCCGCAGGGCGTCCTCGACCTCGACGCCCAGCTGAGCGCCGCCGCCGCCCGCGGGGGGCGGGGCGTCGACATGGACCTGGTCGAGCAGGCGGACGGCCTGCTGGGCACGCTGGTCGCCGGCTACTCGCTGGCCTCCCGGGCCACCGGCCCGGGGCGCGACGGCGGCGACCCGTCCGTCGGCGTGCTCGACCAGGCATTCCACAGGGAGCTGATCGCGGGGGCCGGGCTCGCCACCCTGGCCCGGTTCACGGGCCGCCCGGAGACCGGCCCGATGACCGAGCCCTTCCTGATCACGGCGGGCGAGCGCCTGCCCGAGGTCTTCGTCGTCGGGCGGGGCGGGGAGTCCCCGCTCGTCGAGACGGTGCTCGGCAACATCGCCGCCACCGACGCCTCGGCCGCGGCCCACCTGCTCCACGACGAGCAGTGGAGCAACTTGCTGCTGGGCGGCGAGTCGGACCTCACGGATCACCACCGGACCGGCGCCGGCGAGGGCACGGCCGCCATCGTCGAGCGGGCGCTGTTCGAGATGCCCGAGGGCCGCACGTGGGCCGAGCAGGACTTCGACCGGCTGGTGGCCGGCTACTGGCACCACGACGTCCCCGACGTGCTGCGCCAGCCGCTGGCGGCCGCCACCGGCAACTTCCTGCCGGGCATGGTCGACCGCTACGTCGGCCACGAGTCCCAAATCACCGGGTTCTTCGCCCAGATCGGCGAGGACGAGACGGCCCTCGCCACCCTGGACGTCAACCTGGCCGGCTACGCCCACCAGCGGCTGGGGGCGGGCGTTACCGAGATGCTGGCCGCCGACTACACCACCCTCGACGAGTCCGCCCGCATGGGCACCGAGATGCGCGAGGTGGCCACCCTCTACGGTTGGGTGGCGGACGGCATCCAGGAGAACGAGGCCGCCCAGGATGCCCACGCGGCCGCGTTGTCCCGGTCGCTGCGGACCGTCGGCGGCCTCGTCAGCACGACCGGTGTGGGGGCCTCCGGCGCCAGCGGCCCGGTGCCGGCCGCCATCGGCTACAGCTCCCGCGAGCTCATCAACTTCGGGAGCGAGATGATCGAGAGCGCCAACGACTACGACGGCGTACCCCCGACCCGGATCGTGAGCGAGGGCCTGGCCGAGGCCGTGCGTCCCGCGCTGGTGATCAACCTCCACGCCACCCCCGACATGCAGCGGGCCCTCTACCCCGACGCCACCGCGCCGGTGGGGCTGCCGCCCGCCATCGCCCACCCGCCGGGCCCGGGCGCCACCGTGGACGAGCTGACCGACTACCAGGCCGAGCTCGACGAGTGGCTCCGCCTGCCCGAGAACGCCGACCTGCGGGACCAGGTCGAGACGTTCGAGTCCGACATCCGCGGGCAGATGCTCGACGAGATGGCCCTCGACCAGGGCGAGGCGGGTTGATGCGGGCACGCACAGCGGCCGCGCTGGCCCTCGTCCTGGCCCTCGCCCTGGCCCTGGCCGGGCCCGCGTGCGGCGGCGACGGCGGCCGCGAGAACGCGGCCACGGAGCTGGTCACGGCGCTCGACCCGGTCGAGGACCCGGCCCCCGGCGAGTTCGTGGTGGCCGTCGACTTCGCCGCGCTGCGGGAGCATGGGTCCGACCCGTCGGGCATCGCGTGGACGGCGACGGGCGGGTCTTCGTGGGCCTCCGGGGAGCAGTGGCGCGGCTCGACGGGGACCAGCTCGCGACCCCGGGCGCGGCGGGCAGCGACGTCGTCCGCAGCATCGCCCTCCACGGCGGCGACCTGGTGGTCACGGAGCAGCGCAGCTCGGAGATCTACGTCTCCGACAGCGGCCGGCACGTCGCCACCGTGGCGGGCGAGCTCGGGGAGGTGGCCGAGCAGCCCCTTCCCACCGGCGAGCCCCTCCCGGCCGTGACGCCGCTCCCGCTGGTGCTCGACGTCGCCGCGGGCGACGACGTGTACGCCGCCGTCCGTGCCCTGCAGGACGACCCGGCCACGGCGGTGGCCCAGGTCGTGCGGGTGCGCGACGACGAGATCGAGGTGGTGGCGGGCAGCCGAGCCCAGGCCTGCGACGGCGCGGGCGGCCCGGCCGTCGACGCCGCCTTCGGCCGGATCGGCGGGCTGGCCGTGGACGCCGGCGGGGCGGTGCTGGCCGCCGACGGCCAGTGCCGCCGGCTGTGGCGCATCGCCCCGGGCGGCATCCTGGAGGAGGCGGCGGGGGAGGCCGCCCTGCTCGACCCCCTCGACGTGGTGGTGGAGCCGGGAGGCGTCGCCTACGTGCTCGACGTGGGGCACGAGGCCGTGATCGCGGTGGGGCCGGACGGCACCGCCGAGGCGGTGGTCGAGGGCGTCCCCCATCTCGACGGCCTGTCGCAGCTGGCGCTCGACGGCGACGGCCGCCCGTGGATCACGGCCGGCGACCGGGTCCTGCTGGCCCGGCCGCGCTGACGGGCCGCCTCACCAGCTCCCGCCGCCGCCACCCCCGGCGCCCCCGCCGATCGAGCCGCCGCCGAACCCGCCCGAGAAGCCGCCGCCACCGCTCGACGACGGGGCGGTGGCGGTCGAGGTGGTCGACGACATGAGCAGCGGCGCCAGGTAGACGTACTGGAGCCCGGCGCTCTCGGGGATCACCGTGGAGGCGGCGACGGCCCGCGACCAGCGCCCGATCTCGCCCACGGCCACCGCCCACGCCGTGTACTCCCGCAGCAGGCCCCGCTTGGCCGCCTCCTCGGCGTGGTAGGCCTCCGACTCGGCCAGGAACCGGCGGAACGACTCGACCCGCAGCCACAGCCCGGACCCGGCGGGGGTCCGCACCCGCAGCTCCCAGGCCCCCAGGGCGGCGGCCAGGCCCGCGCCGGCCAGGGCGCCGCCGGCCGCAGCCAGGGGCAGCCAGCCGGCCCCGAACCGGCCGGCCAGGGCACCCCCGCCGACTGCGGCGAGGGCGCCGAGGACCGCGGCCAGGATGCCGGCCACCCGGGCGAACAGGCGCGTGCCCTCGGCGCGGCGGTCCCACAGGCCGCTGGCCGCCCGCCACTGGCCGAGCTGGCGGGACAGGAAGCCCCACGCGGTGGCGAAGTCCCGGTCGTAGCGCCCGAGCTCGATGCTGCCGGAGTCGCGGAAGGCCATGTCGAGGACCTCGGCCTCGTCGTCGGTGCCCGGGCCGATGCGGGTGATGGTCACCTCGCCGTCGTCGTCCCGCAGGTCTATGGCGCCGTCGATGGCGGCCTGGATGAGCCAGGCCACCTTGTGCTCCTGGCGCACCTCCTCGGTGAGGACGATGCCGCCGTGCTCGGGCCGCACCCCGGGGGGCGGGGCGAACTCGGTGGTGGCCATCTGCGCCAGTTCGAGGGCGTCGACCCGGACCTCCGACACCGGTGCGGCCGGCTCGGGACCGCTCCCGGCGTAGGCCGCCTCGGCCTCGCCGCCGGCCGCCACCCGCTCGCGGCCGGACCGGCGGACCATCAGGGTGGCGGGCACGCCGGCGACCAGCGCCGCGGCGCCCGCGGCCCCGGCCGGGGGCAGCAGGCCGGTGCCCTCGTCCTCCGGGGGGTCCGCCGGGGGCTCGGGAGGTGCCGGGGTCGCGGCCAGCGGCGCGCCCACCCGGCCCTCCAGCGACACGCCCTCGCCCTTGGGCACCTTGTCGACGACCGCGACGACGTGGCCGGGCTCGACCTGGCGGACCTCGCAGCGCTCGGTGGACCCGGGCGGCCCCTGGACGCACAGGGGGTCGGCCAGCTCGTAGGGCGTGAGCAGGTGGACCTCGGCCGCCTCGATGTCGACCTTCCACTCGGCGCCGACGGCCTCCCAGTCGACGACGTCGCCCTGCTGCACGCCGGGCAGCGTGTAGTCGATGCGGTAGCGCTGGCGGCCGCTGACGGTCCGGTTGGGGTCGCCGATGCGGATGTTCGTGTAGTTCCGCCCGTTGCGGAACTCGGGCAGGAGCTGGACGCCGTCGGGCGCACGCGGCGAGTCCACCACGAGGCCGGCAGCCGGGATGTCGCCGGGGATGAAGCGCTCGATGCCGTGGCGCCCGAACTGGTTGCCGAAGTCGTAGTCGATCACCTCGACCACGGCCGCGTCGCCGCCGGCGCCGACCTCCGCCCGGGCCCAGTAGCGGTCCACCCGCTCGGGGTCTCCCGCCACGACGCCGCCTGCCGCGCAACCCGCGGCCACGGCGCTCCCGCCCAGCAGGAGCACCCAGCCCAGCCTGCGCCGCGATCGTGTCTGCACGGCGACGGACCCTACCGGCGCCTCACTCCGTCGGCGCGCGCACGACCACGACCGGGCACGGTGCGTGGTTCACGCACGCCATCGCCACCGAGCCCAGGACCATGCGTGAGAACCCGGAGCGGCCGTGGGAGCCGACCACCAGCAGGTCGGCGCCCTCGGCCACCTCCACCAGGGTGGTGGCCGGCCCGCCGGGCAGGATCGTGCGCAGGACCTGGGGCGGCTGGGCGGCCATCTCGGCCAGGGCCGTGTCGACCAGGTCGTCGACCGAGACGCGGGCGGCCGAGTCGATGGCGGCCTCGTCGACCGGGATGACCAGCGTGGCCCCGAACGGCAGTGCGGAGAGCGGGGGCGACCACGAGTGGACGACCTCGACGGTCGTGCCCCGGAGCGCGCCCTCGGCGAGCGCCCAGCGGAGGGCGGCCGCCGCCTGCTCGGAATCGTCGACGCCGACCACGATGCGCCCGTCGAGCTCGGCGTCGGCGTCGGGCGGGGTCGGCAGGTCGTCGGGTGTGGTGCTCATGGCTCCCCTTGTTAGCCCGTCGGCGGGCTAGAACGTGTTTCGTGGCGCCGCCGGACATCGGGATCATCGACACCATGATCGGCTTCCCCGCGGCCGACATGAAGCAGCTGTACGCGTTCATCACCCGCCAGACGAAGGACCGCGAGTCCACCGAGGAGTTCGAGTTCCCGGCCGAGTACATGTTCAGGGACAGCCCGGACAAGGGCTTCGGGGCCGGCGTCGACCCGGTGGGCGTCACCCTGCGGGAGATGGACCTCTGGGGCGTGGAGAAGGGCCTGGTCGGGGTGCACGGCGAGAGCGGCGCCCGGGCGGTGCGCGAGTTCCCGGACCGGTTCGTGCCGTCGCTGTCGGTCGATCCCAACAAGGGGATGGAGGCGGTCCGGTCCATCACCCGGGCCCACGAGACGTGGGGGATCCGGGCCGTCACGATGTTCCCGGCCGGGGCGTTCCCGCAGGTGCCCATCAACGACAAGAAGATGTACCCGGTGTACGCCCGCTGCGCCGAGCTGGGCATCCCGGTGTTCGTGTGCGCCGGCGTCCCCGGGCCGCGGGTGCCGTTCGCCTGCCAGCACGTCGAGCTGATCGACGAAGTGTGCTTCGACTTCCCGGAGCTGGTCTTCGTGACCCGGCACGGCTGCGAGCCGTGGACCGACCTGGCCGTGAAGCTGATGCTGAAGTGGCCGAACCTGTACTACTCGACCAGCGCCTTCGCGCCCCGCTACTACCCGCAGGCCATCGTCGACTACGCCAACACCCGCGGCGCCGACAAGGTGATGTACGGCGGCTACTTCCCCATGGGCCTGTCGTTGGAGCGCATCATGGGCGAGATGGGCTCGGTGGGGTTCAAGGACGACGTGTGGCCGAAGTTCCTCCGCCACAACGCTGCCGGGGTGCTGGGGCTGTAGCCGGACTGTGGCAATCTGACGGGGCGTCAGATCATCGGGGGGACACCATGAGCTACCGCGTCGTCCAGTGGAGCACCGGCAACGTCGGGCGCCACGCCATCGCCGGCATCGACGCCCGGCCCGACCTCGACCTGGTCGGCGTGTGGGTGTCCGACCCGGCCAAGGTCGGCCGCGACGCCGGCATGCTCGCCGGGCTCGACCGCCGGCTGGGCGTGGCCGCCACCGGCGACGCCGACGCCCTCCTCGCCCTGCGCCCCGACTGCATCGTCCACACCGCGTGGGCCGACGACCGGCTGTTCGAGGCCCTCGCCGACCTGGAGCGGTTCCTGCGGGCGGGCGTCAACGTGGTGTCGTCCAGCCCGGTGTTCCTCCAGCACCCCCGGGGCGCCGTGCCCGAGGCCATGTACCGGGGCGTGGAGGAGGCGGCCGCCGCCGGTGGGGTGTCGCTGTTCGTGAACGGCATCGATCCCGGGTTCGCCAACGACTGGCTGCCGCTGGTGTGCACCAGCATCTGCGAGCGCATCGACGAGGTGCGCTGCATGGAGATCCTGAACTACGCCACCTACGACCAGCCCGCCGTGCTGTTCGACATCATGGGGTTCGGCGGCCCGCTGGACGAGGTGCCGTTCATCCTGTCGCCCGGCATCCTCACGACCGCCTGGGGCAGCGTGGTCAGCCAGATCGCGGCCGGGCTCGACCTCGAGCTGGACGAGATCGTCGAGTGGCACGAGCGGGTCCCGGCGCCCGAGGCGTTCGACGTCGCCTCCGGGCGGATCGAGGCCGGCACCACCGCGGCCATGCGGTTCGAGGTGCGGGGCATGGTGGGCGGCACCGCCCGGGTGGTGCTGGAGCACGTCACCCGGCTGCGGGACGACCTGGCCCCCGACTGGCCGCAGCCCACCGGGCAGGGCGGCTACCGGGTCGTGCTCACCGGCGAGCCGAACTACACGATCGACCTGCAGATGGTGGGCGGCGACGGCGACCACAACACGGCCGGGCTCAAGGCCACCGCCATGCGGCTGGTCAACGCCGTCCCGGCCGTGGTGGCCGCCGAGCCGGGGCTCGTCACCGCGCTCGACCTCCCGCTGGTCACGGGGCGGGGGCTCGTCTCCCGCATGTGAGATCGCGGCGGCGGTCGCGCGAAGCTCTACCGGCTCAGCGCCTGGAACGATCGAAGGGGAGCACGAGTGGAGTCGAGACGGAGCACGCGCCGGACGGCCGCGGCGGCCGGGGTCCTCGGGGCCGCGCTGGCGGCTGCGCTGGCGGTCGCCGGCTGTGGCGGCGACGGCGAGGACCCGGCCATCCCGCAGTCCGGGGAGCGCATCACCACCACCAGCGAATCGACGACCACGACCGAGTCGGGCGGCGCCGACACCACCGAGGTCGGCGCCGAGACCGGCGAGGACGGCGCGACCACCACCGCCCCGGAGGGGTAGGTCCCGGGGGGCCGGCCGAGGCGGAGACGAGGGATCGGCCCGCACCGGCGCTAGAGTCCCCCGGTCACTGTCCGGCGCCCCCGCCGGAAGCTGCCGGCGCCTGCCGCCGACGGGGCCCGTTCGAGAATTCCGTTCGGATCGGCCTGCCTGCATCTCGATCGGAGTTCCATGTCCCCCTCGTTCGCCGCCCTCGGCGTGCCCGCGCCCCTGTGCGCCACCCTGGCCCGCCGCGGCATCGACGAACCCTTCCCCATCCAGGCCGCCACGCTGCCTGACGCCCTCGCCGGGCGCGACGTGGCCGGGAAGGCGCCCACCGGGTCCGGCAAGACGCTGGCCTTCGGGCTCACCATCGCCGCCCGGGCCCTGGATGCCGGCCCGTCCCGGCCCCGGCGCCCCCGGGCGCTGGTCCTCGTCCCCACCCGCGAGCTGGCCGCCCAGGTCCAGCGCGAGCTGGCGGCCCTGGTCGACGAGCGCCGCGACGGCCCCGTGGCCGCCGTGTACGGCGGGGTCGGCTACGGCCCCCAGCGCAGGCTGCTGGCGCAGGGCCCCAGCGTGGTCGTGGCGTGCCCCGGCCGCCTGGAGGACCTGGTCTCCACCGGCGACGTCGTCCTGGACCGGGCCGAGGTCGTCGTCCTCGACGAGGCCGACCGCATGGCCGACATGGGCTTCCTGCCCGCGGTCCGGCGCCTGCTCGACCTGACCCCGGCTCGCCGCCAGACGCTGCTGTTCTCGGCCACCCTCGACGGCGACGTCGACAAGCTGGTCGACCAGTACCAGAAGGACCCGGCCCACTACGCCGTCGCCGGCTACGAAGGCGACGGTGCCGAGGTCGAGCACCTGTTCTGGGCCGTGCCCCGGGCCAAGCGGGTGGCGCTCACCGCCGATGTCGTGGCCCGCACCGGCTCCACGATCGTGTTCACCCGCACCCGCCACGGGGCCGACCGGGTGGCCCGCCAGCTGGGCCAGGCCGGCGTCAAGGCGGTGCCGATCCACGGGCGCCGCACCCAGGCCCAGCGGGACCAGGCCCTCCGCCAGTTCAGCACCGGC
>DASSUD010000510.1:0-15969 GCA_035707385.1 Acidimicrobiales bacterium
GCCAGCTCGGCCCCCGAGACGTAGGCGGCCTCGTCGGAGGCCAGGAACAGCACGGCCGCCGCCACCTCGTCGGCCGAGCCCATCCGGGGCACGGGCAGCCGCTTGTAGAACGGGGCGTCGCTCGACATCCCGGCCACCATCGGCGTGTCGATGCCCCCGGGATGGACCGAGTTGACCCGGATGCCCTTGTGGCCGAGGTCGATGGCGGCCGTCTTGGACAGGCCCCGCACCGCCCACTTGCTGGCCACGTAGGCGCCGAAGTACGGCAACCCCTGCAGGCCGGCGGTCGACGACGTGTTGACGATCGCGCCGCCGCCGGCCGCCACCATCGAGGCCACCACCGCCTTCATGCCGAGGAACACACCGTGGACGTTGACCCGCATGACGCGGTCGAAGTCCTCCAGCGAGGTCTTGTGCAGCGCCTGGAAGTGCAGGATCCCGGCGTTGTTGATCAGCACGCTGACCGGCCCGAACGCCTCCTCGGCCGCCGTGACCGCGGCCGCCCACTGGCCCTCGTCGGTGACGTCGAGGTGGACGTAGCGGGCCGCGTCGCCGATCTCGGCGGCCACCGCCGCGCCCTCGTCGTCCAGGACGTCGGCCAGCACGACCCGGGCGCCCTCGGCCGCGAACAGGCGGCCCTCGGCCGCCCCCTGGCCGCGGGCCCCGCCGGTGATGACGGCCACCTTGCCGTCGAGCCGTCCCGTCATGTCGTCCCTTCCGCGTGCTCGCTCACGACGCCGGCTTGCCGGCGCCGACCGCCCACATGGCGAAGAACTGCGACCCGCCGCCGTAGGCGTGCCCCAGCGCCACCCGGGCGCCGTCGATCTGGTGCTCGCCCGCCCGGCCCCGGACCTGCAGCGCGGCCTCGGCGAAGCGGATCATCCCCGAGGCGCCGATGGGGTTGGAGGACAGCACGCCGCCCGACGGGTTCCAGGGGATGTCGCCGTCCATGGCGGTGGCGCCGTCCTCCACCAGCGTCCACCCCTTGCCCTCCTCGGCGAAGCCGAGGTTCTCGAGCCACATGGGCTCGTACCAGGAGAAGGGCACGTAGACCTCGGCGACGTCGATCTGCCGCCGCGGGTCGGTGATCCCGGCCTGGGCGTACACGTCGGCCGCGCACTCCCGGCCGCCGACCGGGTTCACCTGGTCGCGCCCGGGCGCCATGGTCGGCTCCGAGCGCATGGCCCCGCCCAGCATCCAGGCCGGGTCGGTAGCGGCGTCGCCCCCCGCCTCGTCGGTGAGGACCATGGCGCAGGCGCCGTCCGAGGACGGGCAGGTCTCCGAGTAGCGCAGCGGGTCCCACAGCATCATCGAGTCGTTCACCGACTCGAAGGTGATGCCCTCCTCGTGGAGGTGGGCCTTGGGGTTCTTGAGGGCGTTCTGCCGGTCCTTCAGGGCCACCAGGACCCCGATGTGCTCGGGGGCGCCGGAGCGGCGCATGTAGGCCCGGATGTGGGGCGCGAAGTAACCGCCCGCCCCCGCCACCAGCGGCGGGCTGAACGGGATGGGCAGCGTGAGCGCCCACATGGCCTCGCTCTCGGACTGCTTCTCGAAGGCCACGGTCAGGACCCGGCGGTGGATGCGGGCCTGGACCAGGCTGGCGGCCACCAGCGCCGTCGAGCCGCCCACCGAGCCGGCGGTGTGCACCCGCAGCAGCGGCTTGCCCACCGCACCCAGCGCGTCGGCCAGGTACAGCTCCGGCATCATCACGCCTTCGAAGAAGTCGGGCGCCTTGCCGACCACGACGGCGTCGATGTCGGCCCAGGTCATGCCGGCGTCGTCGAGCGCCTCGACGGCGGCCTCCCGCACCAGGCCGGCGATGGAGACGTCGCCCCGGGTGGCCTGGTGGCGCGTCTGCCCGATCCCGACGACGGCGACGAGTTCCTTCCCCAACGCTCAGCCCTCCCCTTCCAGCACGCACACCAGGTTCTGTTGCAGGCACGGGCCGCTGGTGGCGTGGGCCACCGCCCGGTCGGCCTCCCCCCGGGCGATGCGGGTGGCGGCCTCGCCGATGCGGACCAGACCGGCCGCGATCAGCGGGTTGGCGGCCAGCGGGCCGCCGGACGGGTTGACGGCCACCCCCTCGCCCAGGCCGAGGGCGTCCCGGACCAGCACCTCCTGGTGGCTGAAGGGCGCGTGGAGCTCGGCCAGGTCGACCGGCCGCTCCCCCACGCCGGCCCGTTCGCCGGCCAGGCGGGTGGAGGTGGAGGCGGTCAGGTCCCGGACGCCGAGCGAGTGGGCCTCGACCCGGTGGTCGATGCCGCGGATCCACGCCGGGCGGGCCGCCAGCTCGCGGGCCCGGTCGCCGGCCGCCAGGATCACGGCCGCGGCCCCGTCGCTGATCGGCGGGCAGTCGTGGCGGCGCAGCGGGGCGGCGATCTCGGGCTCGGCCAGCAGCACGTCCGGGTCGTCGGACCCCTGGAGCTGGGCGAACGGGTTGGCGGACGCCGCCCGGCGGCTGCGGGCGGCGATGACGGCCATCTCCTCGACGGTCGTCACCCCGGCGTCCAGGCAGGCCCGGGCCTGCAGGGCCGCGAGCCCGACGCTGTCGGGCCACAGCGGGGCCACGTAGTACGGGTCCATCTGGCGGGACAGCACGTCGCGCAGCGCCCCGGGCGACGACTTGCCGTAGCCGTAGACCAGGGCGGTGTCGGCCATGCCCGTCTGGATCTTGACCCACGCCTCGTACAGGGCCCAGGCGCCGTCCATCTCGACGTGGCTCTCGCTGATGGGCGGCGAGGCGCCCACCCCGTCGAGCGTGCTGACGAAGCTGAAGGCGGACCCGGCGAGGTAGTCGGTGCTGCCGGAGCAGGTGAAGCCGATCTGGGTCTGGTCGAGGCCGACGTCCGCCTTCACCTGGTGGAGCACCGGCATCAGCATCTCGACCTCGTTGCGCTCCCGCTCCCGCCGCACGTGGTGGGTCTGGGCAAAGGCCACGACCGCGACGTCGCGCATCAGACGTGCTCCCGGTAGGTCTCGTAGGCGGCGTCGGGCTCGCCCGTGGGGCGCCACCACTTGATGGAGCCGAGGTCGTGGGTCAGCTGGTCGTCGTCGACCCAGACCGCCTCGACCCGCATGCCCATGCGGATCTGGTCGAAGGGGATCTCCTGGACCAGGCCGAACAGCCCCATGTCGGCCCCGTCGGGCAGGACGGTGGCGCACACGTAGGGCAGCTCCATGGCCGAGCCGGAGAACTTCACGTTGACCACGCAGAAGGTGGTGACGATGCCCCGGTCGGGCAGCTCGACCTGCTCGCTGGTCGGGACGCCGTCGTTGGGGCACGAGCCCCGGGGCGGGAGGATGACCTTGCCGCAGGTCCCGCAGCGCTCGCCGTAGATCTTCTTGCGGGCGATGCCCCGCAGGAACCGGGAGGTGGCCTGACCGGCGGTGAAGGTGTAGTCCAGCCGGGCCGGCGTGCGGATGCCCCGCACCATCTCCACGTCGCGCAGCGCCGGGGGCAGCACGAGGCTCACGCGCCCCCCTCCAGCGGCTCGAAGCAGGCGATGTCGGTGATCGCCCCCTCCCGCTCGTCGCGCCAGCGCACCCGGACCCGCATCCCGGTGCTCACCTGGCCGGGCGAGCCGGCGTCGAGGGCGTGCAGCAGGCCGGTGTCGGACCCGTCCAGCCGGACGAGGGCCCAGGCGAAGGGCTGGTCGAGCGGCTGGTTGCGGCGGGGATCGGGCTCCCACGACCAGGCGGTGACCGTGCCGGTGTCGCCCAGCTCGACCAGCTCGGTGAGCTCCTCGCTGGTGACCGGGTCGTACTCCACCGGCGGGCAGAGCACCCGCCCGTCGCCCGTGCGGACCCCGAGCACCAGCCCCTCGCGCAGCCCGGTCAGGAACGCGCTCTGCACCGGCCCGACCGTCCGGCTGAAGGGGTACTCGATCACCATCGGCGCCGACAGGATCTCGGCCTCGGCCATGCCACCTCTCCCGCAAGTGAAACAGGTTCTACTTCCGGACGGTTGGTCTAGCACGATCGCCCCACCCCCGGGGAGCCCCGGCGGTCGCCCCCTGGCGGAAAACCGGGAGAGGAGGGGCCCGCAGGCCCCTCCTCTCGCTGTCGCCGAACTACCGGTCGGGCGGTGGCGTCAGGTTTGTCCCCGGGAGCGCCTGCTCACGATGCCGAACCCGACACCGGCGGCCACCAGGGCCAGCGCCACGCCGACCAGCACGAGGGTCTGGGCGCCCGTCACCGGCAGGCTGCCGCCCGTCGACCGCGGCGGGGTCGTGGTGACGGTCGTGGACGGGGCCACGCTGGTCGACGGCGTGACCGGGACCGTGGTGGTGGACTCCGGCGCGGTGGTGGCGGTCGACGACGGGGTGGTGGGCGGCGTGGTGAAGTTCACCTCGATCGACGCCGGCACCTCCTTCGGGGTGACCACCAGCAGGGCCATGTCCTGCAGGTCGGTCTCGGTGAAGACCCGCACGCCGGACTCGACGCCGGCGGCCACGGCGGACACCGAGGCGGCGCCGCCGTCGGCGGAGGTGATCCAGAACTGGTCGCCGTCGGAGGCGGGGCCGTCGAACGCGGCGCCGCTCTCGTCGTGGATCGTGGCGCCACCGCCCGGGATGAGCTCGACCGAGGCCACGGAGGTGTGCACCGTGAACGGGCCGACCAGCTCGCCGGGCAGCGCCTCGACCTCGGTGTCGCCGTCGATGCTCAGGCTGACGGTGCCGCCGATCTGGGGCAGGGCGTCGTCGGCCACCGCGTCCAGGATCTTGAGGTAGTTGGCGTAGACGCCGGGATAGTCGGCGCCCAGGTGCGGGTCACCGGTGGCCTCTTCCAGCTCGAACCCGTTCGTGTAGTGCCAGATGGCGGCCTGGGTGCTGGCGGCCTTCTGGGCGTCGGTGCCCTCGATCTCGTAGCCCTCGGGCCCCACGCCGATCGGGTGGTAGCTGCCGAGGATCCTGCCCACCGTGTCGCGGTTCTCGACGGGCGACGAGGCCCACTCGCCCTCGTCGAGGACGTCGCCCTCGTGGATGGGCGAGAAGAAGTCGATGCAGTAGCCGTAGTCGGGCTCCTCGGAGCCGTCGATCAAGAGCTTCAGCAGGCCGGCCCCGTAGTACTTGCTGTCGCCACCGTCGAAGCTGCCGCGCACGGATACCGACTGGCTGGACAGCCCGTCGAACTCCGCCTCGCCGTCGGTGGCACCCGCGGGTGAGGCCAGGCCGCCGACCAGCCCCGCGACCAGCGCGAGACAGGCGACCGCTGCCGGGCCTCGTCGCGAGGCAGCGCGTTGCGTCATGGTCATGTTGCTCCCCAAGCTCGGGTGCCCCCTCTGCCGGCACCGCTCTGGTCTTGTTCTTCGCCGGGCCGACCCCGGTCGTGCTTCGGCGCCCCACACGCGCAGCGACGCCCGCCTCGTGGTTCAGCCTTGGCCCCCTGCGACCGGGCTCCCTACAGCCCGCTCGGGAGAAGCTAACACGCCCGCGCGTCCCCTCGTGACACCCTCGGTTCAGACGTCCGCACGCTGCGGGGACGCGCCAGGGACCCCGGCCGGATGCCGCGTCCTGGCGTTCGTTCGTGTCGTTTTCCGACACGAACGAACGCCGAACTCACGGCGAAGGGTCAGAACGTGATGACCGAGCGGATCACGGTGCCGGCCTTGAGGTCGGACACGGCCTCGTTGACGTCGTCGATGGCGATCTTCTTCGACACCATGCCCTCGAGGTCGAGGCGGCCGTTGCGCCACAGGCGGAGCATGCGGGCGAAGTCGCTGCGGACGTCGGCCGACCCGTAGTACGAGCCCACCAGGGTCTTCTCGTTGAAGAACAGCTCGAAGGCGCTCAGCGACAGCGTCTCGGTCGGGGCGCCGACGCCGATGATGCAGGTGGTGCCGCCCCGGCGGGTGGCGTCGTAGGCGTTGCGCATCGTCACGGGCAGCCCGATGGCCTCGAAGGCGTAGTCGAAGCCGTCGCCGCCGGTGATCGAGGCCTTGGCCGAGTCGAGGTCCTCGGGCTTGACGGCGTGGGTGGCCCCGAAGCGCTGGGCGTCCTCCAGCTTGGAGTCGACGAGGTCGACGGCCACGATCTCGGACGCCCCGGCCACCCGGGCGCCCTGGATGGCCGAGATGCCCACGCCGCCGCAGCCGAACACGACCACGGACGACCCGGGCGTCACCTTCGCCGTGTTGAGGGCGGCGCCCACGCCGGTCATCACGCCGCAGCCCACCAGCGAGGCGATCTCGTGGGGGGTATCGGGGTCGATCTTCACCACGCCCTGCTCCGGCACGACCATCTGCTCGGCCCAGGTGCCGCAACCGGCGAAGCCGATCAGCGGTGAGCCGTCGAGCATGAAGTGGGGGGTGACCGACGCCGCCATCTGGACGTGGAAGCACAGGTTGGGCTGCTTGCGGTCGATGCAGAACTTGCAGGTACCGCAGGGGGCGCTCCAGGCGATGATGACGTGGTCGCCCTCGCGGACGTGGGTCACGTTGGTGCCCACCTCGGCCACCACGCCTGCGCCCTCGTGGCCGGGGACGAAGGGGGCCGGCTGGGGGATGGTGCCGTTCATGCCCGACACGTCCGAGTGGCACACGCCGGTGGCCTCGATCTTGACCCTGACGTCGTGGGCCCCGATCGGTTCCAGCTCCACGTCGTCGCGGATCTCGAGCTTCTCGTCACCTACGTTGCGGAGCACGGCTGCGCGCATGCGTCTCTTCCCCTCTGAGCGGACGATCCGGGCGCAGCGTATCGGTCCGGCGCGACCGCAGGAAGTCGAGGTCATCGCCATTGACCGAACGGTCAGGCAGGTAGGGGTGCCCGGCTCAGCCGAAGCGGTCCGCGATCAGCTCGCTGGCCTGGCGCAACTCCTCCACCACCCAGTCGCCGTCCCCCATCCCGTTGGCCCAGGAGATGGTGGCCGACCACCACACATGGCCCAGGGCCTTTGCCGCCCGCGCCTCGAGGTCGGCGTCCACGTCGTCCGGGAACGCCGCCGCCAGGATGCGGGCCATGGCCCGGGTCACGTCGCCGATGGCGACCTCTCCGGCGGGGTCGCCGGCGGTCATGGCGCCGATCACGGCCCGGGTGAGCCGGGGCTCGCGCTCCATGGACCGGACCGCCCGACCGAGCACGTCCATGATCCGGTCGACGGTGGTGGCGCCGGTCGGCGGGTTGCGGGTGACCCGGCTCTCCAGGTCGCCGAGCCACTGCACCATGACGGCCAGCAGCACCGCGTCCTTGGACGGGAAGTAGCGGTAGATGGTGCCGAGCGCCACCTCGGCCCGGGCCGCCACGTCGCGCATCTGGACCGCGTCGTAGCCGCCCTCGGCGGCGAGGGTGTGGGCGGCGCGGACGACGCGCTCGCGCCGGGCGGCCTGGCTCTTGGTGAGCGTCGAGGCCCGATCGGCGGCGGCCACGGGTCCCGAACCTACCGGAGCGCCCGGGCCAGATCGCGGAAGGGGACGTCCTTGTCGGTGCGCGGCTCGGCCGGCAGCCCGAGGGCCCGCTCCCCCACGATGTTGGCCTGGACCTGGTCGCTGCCCCCGGCGATGCGCAGGGACGGCGCGTGCAGGAAGCGCCGCTGCCACATGCCGTCGTCGGCCACCTCGTCGCCGGCCAGCATCCCACGCGCCCCCTGGACCGACAGGGCCGTGCCGGTCAGCGCCTGCATGTAGCGGGCGAACGCCAGCTTCATGACGGAGGACTCGGGCCCGGGGGCGCGGCCCTGGCTCAGAGCGGTCTGGGACCGGTAGCGGAGGAAGCGCAGCAGCTCGAAGCGGATGTGCACGTCGACCAGGGCCTGGCGCAGCACCGGCCCCGCGGTGCCGGAGCGCCGGGCCAGGTCGATCAGCGCCGCCGGGGTCACGCCGGTGCCGCCGGCGATCGACGACCGCTCGCTGGTGAGGGTGGTCTGGGCGATGCGCCAGCCCTCCCCCGGCCGCCCCAGCAGGTGGGCGCCCGGCACCCGTACGCCGTCGAGGAACACCTCCGAGAAGTGGGCCTCGCCGGTCATCTGCCGCAGGGGGCGGACCTCGATCCCGGGTGCCCCCATGTCCAGCAGGAAGTAGCTGATGCCCCGGTGCTTGGGTACCTCGACGTCCGTGCGGGCCAGCAGCATCCCCCACCGGGCGCGGTCGGGGGACGACGTCCACACCTTCTGGCCCGTGACCACCCACTCGTCGCCGTCGCGCTCGGCCCGGGTCGAGAGGCTGGCCAGGTCGGAGCCGGCGCCGGGCTCGCTGAACAGCTGGCACCACATCTCGTCGCCCCGCAGCATGGGCGGCAGGAACCGCTCCTTCTGGGCGGCCGTGCCGTGCGCCAGGATGGTGGGGCCGGCCATACCGATGGAGATCATGAACGCGCCGCTGGACACGCCGTAGCCGGCCTGCTCCTGGCCGAAGATGACCTGGTGGATCGGTCTGCCGCCGCGGCCGCCGTACTCCTTGGGCCAGGTGATCCCGGCCCAGCCGCCGTCGTAGAGCGTGCGCTGCCAGGCCTGGCAGCGGTCGATGTAGGTGGCCTCGTCGTAGGCGCCCGTCCACAGCCCGGACGAGAAGTCGTCGGGGTGGCCCCGGGGGATGGCGTGGGCGTCCAGCCAGGCCCGGGCCTCGGCTCGGAACGCGGCTTCCTCGGGGGTGTCGTCGATGTCCACCGGCCGAAGACTAGAACGTGTTCTACATTGGCCGCAGGTGGCGCAGGCGAGGTGCGATGCTGGACCCGATGCCGAAGCGGCCATCGCCCCCGCCGCCACCCTCGCCACCCCCCAGCCTGGCGCGCTTCGGCTGGCGCGAGCTGGCCCGGGGCGCCGAGATCGCCGTCGTGCTCGCCGCCCACCTGGCGAGGGCGGTACTGCGGCGGCCCCACCTGCTGCTGCGGGCCCGCCGCCAGGCCGCCGCCCGGGGCGAGCTGGCGGCGGCGGCCGCCGTCGGGCTGGTCGAGGCGTTCATGGCGCTCGGTCCCACGTTCGTGAAGCTGGGTCAGATGATCGCCTCGTCGCCCGGCATGTTCCCCGCCCCGCTGGCCGACGCGTGCCTGCGCACCCTCGACGACGTGCCGCCGTTCCCGGCCCGCGAGGCGCTGGCCATCGTCGAGGACGACCTCGGCGCCTCGGCCGGCGAGCTGTTCGCGGAGGTCGATCCCGTCCCGCTGTCGGCCGCCTCGATCGCCCAGGTCCACGCCTGCGTGCTGGCCGACGGGCGCCGGGCCGTGCTCAAGGTCCAGCGCCCCGCCATCGCCGACCGCATGAACCGCGACCTGCGGATGATGTACCGGCTGGCCAGGCTCGTCGACCGGACCCGCACCGGCCACCTCCTCAACGCCCCCGGCGTCGTCGAGGACCTGCACCAGGTCACCAACGAGGAGCTCAACTTCGTCCTCGAGGCCCACCGCCAGGCCGCCTTCCGCGACCACATCGGCGACTTCGGCGACAACGCCTGGATCACGGCCCCCGAGGTCTACTGGGACTACTGCGGCCCCCGGGTCATCTGCATGGAGCAGCTGTTCGGCACGCCGCTGGACCGCTTCGACGAGCTGAAGGCCCGGGGCATCGACGGGGAGCTGGCCCTGCGCCGCGGCCTCAAGGTCTGGATCGAGGCCGCGCTGGTCCACGGACCGTTCCACGGCGACGTCCACGCCGGCAACATGTGGGTGCTGGACGACGGCCGGGCCGCCTACCTCGACTTCGGCATCATGGGCGAGCTGCCGCCCGAGCACCGCCAGGCCATGCGGGACGCCCAGTTCACGCTGATGATCGACGGCGACTACACCCGCATCGTCCGGGCCTGGCAGCGCATCGGCATCCTCACGGGTGACATCGGCGCGGTCGAGGAGGTGGCCGCCCGGCTCAAGTCCGTGCTGGACCCGATGTTCGACAAGGCCATCGGCGAGATCGGCCTGTCCGAAGTGCTGCGCCAGCAGGTCGAGCTGCAGCGGGAGTACGGCGCCCGGGCCGCCCGCGAGCTGGTGCTGGTGTCCAAGCAGCTCATGTACTTCGAGCGCTACGCCAAGGAGCTGGCCCCCGCCTACAACATGGCGAGGGACCTGTTCCTGGTGCAGAACGTCTTCCCCGAGGACGTGGCCCGGGTGGTGGCCGAGCGGGGCGTCGCTCTCCCCGACGACGCGGTCCCGCTGCTGCGCGACGGCCTCAGCGGGCCGCCGCCATCGCCCCCGGCAGCGGCCGGGCGTGCACCACGACCAGCTCCTGGACCGCCCTCGTAAGGGCGACGTAGAGCAGGCGCAGGCCCCGGCTGGTCCCGGCGGCGATGGCGGCCGGCTCGACGACCACCACGGCGTCGAACTCCAGGCCCTTGGCCTCGGGCGGGCGCAGCACCGGCACCGTCCCCGGCAGGTCCCCCACCTCGGCCCGCAGGTCGTCGGGCACCACGACGGCCACCGTCCCGAACACGCCGGCCAGGGTCTCGACGGCCTCGCGGACCTCGTCCCCCAGCCCGCGGCGGGCGGCCACGAAGACGGGCGGGCGACCGCCGCCCCGTACCGACCGGCACGGCGTCACCCCGGGCGCGGCCTCGGCCAGCAGGCCGTTGGCCATGTCCATGATCGAGGCCGGGACCCGGTAGCCGAGGTCGAGGTCGGCCCGGGTCGCCACCGCCGGGCCGCCGAGGTGGGCGATGGCCTCGTCCCACGACTCCTGGGCGCCGGCCGCGGTGGCCTGGGCCAGGTCGCCGAGGACCGTCATCGAGGCCGCCGGGCTCCGCCGGGCCAGCGCCCGTAGCCCCATGGCCGACAGGTCCTGGGCCTCGTCCACCACGATGTGCCCGTAGGCCCGGGGCGGGCCGGCCACGGCGGCCTCGGCCTCGTCCAGCAGCGCCAGGTCGGCGACGGTCCACGGCTCGTCGGCCGCCCGGCGGGTGGGCCGCCGCACGATCGCCGCCTGCTCGCCGGCGGCCAGGATCCCCGCGGCGGCCGCCGCCAGGGCCGCCCGGTTGGTGAGCAGCCGGCGCACCACGCCGGCGGCGGTGAGGGCGGGCCACGCCCGGTCCAGCGCCCGGTTCCACCCCCGGTTGCCCCGCAGGTCCGCGTCCAGCTCCTCCGCGGGTACCGCCTCGTCGCCGCGGCGCCTGACCAGCTGGGTCCGCACCAGGCGGGCCGCCTGGCGGCGGAAGGCCGTGCGCCCGACGGTGTGGGGCACGTCGCGGGCGGCCACCTCGTGCACGGCGGCCGCCAGCGCCGCGGCCGGAACCGTGACGCCGCCCCACGCCGTCGCCACCGCCACGTCGTCCCCCGGCGGGCGCCGGGACCCGGCCACCGCCCGGGCGACCACCGCCGCCATCCGGGCGTCGCCCTTGACGGCCGCCGCCTCGTCGCCGTCGACACCGGTTGCCCGGTAGGCGGTGCCGGCCAGCAGCCGCTCGAGGGTCGTCTGGCGGGCCGCGGTCTCCCCCAGCGACGGCAGCACCTGGGCGATGTAGCGCAGGAAGATCGGGTTGGGCCCGATCACCAGCACCCCCTCCACGTCGAGCTCGCGCCGGTGCTCGTACAGCAGGAAGGCGGCGCGGTGCAGGCCCACGGCCGTCTTGCCGGTCCCGGGCCCGCCCTGCACCACCAGGCACGTCGCCAGCGGCGCCCGGATCACCTCGTCCTGCTCGGCGGCGATGGTGGCGACGATGTCGCGCATCTCGCCGGTCCGCTCCCGCTCCAGCTCGACGAGCAGCGGGTCGGGGATGCCGCCGTGGCGGGCGGCGTCGACGCTGTCGGGGTCGTCGAACACCTCGTCGTAGAGGTCGTCGAGCTGCTTGCCGGTCATCATGAACCGGCGGCGGCGGGACAGGCCCAGGGCGTCGACCGGCGTGGCCCGGTAGAAGGGGACGGCCACGTCGGCCCGCCAGTCGACCACCACCGGGTCGCCGCGTGCGTCCTCGACGTGGCGGCGGCCGACGTACCAGGTGTCGCCCCGCTCCTCGTCCAGGCGGCCGAAGCTGAGCCCGTCCATGTCGGTGTCGAGCGAGGCGAGGCGGTGGCGAAGGTGCGCCTGGGCGATGGCCGAGTCGACGGCCTCGGCGGCCATGCCCTCCAGGTCGGCCACCCGGGCGGTGCGGTCGCGCATGGCGGCCAGGCAGCGGTAGGCGTCGTCGATGTAGGACTGCTCGGCGGCGAGGTCGGGATGGGGCACGGGGACCTCCGGGGAGCGGCGGTGGGGGGCGTCGACGATAGGACCGCCCGCCGTGTGGGGCCGCACGAATATCCTGTCCGCTCCGGCGCGGGACGGCCCGTGCCACGGGAGGTGTCATGGAGCGGTTGTCAGGTCTCGATTCGGCGTTCCTGTCCTTCGAGACGCCCGCCATGCACCTGCACGTGGCCATCGCCGCCGTGATCGACCCGGACACGATGGCGGGCGAGTACTCCTTCGAACAGCTGAAGGACTTCGTGGCCGGCCGGCTCCTGGCCGCCGCCGCCTTCCGGCGCCGGGTCGTCGAGGTGCCGTTCCGGCTCAACCACCCGATCTGGGTCGAGGACCCCTACCTCGACCTCGACTACCACGTCCGCCGCCACGCCCTCCCCGCCCCGGGCGGGGCCCGGGAGCTGACCGAGCTGGTGGGCGCCATCGTGGGCGTCCCCCTCGACCGGTCCCGGCCCCTGTGGGAGATCCACGTGGTGGAGGGCCTCCACGACGGCAACGTGGCCATGGTCGGCAAGATCCACCACGCCGCGGTCGACGGGGTGTCCGGCGCCGAGCTGTTCGTCCACCTCTTCGACCTCACGCCCGACGCCCCGGCCAGGGCCGCGGCCGCCGAGCTGCCGGCCCCCGAGCGCATCCCCTCCGACGCCGAGCTGGTGGGGCACGCCCTGCTGTCCCAGGTCCGGCGCACCGTCACGCTGCCGGCGCTGGTGGGCCGCACGGTGCGGACCGCCACCCACCTGGTCAACCGCCACCGCGACCCCGAGGCGGTGGTTGGAGCCGTGCCGCTGCGGGCGCCCCGGACCCCGTGGAGCGCGGCCATCACCCCGCACCGGGCCGTGGCCTTCGCCCGCGTGCGGCTGAGCGACGTCCGCCGGATCCGGCGGGCGTTCGGCGTCAAGGTCAACGACGTGGTGCTGGCCCTGGTGTCGAGCGCGCTGCGCCGCTACCTCGACGACCGTGACCTGCTGCCGCCCGAGCCGCTGGTGGCCATGTGCCCGGTGTCGGTGCGGGCCGAGGACGAGGGGGGCCACGACAACCGCATCTCCGCCATGTTCGTGCACCTGCGCACCGACATCGACGACGTGGCCGAGCGGCTCGACGCCATAGCCCTCGCCACCCGCGGCGCCAAGGAGGACCACAACGCCGTCGACGCCAAGCTCCTGCAGAACTGGGCGGAACACGCCGCGCCGAGCACGTTCGCGCTGGCCACCCGCCTGTACTCGCGGCTCAACGTGGCCGACCGGCATCCCCCGATCTACAACGTGGTGGTGTCCAACGTGCCGGGACCGGATTTCCCGCTCTACCTGGACGGGGCCGAGCTGGTGGCCACCTATCCGATGGGCCCGGTGATGGAGGGCGCGGGGCTCAACGTGACGGTGCTGTCCTACATGGACAACATGGACTTCGGGTTCCTGGCCTGCGCGGAGCTGGTGCCCGACGTCGGGGACCTGGCCGACGACATCGAGGCGGCGATGAAGGAACTGCTGGCCGCGGCTGCCGGTCGCGAGGAGTCGGCGGGCTGAGGGCCGTGCGTCAGGTCTCTGCCGATCCCTACGCCCGGGGGTAGGTTCTGCCCCGGAGGACACGCACGGTGCGGATCACGGCCAAGGTCGACTATGCGGTGCGGGCGGCGGTCGAGCTGGCCGCCGCGCCGCCCGGGCCCATGAAGGGCGACGCGCTCGCCAGGCGGCAGGGCATCCCCGCCAAGTTCCTGGAGAACATCCTGGCCGACCTGCGGCGGGCCGGGATCGTGGCCAGCCAGCGGGGCGCCGAGGGCGGGTACCGCCTGGCCCGCCCGGCAGCGGACATCCAGGTCGCCGACATCATCCGGGCGGTGGAAGGTCCCCTGGCGGACGTGCACGGCTCGCCGCCCGAGGAGGTCGACTACACGGGCCCTGCTGTGCCCCTGCGGCGGGTGTGGGTGGCCACGCGGGCCGCGCTGCGGTCGATCCTGGAGGAGGTGTCGGTGGCCGACATCGCCGAGGGCACCCTGCCCCCGTCGGTGGAGAGCGTCCTCGACGTCCCCGACGCCTGGTCCCGCCGCTGAGGCGGGCGCGTATGACAAGGGCCACACCGCGTAGCGCCGGCCCGGGTGGGAGCGGGGCGGGCCTGCTGCGCTAGCGTGGACAACCTATGTCCCGCCGGATCGATATCGAGCTGACCAGCTCCCGCGAGGACGGGTCCTGGACCTGGCGTGCGGCGGGAGCACGTGAGCCCAAGGGCACGCTCGGGGCCGCGATCGTGCCGGGTGGCGCCAAGGTCGGCGACGTCCTCCGCGTGGAGATCGAGGGCTACCTCGACTCCCTCAGCGTCACCTCTGTCCTGCCCCCGCGCGCCCCCCGGGCCGAGCCCGAGCGGCTCGAGCTGAAGTCGTCGGGTGGCGACCAGCCGCGGGGGACCGCTGCGCTGGCTCGCGGCACGGCCGAGCGCGACGGCCGGCGACGCGGCGAGCGGAGCCGCGACGAGCGCGGTCGCGACGGCCGCGACCGGCGCGACCGCGAGCGGGGCCGGGGTGCCCGTGACCGCGATCGTGACCGCGATCGTGATCGTGACCGCGATCGTGACCGCGACGCTGGCGGCGACCGCCGCGAGCGCCGCCCCCCGCGCGACCGCCAGGAGGGCCGCCACGACCGGCCGTCCCGCCCGGCGCCCCCGCCGGTCGAGCTGAAGCCGAAGCCCCGGCGCCTGCGCCCGGGCAGGTCCCACCGCAACGCGCTGCTGGAGGCGGTGCCCGCCGAGCAGCGGCCGATCGCCGAGCAGTTGCTGCTGGGCGGCATCCCCGCGGTCCGCCAGGCGATCGACAAGCAGAACGACGAGCTGAAGGCCGCCGGCAAGCCCGCGGTCAAGGCCGATTCCCTGCTGAAGGTGGCCGAGGACCTGCGGCCCCGGGCACTGGCGGCCGTGTGGCGCGACCGTGCCGAGGCCGCAGTTGCGGTGGTCGACGAGCTGGACCTGCGCGACCTGCGCTCGGTGGTCAACGCCGCCGGCGACGCCGGGCGCGACGAGGAGGCCCGGGCACTGGCCGCCCAGCTGCGCGAGGCGCTCACCAACCGGGTCGAGAAGGAGCACGCCGCCTGGCTGGCCGATCTCACCGAGACCGTGGCGGCGGGCCGGGTCGTGCGGGCCCTGCGCCTGAGCTCGCGCCCGCCCAAGGCCGGCGCCCCCATCCCCGGGGACGTCGCCACGCAGCTGGCCGAAGCGACGTCGGCGTCGCTCACCGAGGAGACCACGCAGGACCGCTGGGCCACGGTGCTGGACGCGCTGGCGTACTCGCCGGTGCGCCGGCGTGTCATCCCCCAGAGCCTGCCGGCCAAGCTGTCGCCGGACCTGCGGTCCACGATCGCCCGCCTGGCGTCCCGCCTGCCGGAGATCGCCCACATCTTCGACGTCGAGCCCGACTCCAGCGCCGACCGCCCCGCCCGCCGCGGCGGCCAGGGTGGCGACCGCCGCAGGGGCGGCGGGGGCGGCAAGGGAAAGCCCGACGAGGCCACGAGGCGTCCCCGCGGCGATCGCAGGCCCAAGCGGGCCGAGGCCGGCAAGCCGGAGGCCAAGGCCACCCCGAGGCCATCCGACGCGACAGCCGCCGCCGAGCCCGAGGCCGGCACCGAAGCCCTCACCCCGGAGGCCAAGGCCACCCCGGAACCCGAGCCGAGCACCGAAGCACCCGCCGAGGCTGCCGCGGACACCGAACCCGCGCCGAGCACCGAAGCACCCGCCGAGGCTGCCGCGGACATCGAACCCGGGCCGAGCACCGAAGCACCCGCCGAGGCTGCCGCGGCCACCGAACCCGCGCCGAGCACCGAAGCACCCGCCGAGGCTGCCGCGGACAGCGAACCCGGGCCGAGCACCGAAGCACCCGCCCGGGCTGCCGCGGACACCGAACCC
>DASSUD010000511.1:0-7203 GCA_035707385.1 Acidimicrobiales bacterium
CTCGGCCGCCTTGGCCAGGAAGGTCGCCATGCCCCCGGGCGCCAGCAGGAAGTCGGTGAGCGCCAGGGTCCCGCCCGGCGCCAGCACCCGGGCCGCCTCCCGGAAGAACGCCTTGCGGCTGGGGAAGTGGAACACGCACTCCACCGCCAGCACGCGGTCCTGCGTGCCACTGCGCACCGGCAGCGCGCACCCGTCGGCGGCCACGAACGGCGCCGGCCCGTGCTCGCCGGCCAGCCGCCGGGCCCAGCGCAGCTGGCGCTCGTCGATGTTGACCCCGGCCAGCCGGCAGCCCGGGTGGCGGGACCGGATGTGGTCGAGGGTGCCGCCGAAGCCGCAGCCGACGTCGAGCACCCGCCGGGAGGCGCCCACCCCGGCGGTCGCGACGACGTGCCCCGTCAGGGCCGCGGCCGCCTCCACATACGCCTCCGGGCTGTCGTCCGCCGCCTCCGGGTCGGCGTAGAGGCCCCAGTGGAGGTTGTGCCAGAACGCGGCGGGACCCCCGTGGTCCATGTGGGCCAGGGCCGAGTCGACGTAGGGCAGGTGGACCGCGGGCACGTCAGGTCCTGCGGGCCACGACCCGGTAGGCGTTGCCCACGCCGTCCGGGCCGAGGCGGGCGTCCTTGGCCTCGTCGGCGACCTTGGCCACCAGCATGGCCGGCACCATGGCGCCGTACAGGGCCACCCGGGCCACCCGGTGGGCGAGCGACGGGACACCCAGCCACGGCAGGTGCGGGCTGCGGACCGTGTGCTGGAGCACGAGGCCGATGGCGTTGAACAGCTCGCCGCCCATGGTGGCCGGGCCCCGCTCGACGGAGCGGATCTCGAACCCGAGCCCCTCCAGGTGGGCCACCAGGTTGCCGGCCGTCGTGAAGTGCTGGTGCTGGGGCTGGCCCCACTGCCACCAGTAGCGGCCCAGCCGGTAGGACCACGGGGCCTCGGCGTCGGGCACCTCGATCATGAGGTGGCCACCCGGCTCCAGCACCTCCAGCACGCCCGCCAGCTCGCGCTTGGGGTCGCGGGTGTGCTCCAGGTAGTGGTGCATGCTGACCACGTCGTAGGACCGGGGCAGCGCCCCGGCGAGCTCGGGGAACAGGCCCCGGAAGGCCGTGTCGACCCGTCCCCGCCGCGCCGCCTCCTCCACCGAGTCGCTCATGTCGAGCGCGTCGAAGGTGGCCTCCGGCCAGCGGCGGCGGGCGGCCAGCAGGAAGTGGGCGTGGCCGGTGCCCACGTCGAGCCAGGCCCGGGGCTCGGCGAAGCGGGCCAGGGCCTCGACCCGGTTCTGGTAGATCGTGCCCAGCGCCGCGAAGCTGGTCTCCGCCAGCTCTTCGCCCAGGCCGTCGTAGGCGTCCGCGTAGTAGTAGTCGAGGCCTTCGACGGTGAGCGCCGGGTTCTGGAACACGTGGCCGCACTCGGCGCACTCGTCGAGGTGGAACTCGCCGGGCTTGTGCTGGAGCAGGTCACCCACGTCGAGCCGGGTCACCAACGAGATACCGCCGCACCAGTAGCAGGTGTCCCGGCGGGGCTCGAACAGCCGCTCGCGCGGGGGCGGCTCGGGCAGGGGCGTGGCGCGGCGCGCGGCCATGCGGGCGCGGGTGGCACGCCACCCGGCGAGCACGGTGGCGAGGTTGTCGGCCCAGGCCCGGGGCAGCCGAGCGACGCTGCCACCGGCGAGCCCGGGCGGGCGCAGGCGACCCGAGGCGCCCAGGGTCGGCTCGCCGAACACCACGCCCGGCTGCGCCGACCACGAGACCAGCGCGGCGGCGGCCGCCGCCGGCGCCACCAGCAGGCCGGCGGTCATTGCCCCCAGGTGGGCGGTCTCTGCCGCCACCAGCAGGGGGTGGAGGTTGCCGTAGGGCTGGGAGTAGGCGGTGCGCTGCTCCAGCTCACGCCACCGGTCGGCGCCGCTGGTGGGCACGGCCCGCAGGCGGGGGGCGACCCGGGCGAGCGACGCCGTCGGGGCGTGGCGCTGGGCCCGGAGCGTCGCCCGCACCATGGCGGCCCGGTCGAGCGGCGGGTCCTCGGCGGGGCCGCCCTCCATGCGGGCGGTGACCGACGGGTCGACCACCACGACCTCGTGGGCCCCGCCGGGCGTGTAGAAGGGGTCGCGGCCGAGGCGGTCGGGTTCGACCCGCCGCAGCAGCCGCAGGGCCCGCTCGGCGGGCAGGTCGCCCGGCACCAGGTCGACGACCTGGGCGCCGCAGGCATCCATCTCGGACCGGGCCGCGGCGGCGGTGGCGTCGTCGAGCGCCGTGCCGGCCAGGGCGATCACGTCGACCTTGGCAGCCAGGTCGCGGGCCGGCGCGGCGCCGCCGTCCGCGTCCGGCAGGGCCGCCAGCAGGTCGCGCCGCCGGCGCAGCATGATCGCCTCGGCCACGTGGACCGCCGTCAGGCCCCACAGCACGCCCTGGGCCATGCGGCGGGCGGATCGGCGAACGGACGCCATCGGGCTCCTCCTCGGTTCTCCCACGCGGGCGGTGCCCCCATGGCCTCACCGCGACGCGCCCCCCTGACGATCCCAGGATTATGGACCAGGAGCTATCCTGGTGCCACTCTTGTTGACGCACTGGCCGCCCAGGAGCCATCGTGCCGACATGTCCACGGTCTCCCCGCCCGACCTGGCGGGCCGAACGTTCATGGTCACCGGGGCCACCTCCGGCCTCGGGCGGGTGACCAGCCTGCGGCTGGCGGCCCGGGGGGCCCACCTCGTCCTGGCCTGCCGGTCGGCGCCGCGGGCCGGCGAGGTGGTCGACGAGGTGGCGGCCACCACGCCCGGCTCGGCCGTCCACGTGCCCCTCGACCTGGCCGACCTGGCCTCGGTGCGGGCCTGCGCCGACGCGGTGGCGGCCCGGGGCGAGCCGGTCCACGTGCTGGTCAACAACGCCGGGGTGGCGGGCAGCCGCGGGGTGACGGAGCAGGGCTTCGAGCTGACCTTCGGCGTCAACCACCTCGGCCACTTCCTGCTCGCCACCCGGCTGCTGGACACCCTCGGCCCCGAAGCGCCGGGGCGGGTGGTGTCGCTGGCCAGCAAGGCCCACTTCGGGGCCAAGGGGATCGACTGGGAGGCCCTGCAGCGCCCGACCCGGACCCGCACCGGCCTGGTCGAGTACCAGGTGGCCAAGCTGTGCAACGTCCTGTTCGCCCAGGAGCTGGCCCGCCGGCGCCCGGGCCTGGAGTCGGTGGCGGTCCACCCGGGGGTGGTGGCCACCGACATCTGGCGGTCCGTGCCCTGGCCCGTCCGCCCGATCATGACCCGCTTCATGCGCTCGACCGACGAGGGCGCCGAGGCCCCCCTGCACTGGGCCACGACCCCGGCGGTGTCGCCCTCCGGCGCCTACGCCGACGGCACCACGGTCACCGCCCCGGCCGGGATCGCCACCCCGGAGCTCGCGGCCGACCTCTGGCGCCACAGCGAGGGGTGGGCCGGTTGATCTGGCGTCTGTGACGTCGCATGTGCGACGTGACAGACGCCAAATCGGGGTTGGTGGGTCGTCACCGCCGGCGGAAGGCCAGCACGTGGTACTGGAGGTCGCCCGCCCGGGCCAGCGCCTCGACCCCGTCGGTGGTGTCGAGGCCCTCGGGCTCGTCGTCGCCCCGGGCGAGGCGGCGCAGGGCCGGGTAGGTGGGCAGCGTGGCCCGGGTGACGTCGTCGTCGACCAGCACCTCGAAGCCGGCGCTGCGGGCCAGCCGCTCGTAGCCCTCGGCCGTCAGCGGCTTGGCCACGTAGCCGTACCAGGCCCCCTCGCCCAGGCCCGCCGACTCTGCCATCGTCGTGGCCACCCGGGCCAGCGCCCCCGGCGCCATCAGGAAGTCCGACAGCGCCACCGTGCCCCCCGGGCGCAGCACCCGGGCCGCCTCCCGGAAGAACGCCCGCCGGCTCGGGAAGTGGAACACGCACTCCACCGCCAACACGTGGTCCAGCGACCCGGCGGCCACCGGCAGCCGGCAGCCGTCGGCGGCCACGAACGGCGGCGGCGCCACCCCGGCCTCCGCCCCGAGCAGCCGCCGGGCCCAGCGCAGCTGGCGCTCGTCGATGTTGATCCCCGCCAGGGCGCAGCCCGGCGCCCGGGACCGCAGGTGGTCCAGCGTGCCGCCGAACCCGCAGCCCACGTCCAGCACCCTCGCCCCGTCGCCGACCTCGCCGGCGGCGATGATCCGGTCGGTCATGGCCTCGGCGGCCGCGAAGTAGCGCTCGGGGCTGTCGTCGGCCCGCTCGGGGTCGGGGAACAGCCCCCAGTGGAAGTGACGCCAGAACGGCGGCGGGCCCCCCTCCTCCATGTGGGCCAGCGCCGAGTCGACGTACGCCATGCCGGTCATCGCCGCCCCTCCCGTCGCCGGAACGCCAGCACGTGGTACTGCCAGCCGCCCGCGCGGGCCAGTTCCTCCACGGCGTCGATGGTGGACACGCCGTCGGTCGAGCCCGACTCGCGGTACAGCCGGCGCAGCGCGGGGTACGTCGGCAGCGTGCGGGGCGTGACGTCGTCGTCGAGGGTCACCTCGAACCCGCAGGCCCGGCCCAGGCGCTCGTAGCCGGCAGGGGTCAGCGGGGCGGCCGAGCGGCCGAACCACTCGCCCAGCCCCAGCGAGGCCACGTCGCTCGACACCGCGCCGACCGCCCCGTCGGCGATCACGAAGTCGGACAGGGCCAGCGTGCCGCCCGGCTCCAGCACCCGGGCCGCCTCCCGGAAGAACGCCTTGCGGCTGGGGAAGTGGAACACGCACTCCACCGCCAGCACGTGGTCCTGCGTGCCGGCGCGCACCGGCAGCCCGCAGCCGTCCCCGGTCGCCAGCGAGATGGGCTCGTGCCCGGCGTCGTTGCCGCCCACCACCCGCCGGGCCCACTGGAGCTGGCGCAGGTCGATGTTGACACCCACCAGCCGGCAGCCCCGGTTCCGGCAGCGGATGTGGTCGAGGGTGCCGCCGAAGCCGCAGCCCACGTCGAGCACCCGGCCCCCGTCCGACACCCCGGCGGCGCACAGGATGCGCTCGGTGAGGGCGGCGGCGGCCCGCACGTAGTGCTCGGTGCTGTCGTCGGGGTCGGCGGGATGCTCGAACAGGCCCCAGTGGAAGTGCCGCAGGTGGTCGGGCGGCGCGCCGCCGCCCACCATGTGCTCGATCTCGGCGTCGATGTACGGGAAGTTGATGACCGTCATGGCTCCCTCCGAGCCGTCCTCAGCCGCGCACCCGGGCCGCGCGGCCGGCCGTGGCGAGCAGGGCGTCGAGCCGGTCGGCGGCCGCCGCCGCACCGCCGGCGGACGCGAACGATCCCCGGACGCGGGCCACGGCCGCACCCACGGCCGGGTCGCCCAGCACGGACTCCATCGCGGCCCGCAGGTCCGCCGCCGAGGCCCGGCCGAACCGCACCCGCACGCCCGCGCCGGCCCGCACCACCTGGTCGGCCACGAAGGGCTGGTCGTCGCGGACGGCCGCCAGGACCAGCGGGACCCCGGCGCCGATTGCCTCGCACACGGTGTTGTGGCCGCCGTGGGCGACGACCAGGTCGACCCGCCGGAGCAGGTCGAGCTGCGGCACCCGCGGCACCACCAGGACGTTGGCCGGCGGGTCGGGCACGAGCTCGGGCGGCGCCACCAGGACGCCGCGGGCGTCCATCGCGCCCAGCGCCTCGGCCGCGGCGGCGAAGAACCGCGCCCCGGCCCGCCAGTTCACGGTCCCGAGCGTGACCAGCACCGTGGGCGTGCCGTCGGCCCCCAGCCAGTCCCACGGGAACGGCGTGCCGTCGGCCCGCTCGGCCAAGGCCGGTCCCACCAGGGCCCAGTGGTCGGGGAAGTCGCCGGCCCCCACCAGCTCCGCGGTGGTGAACGCGAGCAGCAGGTGGGGCGAGAACCGGGGGTCGACCGCGGCGGCGGTGGCGGCGTCGACGCCGGCCTCGATCAGCATCGTGGCCATGCGCCCGGCCAGCCATGCCTGCACCTTGGGGAGGCCGGCGAGCGGGTCGACCAGGTCGGCGGAGCTGGTGGCCGACGTGGCCCACGGCAGGCCGGCCCCGAGCGCCACCGCCGGCCCGGCGAGCGCGTGCTGGTCGGCGACCACCACGTCCGGTGCGAAGCGGTCGACGGCGGCCCGGGTGCCCGGCACCATGTGGCGCCCGATGGGCAGGACGAACTCCTCCCAGAACGACCTGAACCCGACGGCGCCGGTGGCCGGGGCCAGGTTGCGCACGGCCATGGCCTCGACGACCTCGGCCGGCGCCCGGTCCGCCACCGGCAGGAACGGAGCGCCCGCCGGCAGCAGGGCCGGGACGACCTCGGGGTGCCCGGTCCAGGCCACGGCGTGGCCCCGCTCGGCCAGCGCCCGGCCGACCGCCACCGTCGGGTTGGTGTGGCCCTCCAGCGGGGGGACGACGAACAGGAAGCGGCCCACGGCCGGCCTAGGCGTCGCGCGCCGCGGCGAGCCGGGTGGGCCGGTCGGCCGCCGGCAGGCCCACGTGCCGGCGGATGAGGGTGGACAGCTCGCGGGTGTGCCCGAACACCGACAGGTGGTCGGCGCCCGGCACCATGTGGAGCCGGGCCCGGGGCACGAGCAGGGGCAGGGACTCGGCCAGCGGCAGCATCTCGGAGCGATCGCCGTACACGGCGGACACCGGGCAGCGGATGCGGGCGAACTCGCGGCGGTCCAGCGGCGCCTCGGACCGCACGTCGTCCAGGACGGTCGTGTGCACCAGCAGGCGCTCGGCCCGCTCGGCCACGGCCGCCGCCTTGCGGCGGGACACGCCCCCCAGCGCCGCCTGGACGTCCTCGACGGTGTAGTCGCCGCGCAGCTGGGCGGCGGCCGGCTCCAACATTCCCAGGATGCGCTCGACCCAGCCGGGCACGGGCAGCACGGGGTCGACGAGGAACAGCGACGCCACCCGGCCCGCGTGGCGGGCGGCGGCGGTCACGGTCACGGCGCCCCCGTAGCTGCACCCGACCAGGTGGACCGGGGCGTGGACCTCGAGCGCGTCGAGCAGGGCCAGCAGGTCGTCGACGTGGTCGGCGACCCGGTACCCCGACGGCGGCACCTGGGAGTGCCCGTGGCCCCGCAGCGCGTAGAGGATGGCCTCGGCGCCGGTGGCCAGGGGCATCCCCAGGGTGAAGGCCAGGCCCGAGTGGTCGACGATGCCGAGGCCGTGGACGAACACCACGATCGGCCGGTCGCCGCCGTCCCCGACCCGGTAGCGGTTGACCCGCAGATCGACGCCGTTGGCGC
>DASSUD010000512.1:0-19292 GCA_035707385.1 Acidimicrobiales bacterium
GGCGTCGACCTCGACCGCCGCGCCCCGGCCCGGGCCGGCGTCGACCAGGCCCGGCCGGGGCGGGTCCTCGTTCACCAGCCGCAGGGCGTAGCGCCGGGCCGTGCGGGTGGTGGCGAGCCACTCGCCGCCGCACTCGACGACCTGGTGGTCGAGCGCCTCGCCCCGCAGGTGGGCGCCGGCCATGCTGAGCGACCTCGGCCTGCGGGGCCTGCGCTGGCTGGTGGCACCGTGGGACCGGTGACGGCGGCGTCCCCGGTGACGCCGGTGGGCGAGCGGCCACCGAAGCTGGCGGTGCGGGCGCCGACCAAGCGGT
The DNA here is from genome assembly GCA_035707385.1 of Acidimicrobiales bacterium. GTDB lineage: Bacteria > Actinomycetota > Acidimicrobiia > Acidimicrobiales > VFJN01 > ZC4RG19. Next base: position 314 of record DASSUD010000512.1, read on the forward strand.
TCCCGTCGCGGGACGGCGACACGCTGGCGCTCGACGGCGTCGACCTCGAGGTCCCGGCCGGCGGCTTCGTGTCGCTGGTGGGCGTGTCCGGGTGCGGCAAGTCGACGCTGCTCGGCATCGTGGCCGGGCTGGAGCCGCCGACGCCCGGCACGGTCACGGTGGACGGAGACCTGCTGGTGGGGCCGGGCCCGGACCGGGGGGTGGTGTTCCAGGCGTACTCGCTGTTCCCGTGGCGGACGGTGGCCGAGAACGTCGCCTTCGGGCTGGAGTGCCTGCGGGTCGGGCGGGCCGAGCGCCGCCGGCGGGTGGCCGAGATGCTGGGGGTGGTGGGCCTGTCCGAGTTCGCCGGTCACCTGCCCCGCGAGCGGTCGGGCGGCATGCGCCAGCGGGTGGCCATCGCCCGGGCGCTGGTGACCGAGCCCGACGTGCTGCTGCTGGACGAGCCGTTCGGCGCCCTCGACCTGCAGACCCGGCGCAGCCTGCACGAGTTCCTGCGCCAGGTGTGGCAGCGCACGGGGGCGACGGTCCTGATGGTGACCCACGACGTGGGCGAGGCCGTCTACCTGTCGGAGCGGGTCGTGGTGATGACGTCCCGGCCGGGCACGGTGGCCGACGTCGTCGAGGTCCCCTTCGGGCGGTCCCGGGGCCCCGAGGTGCGGCGGGACGAGCGGTTCCTGGCCCTGGAGGACGAGATCGACGACCTGCTGCGCTCGCGCCGGTCGGCGTTCGGGCCATCCGCCCGGCCGGCCCGCGCCGGATCAACGGCATGAACCTCGGACCGACCGAACTGCTGCTCGTGCTCCTCGTCGTCCTCGTGCTGTTCGGTAGCGCCAAGCTGCCGAAGCTCGCCCGCTCGATGGGCGAGGCCCAGAAGGAGTTCCGCAGCGGCCTGCGCCAGGGCATCCGCGACGACCAGGGCGAGGCGGGGTAGCCGCTTGGATCCGATGTGCTACACTGAAGCACATGGTGGTCGTCGTCGGTATCAGGGCACTGAAGCAGAACGCCTCGGCTGTCGTCGCCAAGGCGGCGGAAGGGGAGACCGTGACGATCACCGACCGGGGCCGGCCGGTCGCCCAACTGACGGCCATCCCCACGTCTCGGCTCCGCCAGTTGCTGGCGGCGGGACGGGCCCGGTCGCCACGCCGCAGCCTCGCCGACCTGCCGGCGCCCGAGTCCGGACCGAGCCTGTCGGACGAGCTCCGGGCGATGCGCGACGCCGAGCGGTTCTGAGTGGCGCACTACCTCGACACCTCCGCCCTGGTGAAGCTCGTCGTGGCGGAAGCCGAGACCGCCGGGCTGCGGGCCTGGCTCGCGGCCGCCGACCGCTCGCCGGTGTCGAGTGACCTTTCCCGTACCGAGCTGATCCGGGCGGTCCGACGCGCGGCACCCGACCGCGTCGTCCGGGCTCGCGAGGTGCTCGATGCGCTCGTGCTGGTCGAGGTCACGACGGCAACGTTCGAGGCGGCCGCGCGCTTGGACCCCGCGATCCTGCGGACCCTCGACGCCCTCCACCTGGCCGCCGCACTGGACCTCGGCGACGACCTCGACGGTGTCGTCACCTACGACGATCGGCTCGGCGACGCGGCGCGGGCTCACGGCGTAGCGGTGACGGCACCGGCGTGAGCCTGCCGCCGGCCGACGGCTCGGCGGGGGGCTCCCCGGACCGTCGCGTTCCGGCGACGTGAGGGTGACGCGTGCGATGCCGGGGCGCCGGCGGCTCGCGCACGGGGCGGGCTTAGCCTGCGGGCATGGAGACGCTGAGGATCGGGTCGCTGACCGCCGGCCGGGTGGGGCTGGGGTGCAACAACTTCGGGATGCGCATCGACGAGGACGGTGCGGCGGACGTGGTCCGCGCCGCCCTCGACGCCGGCATCGACTTCTTCGACACCGCCGACGTGTACGGGGCCACCCGGTCGGAGGAGTTCCTGGGCCGGGCGCTGGCGGCCGCCGGGCGCCGGGACGACGTCGTCGTGGCCACCAAGTTCGGCTCGTCGCTGGGCGAGGGGCGGGGCGGGGCCGGCGCCCGCTGGGTGGCCCAGGCCTGCGAGGACAGCCTGCACCGGCTCGGCACCGACCGGATCGACCTGTACCAGCTCCACCAGCCCGATCCCGCGGTCCCGATCGAGGAGACGCTGGGCGCGCTCGACGAGCTGGTGCGGGCGGGCAAGGTGCGCGAGATCGGCAACAGCAACTTCACGGCCGCCCAGATCGACGAGGCCGCCGAGACGTCGGCCGCCAGGGGCTGGTCCCGGTTCGTGACCGCGCAGAACCATTACAGCCTGCTGGAGCGGGGTCCCCAGGCGGAGGTCGTGCCGGCCTGCGAGCGCCACGGCCTGCTGATGCTGCCCTACTTCCCGCTGGCCAGCGGCCTGCTCACCGGCAAGTACCGCCGCGACCAGGCCCCGCCCGCCGGCACCCGCCTGTCCCTCATGCCGGCCGCCCGGGTCGAGCGGGTCCTCACCGAGCGGAACTTCGACCTGGTGGAGAGGCTGACGGCGTGGGCCGAGGGGCAGGGCCACACGATCCTGGACCTCGCCGTCGCCTGGTTGGCGGCCCAGCCCGCCATGGGGCCGGTCATCGCGGGGGCCACGTCGCCGGCCCAGGTCCGGGCCAACGTGGCCGCCGGCGGCTGGAAGCTGACCGACGACGAGCTGGACGGGGTCGACGCCATCCTGGCGTCAACCTGACGCGCGACTGCAACATCGGGCCCTCCGGGCCCTATTGCACAAGACGTGAAAAAACCCTACCGTGCCGGCCGTGAGTGAGACATCCGTCACAGCCGCCGTGGACAAGACCGGCGACGCCGAGGGTAGCGCCTCGCCCCAGGACGGCCGGCTGAGCCGGGCCGCCCGCACCCGGGCCGCCGTGGTCGACGCCCTGCTCACGCTGAACGAGCAGGGCAACCTCCGCCCCACCGCCCGCGACATCGCGGCGGAGGCGGGGGTGTCGCTGCGCTCGCTCTACGTCCACTTCGACGACCTGGAAGCGCTCATGGTGGCGGCCGCGGACCGCCATGCCGAGCGCCTGACCGCCATCCTGGACCCGCTGGTCGTCGAGGGCGACACCGGCGAGCGCCTGGAGGGGTTCATCGCCCGCCGCGTCACACTCCACGAGGTCGGTGGGGGCGTGCGCCGGGCCGCCGTCCTCCAGGAGCCGTTCTCGCCGGCGCTCCAGCAGGCGCTCGGGCGCGGGCGCAAGGCCACCCGGGCCGAGATCCGCCAGGCCTTCGGGCCCGAGATCGAGGCGGCCGGTCCCCACGGCGCGCACCTGGCCCGGGCGTTGGAGACCGCCTTCAGCGCGGCGGCGTGGGAGTCGCTGCGCATCCACCAGCACCTCGACGTCGAGGACGCGACCGATCAAGTGCGCGAGATGGCGCTGGCGTTCCTCGCCCGATGGGGACCGCCGGCCCGGGGCGGACGGTCGGGTGGGCAGTAGCGGTACCGACGGACACGACAACCATGGGGAGTTGAAGGTGCGATGACCGCGGCGATCGATCGCACGCAGTGGGCGGGCCTCGGGGACCTCGGGCGCCGGCTCGCGTTCCTGGGCCCGCTGGCGGCCCTCGTGCTCGTGCAGCAGGTCTTGTTCCCGGCTCCCCTCGGCATCGTCGTGAACGGGGCGCTGGTCGGCGGGCGCATCGCGCTGATCGCCCTGGGCATCGCGCTCGTCTACCGGGCCAACCGCATCGTCAACTTCGCCCAGGGCGACCTCGGCGCCGTCCCGGCCACGCTCGGCGTCATGCTCGTCGTGGCGTGGAGCTGGAGCTACTGGTTCGGCCTGCTCGTCGGCCTGGTCGCCTCGATCGCGCTCGGCGTCGTCGTCGAGACGCTGCTCATCCGGCGGTTCTTCAACTCGCCCCGCCTGCTGCTGACCGTGGCCACCATCGGCATCTCCCAGGTGCTGGCCGGCGCCGCGCTGTTCCTGCCCCGGGCCTTCGGGGACAGCGGCTTCGGCACCCGGCTGCCCCAGCCCTTCAGCGCCGAGTTCCGGATCGACCCGGTCACGTTCAACGCCAACGACATCTTCACCATGATCGTGGTGCCGACGTGCCTGGTGGCGCTGGCCGTGTTCCTCCAGCGCTCCAGGATCGGCGTGGCCATCATCGGCGCAGCCGAGCGGGCCGACCGGGCCTTCACGCTCGGGATCCCGGTCAAGCGCCTGCACACGGTGGTGTGGGTGGTGGCGTCGGTCCTGGCCTTCCTGGCCATGTTCCTGCGGGCCGGGGCCGTGGGCCTGCCCATCGGCCAGGTCCTGCCGCCGGTGTTCCTGGTGCAGGCCCTGGCCGCGGCCGTGCTGGGCCGGTTCGAGCGGTTCGCCACGATCGGGGCGGCGGCCATCGGCATCGGCATCGTCGACCAGTCGATGACGTTCCAGCCGTGGGCCCAGCAGTCCTACAACGACGCCGTCTTCTTCCTGATCGTGCTGGCCGGGCTGCTGCTGGTGCGGCGGCCCCGGGCCAGCCGGGTCGACAGCGACGCCTCGTCCACCTGGGAGGCGACCCGGGAGATCCGCCCGGTGCCGCGGGAGATGCGCTCGCTGCCCGAGGTGGTGTGGGGCCGGGCGGTGGTGTGGGCCGCCGTCGCGGCCTTCGTCCTGACCCTGCCGATGTGGCTCTCGACCAGCCGGATCAACCTGGCCACCATCATCGTGATCTTCGGCATCGTGGCCGCCTCGCTGGTGGTGCTCACCGGCTGGGCCGGCCAGGTCAGCCTGGGCCAGATGGCGTTCGTGGGCGTGGGTGCCGGCGTGGGCGGCGCCCTCGTCGACCTGCGGTCGTGGGACATGGCGGCCGCCATGGTCGTGGCCGGCGCCGCGGGTGCGGCCGCCGCCGTGGTCGTCGGCTACCCGGCCCTGCGGCGGCGGGGGCTGACGCTGGCCGTCAGCACGCTGGCGTTCGGGCTCTTCGTGTCGTCGTACCTGCTGAACCGCACCGTCTACCCGATCAACTTCTTCGGGATCGAGATCCCGAACTGGCTGCCGGGCCGCCGCTTCGACCGGGGGACGATGCTCGGCATCGACGCCTCCAGCGAGACGGCGATGTTCTACATCTCCCTGGCGGTCCTGGCCCTGGCGCTGCTCATGGTGGTCGGCTGGCGGCGCAGCCGGACCGGACGGGTGCTCATCGCCATCCGTGAGAACGAGAAGGCCGCCCTCGCGTACGGCGTCAACGCCACCCGCACGAGCCTGGCCGCCTTCGCCTTCTCCGGGTTCCTGGCGGCGGTGGCCGGCGTGCTGTACGTCAACCAGGCCAACGGGCTCAGCTCCGACCCCTACCTGCCCCAGCGCAGCCTGGAGCTGTTCACCATGGTCGTGATCGGCGGCCTGGGCTCGCTGCCCGGGGCCCTGCTGGGCGCGGTCTACGTCCACAGTGTCGACTTCTTCCTGCCCGCCGAGTGGCAGTTCCTGGCCACGGGGGCCGGCCTGCTGCTGGTGCTGCTGCTCATGCCGAGCGGCTTCGGCGGCGTGCTGGCGGACGTGCGCGACGGCGCGCTGCGCCGCATCGCGGCGCGCCGTGGCCTGGTCGTGCCCAGCCTGCTGGCCGACGTCCGGGTGGAGGAGCCGGCCGACCAGCCTCCGGAGGAGGACGTGCTGGCGGCGGCCGGCGAGCTCGCCGAGGAGGCGGAGGCCGGAGCCGCCGCGGACGAGGCGCCGGGGGAGCCGGGGGAGCCGGTGGTCGTGACGGGCAACGGGGCGGACCCCGGGCCACCGGGCGATGCCGGCGGGCCCGACGGTGACGCGGCGGTGGAGGCGCGGCGATGACCACCCAGGACCTTCCCCCCACCGACGCCGTGACGCCCGCCGGGACCGCCGGCAACGGCGGCGAGCCCGTGCGGGACGCTGCGCCCCGCACGGGCCGGATCGCCCGCTGGAAGCAGGAGACCGGCGGCGGCTCGCCGCTTCTGCCCCTGGCGGTGCTGTTCGGCCTCAACATGGCCGACGAGCTCGACCGCAACGCCTTCGGTGTGCTGCTGCCCGAGATCCGCGACCACTTCGGCCTCGACACCAGCGGCATCCTCACCGTCGTCTCGCTGTCGCTGATCGCCGCGCTCCTCATCGCGCTGCCCATCGGCTTCTTCTCCGACCGGATCCGCCGCCTGCCCATCGCGCTGTCGGGCGCCGTCGGCTGGGCGGTGTTCTCGGTGTTCACCGGGCTGGCCCCGACCCTGCTGTGGCTCGGCATCGCCCGGGCGGGCGCCGGGCTCGGCCGGGCCGTCAACGAGCCGGTCCACAACTCGCTGCTGGCCGACTACTACGACGTGCCCGTACGACCCCGGGTCTACGGCGTGCACCGCTACGCCAACGCCGCCGGGCAGTTCCTCGGCCCGCTGGTCGGCGGCATCATGGCCTACTACTGGGGTTGGCGCTCACCGTTCTTCGTGTTCGCCGTGGTCACCCTGGTGTTCGTCCTCATGGGCCTCAAGCTGCGGGAGCCGGTGCGCGGCCGCTGGGAGCGCAAGGCGATGGGCATGTCGGACGCGGTGGCCGACACCGAGGAGGAGCCGGCGTCGTGGGCGGAGTCGTTCCGCATCATCTGGCAGGTCCGGAGCCTGCGCCGCATCTTCTTCTCGCTGCCGTTCGTGGCCATCGCCGTGGTCGGACTGCTCACGCTCGGCGGCCTGTACTACGACGAGGTGTTCGGCCTCAACGAGGCCGAGCGGGGCGCGGTGACCGCCGGGCTCGAGGGCGGGGCCCAGCTGGTGGGCCTGCTGATCGGCATACCGCTGGCCACCCGGCTGATGATGAAGGGCGCCGGCCACGTCATGCGGTTCCTGGCCGTCGTCACGGTCGTGATCACGGTGGCGTGGGCGCTGTTCGCGTTGGCGCCGGTGCTGCCGCTCGCCATCGCCGCCAACGCCGTCATCTCGGGCAGCTTCTTCCTGCTCGTGCCGGGCATCTACGCGGTGATGTCGCTGGCCGTGCCGGCCAAGGTGCGCTCGTTCGGCTACGCCATCGGAACGCTGTGGATCCTGCCCGGCCTGCTGCTGCTGCCGGTGGTCGGGACCCTGGCCGACTCGTTCGGCATCCGCACCGGCCTGCTGCTGGCCGCTCCCATCTTCACCGTCGGCGGCTGGCTGCTGGCCTCCGCCGGCAACTTCGTCGAGCACGACATCCAGCAGGTGTGGAAGTCCACGGCCGCCCGCTCCGAGGTGGCGCTGCTGCGCAGGCAGGGCAAGGTGAAGCTGCTGCTGTGCCGGGACATCGACGTCCACTACGACAACGTGCAGGTCCTGTTCGGCGTCAACATGGAGGTCGACGAGGGCGAGATCGTCGCGGTCATGGGCACCAACGGTGCCGGCAAGTCGACCCTGCTCAAGGCCATCTCCGGCCTGGTCCAGGCCAGCGGCGGTGCGGTCGTGTTCGACGGGCGGGACATGACCCACACGCCCCCCGACGAGATCGCCGGCCGGCGGGGCGTAGCCGTCGTCCCCGGCGGCCAGGGCGTGTTCACCCAGCTCCCCGTGGGCGACAACCTGCGGCTGGCCGCCTGGAACCGCAAGGCCCGCTCGGCCGAGGTCCGCGCCGACACCGAGCGGGTGCTCGACATGTTCCCCGTGCTGCGGGACCGGCTGCACGAGCCGGCTGGCAACCTGTCCGGCGGCCAGCAGCAGATGCTGACGCTCGGCATGGCCTTCATCGGCAAGCCGCGGCTGCTGATGATCGACGAGCTGTCGCTCGGCCTGGCCCCCGCGGTGGTCGGCCAGCTGCTCGGCATGGTGCGGTCGCTGCGGGACGGCGGCACCACCGTCATCCTGGTCGAGCAGTCGGTCAACGTGGCGCTCACCGTGGCCGACCGCGCCTACTTCATGGAGAAGGGCGAGGTCCGCTTCGAGGGCCCGACCAGCGAGCTGCTCCAGCGCCCCGACCTGCTGCGCTCGGTGTTCCTGCGGGCGGCCGCGGCCGAGGTGGAGAGCGAGGAGGCCGACGCCCCGGCCCGCTCGGCCCTGCGGGGGGGCGCGCCGGTGCTCGAGGTCCGGGACGTGACCCGGCGCTTCGGCGGCGTCCGGGCGCTCGACGGCGTGTCCTTCGACCTGCGCCCGGGCGAGATCCTCGGCTTCATCGGCCCCAACGGCGCCGGCAAGACCACGCTGTTCGACGTCATCTCCGGCTACACCCCCGCCGACTCGGGCTCCATCCGCCTGCTCGACCGGGACGGCGACCTGGTCGACCTGCACGACTCACCGATCCACGCCCGCTCGTGGCGGGGCCTGGGGCGGTCGTTCCAGGACGGCCGGCTGTTCCCCGGCCTGACCGTGGACGAGGCCATCGCGGTGGCGCTGGAGCAGCACGTCGACGTCCGCGACCCCATCGCGGCGACCCTCCACCTCCCGTCGGTCGGCGACTCGGAGCAGAAGGTGCGGGAGCGGGTCGACGAGCTGATCGAGCTGCTGGCGCTGGGCGCCTACCGCGACAAGTTCGTCCGCGAGCTGTCCACCGGCACCCGCCGCGTCGTCGACCTGGCGTGCGTGCTGGCCCAGCGGCCCGCGGTGCTGCTCCTCGACGAGCCCTCCAGCGGCATCGCCCAGCGCGAGGCCGAGGCGCTCGCCCCCATGCTGCGGCGGGTCCGGGACGAGCTGGGCGCCAGCCTGCTCGTCATCGAGCACGACCTGCCGCTGCTCGGCTCGATCTCCGACCGCATGATCGCCCTCGACCTCGGCCGCGTGGTCGCGGAGGGCACACCCGCCGACGTCATCGAACATCCCGCAGTGGTGGCCTCGTACCTCGGGACCGACGAGTCCGCCATCACCCGATCCGGTGCCACGACAGCCGGCTGACGGTCCACAGCCGGCAGGCCCAGCAGAAAGGAGCCGTCGATGTCCACCACGGACGAGACCACCACCAAGGGCGCGGCACCACCGCCCCGCAAGCCGCCGTCCTGGCAGAAGGCCGCCAAGCGCTACGGCCCCATCGCCCTCATCGTCGTGCTGATCGCCGCCGCCGTGGTCGTGTTCGGCGGTGGCGGCGGGGACGACGACGACGGCGCCGCCACCGACACCGCCGGGACGGACGACGAGCTGATCGAGTCCGGCCCCATGACCTGGCAGAAGGCCGAGCTGACGGGCGAGGACGTCGACTGGGGCCCCAACTGCGACACCACCACCGGCCGCATCAAGCTGCCGTCGGTGTACGCGCCCCCCTGCGTCGAGCCGTTCACGGGCGACAACGGCGGCGAGACCTACGCGGGCGTGACCGCCGACGAGGTCAAGATCGTCTACTACCTGCCCGACCCGGCGCTCGACCCGCTGACCACCGCCACCGTCCAGGGCGCGGGCGCCCAGGTCGACGTCGAATCGGCCCAGGAGACCGCGGCCAACTTCACGGAGCTCTACAACAAGATCTTCGAGCGCTACGGGCGCACGGTGACGGTCGAGACCTACATCGGCACGGGCGCCGGCTCGGACCAGGAGGCGGCCAAGGCGGACGCCATCGCCATCGCCGAGAAGGAGCCGTTCGCGGTGATCGGCGGCCCGGCGCAGTCCAGCGCCATCTTCGCCGGCGAGATCGCCTCCCGCGGCATCGTGTGCGCCCTCGGCTGCGCGGTCGCCCTCAACGAGGACATCGTGGCCGAGTTCGAGCCCTACCTGTGGCAGCAGGGCCCCACGCCGAACCAGGCGGTGGCCCTGGCCGCGGAGGCCATGGGCAAGCTGGTCGGGCCGGGCAAGGCCGAGCTGGCGGGCGACGACGCCACGCGGGCCAAGGACCGCGTGTACGGGCTGCTGCACTACGACACCCCGGACGGCGACCACGAGACCGTGTTCGAGCAGTTCAAGGAGGAGCTGGCGGCCAACGACATCGAGCTGGCCACCGACGTCGAGTTCACCCTCGACCTGGCGCAGGCGCAGACCAACGCCCGCACCAACATCGCCAAGCTCATGGACGCCGGCGTCACCACCATCCTCTACTACGGCGACCCGCTGACGCCCGCCTCGCTCACCGAGGAGGCGACGGCCCAGAACTACCACCCGGAGTGGATCCTCGGGCCCAACACGCTCATGGACACCACTCTCTTCGCCCGCCAGACCGACGTGTCGCAGTGGAAGAACGGCTTTGGCATCGCCCTGATCGGGGCCCGCGGCGAGCGGTCCACCAACGGTGCGTTCCAGATCCACGAGTGGGCCTACGGCGAGCCCCCGCCCCACACGTCGGCCAACGTGATCGAGCCGCCGATCCGGTCGATCTTCACGGCCGTCCAGCTGGCCGGGCCCGACCTGACGCCCGAGACGTTCCGGGACGCCATGTTCCGCTACCCGCCGTCCGGCGGGGGCCCGACCGAGCCCCAGGTGTCCCGGGGCAGCCACGACGTCTGGCCGGACGAGGACTGGGGCGGCTCCGACGACATCGCCCTCATCTGGTACGACCCCGAGGTCACCGGCGAGGACGAGGTCGGCAACGAGGGCGTCGGCATGTACCGCTACGCCAAGGGCGGCGAGCGCTACACGATCGGCAACCTGCCCGACTCGATCGAGGACGCCGGGTTGTTCGACGTGGACTCGTCGGTGACGGTGTACGAGACGGTCCCGGAGGAGGACCAGACGCCGGCCTACCCGCCGCCCGACTAGCGTTTCGCGAACATCGCCTGTCCGGGGGGAGCGGCCGGTGTCGACCAGGGAGAAACCGCAGTCCGAGGGCGGGCTGCCGGGTGGCGGGGGGCCACCCGGCAGCCGCCCCGCCTGGGTGACGGCCGCCCGTCGCTACGGCCCCATCGCCGCGGTCGTCGCGGTCGTCGCCGCCGCGGTCGTGGTGTTCGGCGGCGGGGGAGGTGACGGCGACGACGGGCCCGCGGGCGAGGCCGCGGCCTCCGGCGACGAGCTGGTCGAGTCCGGCCCGATGACCTGGCAGAAGGCCGAGCTGACGGGCGAGGAGGTCGACTTCGGCCCCGACTGCGACACCACCACCGGCCGGATCCAGCTGCCGTCGGTGTACGCGCCGCCCTGCGTCGAGCCGTTCACCGGCGACAACGGCGGGGAGACCCACCAGGGGGTCACGGCCGACACGGTCAAGATCGTCTACTACCGCAGCGACCCCGCCATGGACCCGCTGGCCGCAGCCACGGTCAGGGACATCGGCGTGAGCCTCGACCCCGATGCCGAGACGGACACGATCCAGGGCTTCGTCGACCTGTACAGCGAGCTGTTCGAGGGCTACGGGCGCACCGTGTCGGTCGAGGTGTTCGTCGGCACCGGTGCCGACGACGACGTCGTGGCCGCGAAGGCGGACGCCATCGCCATCGCCGAGAAGGAGCCCTTCGCGGTGATCGGCGGTCCCCGGCGGGCCAGCCCGACCTTCGCCGCCGAGCTGGCGTCGCGGGGCATCGTGTGCGGGCCGACCTGCACCGAGGCGCTGCCCGAGGACATCCTGCGGCAGTACGCCCCCTACCTGTGGCAGAACACGCCGACGCCGGACCAGGCCGTGGACGCCTCCGCGGAGATCATCGGGCGGCTGGCAGGCCCCGGCAGGGCCGAGCTGGCGGGCGACCCGGAGATCCGGGCCGAGGACCGGGTGTACGGCCTGGTCCACTACGACACCCCCAACGGCGACCACCAGGGCGTGTTCGAGCAGTTCGAGGCCGCGTTGGCGGAGCACGGCGTCGAGCTCGCCACCGACGTCGAGTTCACGCTCGACCTCAATGCCGCCCAGGAGAACGCCCGCACCAGCATCGCCAAGCTGGTCGACGCGGGCGTGACCACGATCATCTACTACGGCGACCCACTGACGCCGGGGTCGCTGACACGGGAGGCCACCGCGCAGGGCTACCGGCCGGAGTGGATCCTCGGTCCCAACCTGTTGATGGACACCACGATCCTCGCCCGGCTCACCGACATGGAGCAGTGGGGCCACGGTTTCGGCATCGGGCTCACCCCGGCCCGCGGGCGGTTCGAGAACGAGGGCGCCCACCGCCTGTGGGACTGGGCGTACGGCGGCCCGCCGCCCCACAACGCCGCCAACGCCTTGGAGCCCCCGCTGCGCACGATGTTCATCGGGATCCACCTGGCCGGGCCGGAGCTCACCCCGGCGACGTTCCGCGACGGGCTGTACCGGTACCCGCCATCGGGCGGTGGGCCCACGGAGCCGCAGATGTCGTGGGGCGACCACGGCGTCTGGCCCGGTGAAGACCTCGGCGGGGTCGACGACAGCGCCGTCATCTGGTTCGATGCCACCGCCACCGGCGAGGACGAGATCGGCCAGCAGGGCACGGGCATGTACCGCTACGCCGACGGGGGCCGGCGCTACACGCCCGGCGACGCTCCCCGGTCGCTCGAGGAGGCGGGCCTGTTCGACGTCGAGGCGTCGGAGACGATCTACGACGACGTCCCCGAAGAGGACCGGGCGCCCGACTACGCGCCCCCGCCCTGACGGGTCACAGGACGTGGCCGGCGGCGTGGATGACCAGGCCCGCCAGCCCGCCCACCACCGTGCCGTTGATGCGGATGAACTGGAGGTCCGGGCCGAGGAGCAGCTCCAGGCGGTCGGCGGTCTCGCGGCCGTCCCAGCGGGCCACCGTCCCGCTGACCATGGCGGCGATCTCGTCGCTGAACTGCTCGGCCACGTAGCGGACCCCGGTCTCCGCCCCCTCCTCGACCCGGGCCGCGAGGGCGGGGTCGTCGACCAGCCGGCGGCCGAGGGCGACCAGCGTCTCGGCCAGCCGCCGGCGCAGCTCCGAGCCCGGGTCGGCGGCCTGGGCCCGCAGCCCGGCCTTGACGTCGGTCCACACGCCGGCCACCCAGGCCCGGAGCTCGGGCTGGGCCAGCAGCTCGTGCTTGAGCTCCTCGCCCCGGGCCCGCATGGCCGGTGACCGCTGGAGGTCCATGACCAGCCGGCGCACCTTGATGTCGAAGTCCTGGCGCAGCTCGTGGTGCGGGTTGCGGGCCACGTCGCCCAGCACGTGGCGGGCCCCGTCGAGCAGGCGCTCGAAGATGCGGTCCTCCGCGGCCTCGGGCAGCCACCACGGGGACTCGTCCCCGAACCGCTGGCGGAGGCTGTCCTGGTTGTCGGTGAGGAACCGGTCGAGCGCCCGCAGCATCACGTCCAGCAGCTCGTGGTGGCGGCCGTCCTCGGTCATGACCGCCAGTGCCTTGCCCGCCAGCGGCGCCAGGGGGGTGGTCTCGATGCGGCGCCGGGCCACCTCCTCCAGCGCACGGTGGACCTCCTCGTCGCGCAGCAGGTCGGCGGCGGTGACGGTGGCCTCGGCCAGGTGGCGGGCCAGCCGCTCGGCGTTGTCGGGCTCGGCCAGCCAGGCCGCCAGGCGGGGGACGACCCGGGCGGCGCGGACCCGCTCGGCGATGATGTCGGGGGTCAGGAAGCTGGTCTGCACGAAGTCGCCGAGCGTCTCGCCGAACTGGTCCTTGCGGGTGGGGATGACGGCGGTGTGGGGGATCGGCAGGCCGAGGGGGTGGCGGAACAGGGCGACGACGGCGAACCAGTCGGCCAGGCCACCCACCATGGCGGCTTCGACCATGGCCTCGGCATAGCCCATCCACGTGGAGTCGTCGCCCCCCAGCTGGAGGGCGACGAACAGGGCGGTGACGGCCACCAGGAGCCCGGTCGCCCGCCGCCGGCCCCGGGCGAGCTGGGCCCGGCGGGCGGTGGTGTTGGCCGGCTCGGGCGGTCGCGTCTCGACCTCGACGGTTGCCATGCCGCGGGTTGTACCCGATCCGAGGCGATGTAGGTTTACATCATGCATCGCACGCAGGTGCTGCTCGAGGAGCACCAGTACCGGCGGCTCAAGCGCGAGTCCCAGAACAGCGGCCGCTCGATCGGCGAGCTGGTGCGGGCCGCCATCGACGAAAAGTACCGCCCCGACCAGGAGCGGATGTGGGTGGCGCTGGAGGCCAGCCGCGGCGCGTGGGCCGGCCGCGACGACATCGGAGACGGCGCCGAGTACGTCGAGCGCATCCGCAACCAGTCGATCGAGGACCGGCTGACCCAGCTCGGATGGGAGTGATCGTCGTCGACACGTCGGTGCTCATCGACAACCTCCGCGCCGACCCGGACGCCGTCGTCGCCCTCGACCGCGCCCGTGACGACCGCAACCAGGTCGTCGCCTCGGTGATCACGAAGGCGGAGCTGCTGGCCGGCATGCGCGCCCGCGAGCCCCGGGCGACGTACGGGCTCCTGGACGTCATGGACTGGGTGGCCGTCAGCGAGGAGATCGCCGACCTCGGGGGCGCGATGGCACGCCGGTACCGCACGTCGCACCAGGGCGTCGGCCTGCCGGACTACCTCATCGCCGCCACCGCCGAGCACCTGGGCGCGGTGCTGTGGACCCGCAACCCGCGCCACTTCCCGATGTTCCCGGACCTGCGGCCCCCCTACTGATGGCCGCCGTGACCGTGGTCGGCGCCGGGGTGTCCGGCCTGACGACGGCGCTGCGCCTGGCCGAGGCGGGCCACGACGTGACCGTCGTCGCCCGCGACCGTCCGGCGGACACCACCTCGGCGGTGGCCGCCGCGCTGTGGTTCCCCTACCGGGTGCTGCCCTACGACCGGGTGCTGGCGTGGTCGGCCACCGGCTACACCGCCTTCGCCCGCCTGGCGGCCCTCCGCCCCGAGTCCGGCGTCCGGCTGCGCTGGGGCACCGAGCTGCTGCGCCGGGAGCCCGGCGAGGAGTGGTGGGCACCGGCCGTGCCCGCCCTGGCCGTCACCCGCGACGTCCCGCCGGGCTACACGGCGGGATGGCGGTTCCGTGCCCCGGTCGTCGACATGGGCCGGTACCTGCCGTGGCTGTCCGCCGAAACCGCGGCCGCGGGCGTCACGCTGGTGGCGGAGGCCGTCGTGGTGCGCGACCTGGCCGGGCTGGGCCCGCTGGTGGTCGACTGCGCCGGCCTCGGCGCCCGGGACCTGGTCCCCGATCCCACCGTCACCCCCGTCCGGGGCCAGGTGGTGGTGACGGACCCGGTGGGCGTGGAGGAATGGGTGTCGGACGACCTCGACGACCGCACGCTCACCTACGTGATCCCCCGGATCGACGACGTGGTGGTGGGGGGCACCGCCGAGGAGGGCGCCTGGGGCACCGAGCCCGACCCGGCGGTGGCCGACGCCATCATGGCCCGGGCGGCGGCGCTGGTCCCGGCCCTGGCGAGCGCCACCGTCCGGGCCCACAAGGTCGGCCTCCGCCCGTCCCGCCCGTCGGTCCGCCTGGAGGCCGAGCGCCGGGGCCGGCAGACGATCGTGCACAACTACGGCCACGGCGGCGCCGGCGTCACGCTCTCGTGGCCGTGCGCCGACGAGGTGGTGGCGCTGGTCAGCGGTCCCTGAACCACCGACACGATTTGCTCGGCGCATACACCGAGCATCCGGCGTATGCGCCGCCAGATCGTCGAGCAGCGGGCTCAGAACCGCAGCCGGGCCCGCACGGGGCGGTGGTCCGAGAGGACCTGGGGCACCACGTCGGCCGCCACCACCCGCACCGCGTCGTTGGTCAGGATGTGGTCGGTCTGGCTGTGCGGCCGGGGGGACGGGTAGGTCCGCCCCCGCACCGCCCGCCGCCAGCCCGGCCCCGCCAGACGCTCGGCGCACCAGCCCCACATGTTCATGTCCCCGGCGAACGCACCGGGCCAGCCCGGCCCCGGGAGCGCGGCCCGCAGCGCGGGCGCCAGGCGCCACACCGGGACCTTGAGCAGCGGCAGGTGGGTCCCCACCACGGTGAACGGCGCCCCGGCGGCGTCGACGACGGCCCGCACCACCGCCCGCCGGCCGGGGTCCCGCGCCAGTTGCGGACCGAGCGGCACCACCTCGGCCGAGCGCACCGGCAGCCGGGACAGCACCGCGAGGACCCAGTCCCCGTCGCCGTCGGCCCCCTCCCGGGCCACCAGCCGCACCTGGTCGTGGCACGACGCCCGGGCCACCGCGAACGTGCCGGCCACCACGTAGCCCAGGGCGGCGGCCACGGCCAGCACGTCGCCCTCGTCGCCGTCGGGTACCCAGCCCTCCTGGAGCACCAGGACGTCGGTGTCGACCTCCTTGCAGGCGGTGACGACGTCGTAGAAGGGCGCGGCGTGGCCACCGGCCCCCCGGCCCATGTGCAGGTTGAGGCTCCCCAGCGTCAGCTCGGCCATCGCCCACCCACGCTAGGGGCGCAGGTCGGCGGGCAGCCTCTCGTCGCCCTCCGGCGGCCCGCCGGGGAAGCGCAGGAACATGAGCTGGGCGGCATGGGCCACCAGCGTCCCGGCCTCGTCCCACAGGGCCGCCTCCACCGAGGCGTAGCCGTCGGTGGCCCGCCGGGCCCGCAGGTGGGCGAGCAGCCACGGCGAGCGGGCCTCGTCCAGCACGTGCACCGTCAGGTCCGCGCTGGGCGGGTAGAAGTCCGCCTGGCCCGGGCCCATCCGCTGGCTCACCGACGACGGCATCAGGTCGGACAGGGCGACGACGGCCAGGGGGTCGAGCGTGCCGTCGGGCCGCATCGGCGCCTCGTCGAAGCGGTACCACATGGCGCACTCGGACGAGGACGGGACGAACGGGTCCCAGGGGGCGTGGCCCATGGCCGGCCGCCCCTCGACGTGCTGCCAGAAGGCGAACGGCTCGCCCATCTCCCCCGCGGGCACGCCGGGGGGCGGTGGATCGCGGAACGACACGCAGAACGGCGGGCTGGAGACGTTGGGCCGCCGCAGGTCGGTGAACTCGAACCCGGGCTGGTCGACCCCGAACACGGCCACCGTGGTGTGGCCGACCCCGTCGCCGCCGGCCCGGGCCGTGGCCAGCATCTGCGACATCGACCGGCCCCGGCGCAGCACCTCGACGTCGACGGCCACCGGCCCGGCCGGCAGCTGGGCGGCGAACACCGTGGTCAGCGTGCGCAGGTGCTGGTCGGTAAGTCCCAGCTCGGCGGTCATGGCCGCAGCCGCCACCGCGGCCATGACCCCGCCCTGGGGGACGGTGGGGCAGTTCCAGCACTCGTCGACGTCGACCAGGTAGCGCCCCGGCCGCTCGGGATCGGGCGCCAGGCGCGCCATCTGGTCGGAGAAGGTCGGGTAGCCCACGCCGGCATTGTTGCCGAGTCACCCCGCGCTCCCACGCTCCATTTCGCTACCGTGGTCGCACAACCGACCACGCGGGAGCTCGGGGCACCGGGCTGAGAGGGCGCACGAGGCGCCGACCGCCGAACCTGATCCGGGTAATGCCGGCGAAGGGAGTGATGCTGCATGGGCAGCCGACACAAGACCTACGTGAACGGTTCGCGCCCCGACGTGCGGGTCCCGTTCTGCGAGGTGACCCTGGACCCGCCCAACGAGCCGGTCCGCCTGTACGACACCAGCGGTCCCGGCAGCGACCCCCGGGACGGCCTCGAACCGCTGCGGGCCGCCTGGATCCACGAGCGGGGCGACGTCGAGCACTACCCCGGCCGGGTCGCCGGCCTGCGCGACGACGGGCGGGCCTCGTTCCGCGCCGGGCGCTCCGCGGCCGAGCCGTTCCCGGGCCCGGGCGCCGACCGGCCCCGGCTGCGGGCCGCCCCCGGCCGGACCGTCACCCAGCTCCACTACGCCCGGCGGGGCGAGGTCACCCCCGAGATGGCGTTCGTGGCCCTGCGGGAGGGGCTCGACCCCGAGGTGGTGCGGGACGAGGTGGCCCGGGGACGGGCCATCATCCCCGCCAACGTCAACCACCCCGAGTCCGAGCCGATGATCATCGGCAACCGGTTCCTGACCAAGATCAACGCCAACATCGGCACCTCCGCGGTCACGTCCTCGGCCGCCGACGAGGTCGACAAGCTGACGTGGGCCACGCAGTGGGGCGCCGACACGGTCATGGACCTGTCGACCGGGCGGGACATCCACACGACCCGCGAGTGGATCGTGCGCAACAGCGCCGTGCCCATCGGCACGGTCCCCATCTACCAGGCGCTGGAGAAGGTCGACGGCCGCCCCGAGGACCTGACCTGGGAGGTGTTCCGGGACACGGTGATCGAGCAGGCCGAGCAGGGCGTCGACTACATGACCATCCACGCCGGGGTGCTGCTGCGCTACGTGCCCCTCACGGTCGACCGGGTCACGGGCATCGTCAGCCGCGGCGGGTCGATCCTCGCCGCCTGGTGCCTGGCGCACCACCAGGAGAGCTTCCTGTACACGCACTTCGAGGACCTGTGCGAGATCTTCGCCGCCTACGACGTCGCCTTCAGCCTGGGCGACGGGCTGCGGCCGGGTTCCATCGCCGACGCCAACGACGAGGCCCAGCTGTCCGAGCTGGCCACCCTCGGCGAGCTGACCCGGGTGGCCTGGGCCCACGACGTGCAGGTGATGATCGAGGGGCCGGGCCACGTCCCCATGCACAAGATCAAGGAGAACGTCGAGCTCCAGCAGGAGCTGTGCGGCGAGGCGCCGTTCTACACGCTCGGCCCGCTCACGACCGACGTCGCTCCCGGCTACGACCACATCACGTCCGCCATCGGTGCGGCGATGATCGGGTGGTTCGGCACGGCGATGCTCTGCTACGTGACGCCCAAGGAGCACCTGGGCCTGCCCGACCGCGACGACGTCAAGCAGGGCGTCATCGCCTACAAGATCGCGGCCCACGCCGCGGACCTGGCCAAGGGGCACCCGCAGGCCCAGGCCTGGGACGACGCTTTGTCCAAGGCCCGCTTCGAGTTCCGCTGGCAGGACCAGTTCGACCTGGCCCTCGACCCTGACACCGCCCGGGAGTACCACGACGCCACCCTCCCGGCCGAGCCGGCCAAGACGGCCCACTTCTGCTCGATGTGCGGGCCCAAGTTCTGCTCCATGGCCATCACCGAGCAGGTGCGCGCCTACGCGGCCGAGGGCATGGCGGCCAAGTCGGCCGAGTTCACCGCGGCCGGCGCCCACGTGTACCTGGAGGACCCGGCCCGGAGGGATCCGGGCGCCGTGCCCGCCGCGGCCCCGGGCGCGCCGTGAGCCCGGCCGCGGCCGCCGATCCGCGGCTCGGGCGGCTGCACGTCCTGGTCGACTCGCTGATCGTGGCCGTGGCGGCGCTGGAGGCCGGCGCCCCCACGCTCCAGGTCCGGCTCAAGA
>DASSUD010000513.1:0-13509 GCA_035707385.1 Acidimicrobiales bacterium
GCCGAGGGCTTCGACGTGGAGGTGAGCCTCGACGGCCTCGACGGCCTGTGGCGGGCCCGCGAGCGCTCGTACCGGGCCATCGTGCTCGACATCCTGCTGCCGGGGATGAACGGCTACGAGGTGTGCCGCACGCTGCGGGCCGAGGGCAACTGGACGCCCATCCTCATGCTCACCGCCAAGGACGGCGAGTACGACGAGGCCGAGGCACTCGACACGGGGGCCGACGACTTCCTGTCCAAGCCGTTCTCGTTCGTGGTGCTGGTGGCCCGGCTGCGGGCGCTGGCCCGGCGGGGCTCGGCGCCCCGGCCGCCGCTGCTCTCGGCCGGCGACCTGGTGCTCGACCCGCTGTCCCGCTCGTGCCACCGGGGCGGGACGGCCGTCGAGCTGTCCCGCCGGGAGGCGGCCCTGCTCGAGGCGCTGCTGCGGCGGGACGGCCAGCCCGCCCCCAAGGCCGACCTGCTGCGGGAGGTGTGGGGCGACGACTTCGGCGGCGACGCCAACGTGGTCGAGGTGTACGTGGGCTACCTGCGGCGCAAGATCGACGCCCCCTTCGGGCGGGCGTCGCTCGAGACGGTGCGCGGGGTCGGCTACCGGGTCAGGGCCGATGGCTGACGCCGGAAGGCTGTGGCGCTCGGTGCGGGTCCGGATCGCGGTGGCCGCCGCCGTGGTGTCGGCGGTGGCGCTGGCGGGCGCCGGCTGGCTGCTGATCCGCTCGGTCGAGGACACCCAGCTCGGCCGGCTGCGGGACGTGGCCGAGGACAGCCTCGACGCGGTGGCCGCCCGGCTGGGTGCCGGCGCCGACCCCCAGCGGGCCGCCGAGGCCGCCGACCCGGCCGCCGCCGTGGTGATCGTGGACGAGGACGGTCGGGTGGTCGGCGCCGGCCCGGTCACCCTGACGGGCGGCGGGCTGGGCACGGTCGAGGCCCCGCTCGGGCAGGCGGACGGGACGCTGGTGGTGCGCGGCGACCCGGCGCCGGGCACCGTGGACGGCCCGCCGGGCGAGGGCCCCGGGCCGGGCATGCAGGTCCGGGTCCTCGGCTCGGACGCCCCCTTCGAGCAGGTCACGCGCCGGGTGGAGACGCCCGGTGGCGAGCTGACCGTGATCGCCGGTGCCCCCGTCGACGAGGTGGGGCGCAGCGTCGACGCCGTGCGGCGGGCGCTGTGGGCGGGGGTGCCGCTGGTGGCGCTGCTGGTGGGGGCGCTGTCGTGGGCACTGGTGGGACGGGCGCTGCGCCCGGTGGAGGCCATCCGCACCGAGGTCGAGGCCATCAGCGGGTCGAGCATGCACCGGCGGGTCCCGGAGCCGCCCACCGAGGACGAGATCGGGCGGCTGGCCCGCACGATGAACGCCATGCTGGGCCGGCTGCAGGGCGCGGCGGCCCGCCAGCGCCAGTTCGTGTCGGACGCGTCGCACGAGCTGCGCAGCCCGGTGGCCGCCATCCGCACCGACGTGGAGGTGGCCCTGCGGGAGGGCCCGGCCGCCGACTGGCCGGCGGTCGGCCGGGCCGTCCTGGTCGAGGAGGACCGCCTGGAACGCCTGCTGGCGGACCTGCTGGTGCTGGCGGCGGGCGACGAGGGCGGCCCGGTCGAGCCGTCCACGGTCGACCTCGCCGGCCTGGCGGCGGGCGAGTCCGACCGCGCCCGCCGGGTCCCGGTCGAGGTGGCGGTGCCCGCCACCCCCGCCCCGGCCGCCGGATCGCCCGACGCGCTGCGCCGCGCCCTGTCGCACCTGGTCGACAACGCCGCCCGCCATGCCCGGACCCGGGTGGCGGTGACGGTCGGGCCGGGCCGGCTCGTCGTCGACGACGACGGCCCGGGCATCCCGGAGGCCGACCGCGAGCGGGTGTTCGAGCGCTTCACCCGCCTCGACGACGCCCGCGCCCGCGACCAGGGGGGCGCGGGGCTGGGCCTGGCGGTGGTCCGCTCGATCGCCACCCGCCACGGCGGGACCGTGCGGGTGGAGGCGTCCCCGCTCGGCGGCGCCCGGGTGGTGGTCGAGCTACCGCCGGCGGGATGAGGCGAGGTCGGCAGGATCCGTCGTGACAGGCGGCCGGCGCCGGCCTAGTTGAGGCGCTCCACGATCATGGCCATGCCCTGGCCGCCGCCCACGCACATGGTCTCCAGGCCGAAGGTCTTGTCCTCGTCCTGGAGGGCGTGGATGAGCGTGGTCATGATGCGGGCACCGGTCATGCCGAACGGGTGGCCCAGCGCGATGGCGCCGCCCTTGACGTTCAGCTTGTCCAGGGGGATGCCGAGCTGGCGGGCCGAGGGCAGCACCTGCGCGGCGAACGCCTCGTTGATCTCCACCAGGTCGATGTCGTCGATGGTCATGCCGGCCCGGCCCAGGGCCTGGCGGGACGCCTCGACCGGGCCGAGGCCCATGATCTCGGGGTTCAGGCCGGACACGCCCGACGACACCACCCGGGCCAGCGGCGTGATGCCGAGCTCGCTGGCCCGGGTGTCCGACATGACGACGACGGCGGCGGCCCCGTCGTTCAGCGGGCAGGCGTTGCCGGCCGTGATCTCGCCGTCGGGGCGGAACGCCGGCTTCAGCTCGGCCAGCTTCTCGACCGTGGTGCCGGCCCTAGGGCCGTCGTCCTTGGCGACCACGGTGCCGGACGGGGTGGTCACCGGGGTGATCTCGCCGTCCCAGTAGCCGTTCTCCTGGTTGGCGACGGCGAGCTGCTGGCTGCGGGCGGCGAACTCGTCCATGTCCGGGCGGCTGACGTTCTCGGCCAGGCGCACGTTCTCGGCCGTCTGGCCCATGGCGATGTAGATGTCGGGCAGGCCGGGCTGGGGCTCCCACGAGTCGGCCCCGTTGCTCCGCTCGGACGAGCGGGCCATGGCGTCGGCGAACAGCGGGTTGGTCGGGCCGCTGTCGGACATGCCGTGCATGTAGCGGCTGACGGTCTCGACGCCCGCGGCCACGAACACGTCGCCCTCGCCCGCCTTGATGGCGTGGGCGGCCATGCGGATGGCCTGCAGCGACGAGGAGCAGTAGCGGTTGACGGTCACGCCGGGCACGTCGTCGAGGCCGGCGAGGAGGGCGGCCACCCGGGCGATGTTGAAGCCGGACTCGCCCGCGGGCTGCCCGCACCCGAGGATGAGGTCCTCGACGGTGGCGGGGTCGAGCTGGGGCACCTTCTCCAGGGCGGTCCTGACGATCTGGGCGGTCAGGTCGTCGGGCCGGCACTCGATGAGCGACCCCTTCATCGCCCGCCCGATGGGGGTTCGGGCCGTCGACACGATCACGGCTTCGGTCATGGCGGCTTTCCTCCTGCGCAGGTGTACGGCGATGTCTAGCTATGTTACCGGTCGGTCACCAAGACGACCGTCGTCCGATTGACCGTGCTGATGGCCGTCGTCCGAGTGACCGTGCTGATGGCCGTGCGGGTGACCGTCGGGTTGACCGTTCCCCTGGCCGCCCCGCTGCTCCAGCCACCGGCGGAACCCGGCGGCGTTGGAGTGGATGCCGTTCAAGGTCTCCAGCTTCTCGCGCTGGGCCTCGTCCACCCCGTCCAGGTCGGCGGCGAAGTGCTCGGACAGCGCGTCGGCGATGTCCCGGTCCTCCCGCCAGGCGGCCTCGGCCACCTCGGCCCACCGGCGGAGCGTGCCCTCCGCCTCCTCGAGGATGCCCTGCGGGTCGGGGACCAGGCCGTAGTGGGCCAGCGCGATGCCCGCCGGGCGGCGCTCGGCGAAGCGCCGCAGCGACGTGAGCGCCTGGTCGAGGTCGAAGTCCGGGGGCGGCGTGGCCGGCCGCAGCACCCCCACGTCGGGCAGCCGCACCCCGACCGCGTCGCCCGCGAACAGCAGGCCGGACGCCGAGTCGTGCAGCGCCAGGTGGTGCTTGGCGTGGCCGGGGGAGTCGACGACGGTCAGGGTCCGGTTCGGGGACACGACCAGGTCCTCGCCGTCCTCCAGCACCACGACGCGCTCGGCGGGCGTGGGCGTGAGCCGCCCGTACAGCGAGTCGAGCAGGTCCCCGTAGACCATGGCCGCGCTGCTGACCAGCTTGGCCGGGTCGACCAGGTGGCGGGCCCCCCGCCGGTGGACGTACACGGTGGCCTCGGGGAAGGCGGCGGCCACGTCGCCCACCCCGCCGGCGTGGTCGAGGTGGATGTGGGTGACGGCCACGCCGGCCAGCTCGCCCGGGGTCATGCCCAGGTCGTCGAGCGCCGCCAGCAGGTGGGGGACCGACGACTGGCTGCCGGTCTCGACCAGCACCGGGGCGTCGCCGGTGACGAGGTAGCCGGCGGTGACCTGGTGCCACCCGCCCAGCAGCGTGTCGATCTGCAGGACGCCGGGGGCGATCTCGGTGTGCATGGTTCCCTCCGGCACCCGACCCTACCGCCGTTCGTTGTCGTACCCCCTGGGTACCATCCGCACCGTGCAGCGGCGCACCCCACCCGCACCCCCGGCCCCTCCCACGCTGTGGGACGACCCCGCCGATCCCACCTGGTCCGTGCCCGAGCTGGGCGAGGCCGTGGCCGCCAGCCTGCGCGTCGCCTTCCCCGACGAGGTGTGGGTGCGGGGCGTCATCCGCAACCTCAACCCCGGGCGCCGGGGCGGCACCGTGTGGTTCGACCTGGTCGAGCCGGCCCCGGGCGGCGATCTGTCCCGACCCGTGCAGGCCTCGGTGCCGGTGGTGCTGTTCGACACGGCCCGGCGCCGGGTCAACGCCCGGCTCCTGGACGCGGGCGGCAGCGTGCGCATGACCGACGGCACCGAGGTGCGGCTGCGGGGGCGCATCGGTTTCTGGGACCGGGGCGGCCGGCTGCAGGTGCAGATGTCCGACATCGACCCCTCCTTCACGCTCGGGCGGCTGGCGGCCGACCGCGAGCGGCTGTTGCGGGCGCTGGCGGCCGAGGGCCTCCTCGACCGGCAGCCGTCGCTGGCGCGCCCGGCGGTCCCCCTGCGGCTGGGGCTGGTGACGAGCGCCGGCAGCGCCGCCGAGCACGACGTGCTGGACGAGCTGCGCCGGTCGGGCCTGGGGTTCTCGGTGGTGCGGGCCGACGTGCGGGTCCAGGGCACCCGGGCGGCCCGGTCGGTGGCCTGGGGCCTGCGGGCCGTGGCGGCCCGGGCGGTCGACGTGGTGCTGCTGGTGCGGGGCGGCGGGGCCACGACCGACCTGGCGGCGTTCGACTCCGAGGTGATCGCCCGGGCGGTGGCCGGGCTCGACGTCCCGGTCCTGACCGGCATCGGCCACGACATCGACCGCTCGGTGGCCGACGAGGTGGCCCACGCGTCCTACAAGACGCCGACCGCGTGCGCCCAGGCCGTCGTGGCCGACGTGCGGGCGGTCGAGCGGCGCACGCTCGACGCCTGGCGGGGCGTGGCCGCCGCGGCCCGGCGGCACGGCCGGCGCGAGGCCGAGCGGCTGCGGGGGTGCGGGCGGTCCGTGGCCGTGGCCACCCGCCAGGGGCTGGCGGCGGCCGACCGCGACCTGGCCGGCCGGGGCGAGCGGCTGGGCCGGGCCGCCACCGGGGCGCTGGCGCGGTCGACGGCGCTGCTCGACCGGGCGGTGGGCCACGTCGAGTCCGGGGGCCGGGCCCACCTGCGCACCCACGAGGCGGCGGTGGACTCGGCCCGCTCCCGGTTGGTGCAGCGGGCGCCCCGGGTGGCGGGCGCGGCGGCCCGGCGGCTCGACGCGCTGGAGACGCAGGTCCGGGCCTACGACCCCGCCCGCACGCTGGCTCGGGGCTGGTCGGTCACCCGGGACGCTTCGGGCCGGGTGGTGCGCTCGCCCGCTGCCCTGCGCCCCGGCGACCGCCTGGTCACGACCGTGGCCGAGGGCGAGGTCCGCAGCACGGTGGACGACGGCACGGGGGACGACGGCACGGTGGACGACGGCGCGGGGGGCGACGGTGTGCAGGACGGTGCGGGATGACGAGCGAATCGCAACCCCTGGGCTACGCGGAGGCGCTGGCCGAGCTGGAGGGCATCCTCGACGAGCTCGACGGCGACGAGGTCGACGTCGACGTCCTGGGCGCCCGGGTGCGCCGGGCGTCCGAGCTGCTGCGCCTGTGCCGCGAGCGCATCGCCGGTGCCCGTTTCGAGGTCGAGCAGGTGGTGGCCGAGCTGGAAGCCGAGGTGGAAGCCGCAGCCGGCGAGGACGAGTGACCGGGGCCCCACCGTTCCGGCGTCCCACAGCCGCCATCTGCATCATGGGGGACGCCAGAACGCCGCCGGGTGACGCCAGTGCGGGCGGTCAGGCGACGGCGGTCAGGAGACGTCGTCGTCGGGCTCGGGGCAGCGGGCGACCAGGCGTCCCTCGGTGGTCTGGCCCGGCGCGGTGGCTCGCAGGTCGCCGTCGAGGAACGCCCACGTCGCCTCCACGACGAGGCGGTCGCCCTCGGTGCGCACCTCGCGGACGGTGCCGGCGGGCGGGCGCTGCATGTCGGGACCGAAGGCGCCCCAGATCTCGCCCGCCCCCATCTCGACCGTCACGCCCGTGCGGGCCAGGCCGCCCTCGCCCACGTCGGCCTCCACCTGGAGCACCGTCGCCCCTCGGGCCCCGGCCATGAGCACCGTGTCGTCCTCCTGCCCACAGGCGTGCAGCGGGATCTCCACCGTGCGCTCGCCGTAGGTGAACCGGGCCGTGTCCGGCGCCAGCCCGTCGCGGGGCGCCTCGTCACCCCCGAGGGCGCCGCAGCCGGCCGCCGCCGTCGCCAGCGCGGCACCGACGATCCGCAACCACCGGGGCACGACACAAAACCCTAGCCAGGGCGTGCGAGACTCCCCCGACCAACGCGCGACGGAAGGCACCGGAGATGTCGCTCCCGCCCGATCCCCACGACGGCGACGTGGACACGCCCGCCGCGGACCCCGACCCGCCGCCGCCGCCTCCGCCGCCTCCCCCTCCGCCGGCGCCCCCGTCGCCCGCCTACGACCCGCCGGCGTCACCCGCCTACACGCCGTCGACCCGGGCCGGCGCCGCCCGGGTCGGCGACACGCCCCCGCCCCTGGCGGGCACGTCCGCGGCGCCGCCCGCCGGGCCGCCCGCCGCGCACCTGGCTCCGGACGTGGCGGCGCCGTCCCGGGGCAAGGGCTGGATCGTCGCCGCCGGCCTGGCCGTGGCCGCCGTGGTCGCGGTCGCCGCCGTCTTCGTTCTCGGCGGGGACGACGACGAGCCCACCGCCGGCGGGGGCGACGACGCACCCGCGGACACCACCCCGGTCGACCAGCGCGACGCCCTGGCCGAGCCCGTCGACGTGGCCACCGCCTTCTTCGGCGCGCTCGAGTCCCGCGACTGCGCCCGGATGATCGAGCTGCTCACCCCCGGCTCGCTGTTCCCCGAGGAGCAGAGCCCCGAGGACACGCTGTCCGCCTGCCAGGAGGCCGTCGACAGCGGGGCGACCGGGTTCGAGGGCGTGCACGTCGGCACCATCACCCTGGCGTCGATGGAGGGAGAGGTCGCCACCGTGTCGGTCGACTTCGACCTCGGCGGTCAGGCCAGCACCGAGCAGTTCGAGCTCCACCGGGTCGACGGCCAGTGGAGGCTCGATCTGCCCGGCAGCGCCTGACCGGGCGCAGCCCCCGGCCCGGGCCGTAACGTGCGGCGCATGGGCCCCCGCTCCCCCGCCCCGTCCAGCCTGAGCCTGCTGGCCGGACGCGTCGACGGCCGGCTGGCGCACCTGCTCGAGGGCGAGATCGCCCGCTGGCGGGCGGTCGACCCCATGCTGGCGGAGCCGCTGCGGGCCCTGGAGGCGCTGGTCATGGCGGGCGGGAAGCGCCTGCGCCCGGCGTTCTGCCACTGGGGGTTCGTGGGCGCCGGTGGCGACCCCGACGACCCGCGGGTGGTGGACGCCGGCGCCTCGCTGGAGATGCTGCACGCCTTCGCCCTCGTCCACGACGACGTGATGGACGGGGCCGACACCCGCCGCGGGCGGCGGACCGCCCACCTGGCCTTCGCCGACGAGCACGCCGCCGGGCACTGGCGGGGCGAGGCCCGCCGCTTCGGCGAGGGCGCGGCCATCCTCGTCGGCGACCTGGCCCACGTGTACGCCGACCAGCTCATGGGCGACGTCCCCGCCGACGTGGCCGACGTGTGGCACGAGCTGCGGCTGGAGCTGAACATCGGCCAGTACCTCGACCTGGCCGGCACCGCCCGGGGCGATCGCGACCCGGCGCTGGCCGCCCGCATCGCCCGCTACAAGTCCGGCAAGTACACGATCGAGCGGCCGCTGCACGTGGGCGCGGCGCTGGCCGGGCGCCGGGCCGACCTGGAGGCGCCGCTGTCCGCCTACGGCGCCCCCCTGGGCGAGGCGTTCCAGCTGCGCGACGACGTCCTCGGCGCCTTCGGGGACCCGGGCCGCACCGGCAAGCCCGTGGGCCAGGACTTGCGGGAGGGCAAGCCGACCCCCCTGCTGGCCGCGGCGGCCGAGCGGGCCGAGGGCGAGGGCGCGGCCCTGCTCGACAAGGTGGGTGCCCCGGGGCTGTCGGAGGCCGACGTGGCCGGGATCCAGCGGGTCCTGGTGGAGACGGGGGCGCTCGATCTCATCGAGGACCGTATCGACGCGCTCACGGCCGCCGCCGTCGACGCGATCGAGGCCGCCGACGTCACCGCCGAGGCCCGGGACGAGCTGGTGGACCTGGCCCGCTACGTCGCTGGCCGCGACACCTGAGTCGATTTGGCGTCCCTGACGTCGCATATGCGATGTGAGCGCCGCCAAATCGGGTTCTAGAGGAACGGTTCCAGGCAGCGTGACCGGGGTAGCTCGCGCACGCCGGGCTCCGACGCCACCGCCTCCAGCCACGGGGGCCGGACGGCGGCGCACACCACCAGCGCCGTGTCGAGGCCCGACAGGGTGGTGGCCTGGCGGGCGTAGGCGGCGGCGTAGTCGGCCGGGCGGACGTCGTGGCTGAGCTCCAGCAGGGCGTAGGGGTCCGGCGTGCCCCGCACCTCCATCGGCTCGGCCAGCACGAAGGGCGTGGCGGGGACGCTGCCGCCGCCGATCAGGCCCGGCCCGTCGTCGAGCACGGCGCCCCGCACCAGCGCGGGCCGGCCCCCGGCCACCAGCAGCGCCACGTAGGCGCCGAGGCCGCGGCCGCAGACGGTCGACGGGCCCAGGTGGGCGAGCGCGGCGGCGGCGTCGGCCATCAGCACCTCGGCGTAGTAGCCGCCCCCGGTCGGGATCGACGAGTCGCCGTGCCCGGTGAAGTCGAGCGCCCACACGGGGCCGGGCCAGGCCGCCAGGTGGTCGGGGACCCGGGCCGGCGACCGCTCCCCCAGCCCGTGCAACGCCAGCAGCGGCCGCCCGGCGCCCTCCCGCAACGGGTGCAGGGCCAGCGAGATCCGGTTGTGGTGGAGCGTCACGGTCGCCGTCACCGCGGGTCCCCCAGGAAGTCGAGGACCAGCCGGGCGATCCGCTCGGGCTGCTCGATGTGCACGAAGTGGCCGACGTCGTCCAGCACCACCAGATCGCTGCACGGCGGGAGGTAGGGCTCGACCTCGTCCGGGGTCGTGGCCCACCCCATCATCTCGGGTTGCATGGCCAGGACCGCCAGCAGCGGCGAGCCGAGGCCGGGCAGGCGGGACATCGCCCACTCGGGCCGCCAGGGGCCGAAGCCGCCGAGCCGCAGCGACGGGTCGATCTTCCAGCGCCAGCCGTCGTCGTCGTGGCGGGCCCCCACCGACACCAGGTAGCGGAGCCAGTCCCGGGACAGGCGGGGGTTCATGCGGGCCCGCCGCGCGGCCAGGCCGTCGAGGGTGTCCGGCCGGCGCTGGCGACCGACGAGGGAGTGGCGGAAGTCGAGCCAGCCACCCAGCTCGCCCGCCAGCAGCTTGGTGCGCTCGTGGTCGGGCACGTCCGGCATCGACCGGCGGCTGGGCAGGCCGTCGAGGATCACCAGCCGGGCGACCCGGTGGGGCAGCGCGGCGGCGAACTGGACCATGACGCCCCCGCCCTTGGAATGCCCGACGACCGGCAGCGCCCCGCCGGTCACCGAGTCGACCACCGCCACCGCGTCCCGCAGGTCGGCGTCCCAGGAGTAGAGGGCGGCGTGCTGGGAGTCGCCGTGGCCCCGCTGGTCCCAGGACACGACCCGCCATCCGGCGCCGGCCAGCAGCGGGGCGAAGACGTCGAAGGTGCGGGCGAAGTCGAAGCCCCCGTGGGCCAGCGCCACGGGAGGGGCGCCGGGATCGCCCCACTCGTGCACGGCGATGCGGAGCCCGTGGGACAGCACCGACCGCACCCGGTCGGGGGCGCGGGCGCCGGGATAGGAGACGGTCTCGACCACGGCCGCAAGGTTGACCCACGGGTCAAGCGAGCGGCAAGCGCGGCACGTGTGACTGACGTCATCTGGACACCGGGCACGCGGCGGAGTCACATATCACGGATAACGTAACCGTGTTAGCGCGACCCCGGAGGCCCCCATGCTCTCGCGCTTCGCCCGCCTCGCCACCCGCCACAGCCGCCCCGTTCTGATCAGCGCCGTCCTGTTCGTGGTGCTCGCCGGCGCCTTCGGCGGCGGCGTGGCCGAGGACCTCACGGCCGGCGGCTTCGTGGACCCGGCCACGGAGTCGGCCCAGGCCGAGGAGATCCTGGACGACCGGTTCGACACCGGCGTCCCCAACGTCGTCCTCGTGGTCACCGCCCGCGCCGGCAACGTGGACACCCCCGCCGTGAGGGATGCCGGCCTGGCCCTCACCGAGGAGCTGGCCGCGGAGGACCACGTCACCAACGTCGTCTCCTACTGGTCCGAGGGCGGCGCCCCGCCCCTGCGCAGCGACGGGGGCGACCGTGCCCTCGTCATCGCCCGCATCCCCGGCGACGACGACCAGGTCGAGGAGCGCATCACCGAGCTCGGCCCCCGCTACCAGCGGGACGGCGGCGTGATCGTGGTCGAGGTGGGCGGCTACGCCCAGGTGTTCCACGACATCGGCGAGACGCTGGAGGAGGACCTCCTGCGGGCCGAGATGATCGCCCTGCCCATCACGCTGATCCTGCTGGTGGTCATCTTCGGCAGCGTCGTGGCGGCCACGTTGCCGCTCATCGTCGGCGTGATGTCGATCATCGGCACGTTCCTGGTGCTGCAGATCATGTCCGGCGTCACGGACGTGTCGATCTACGCCCTCAACCTCACGACCGCCCTCGGCCTCGGCCTCGCCATCGACTACAGCCTGTTCGTGGTGTCCCGGTTCCGGGAGGAGCTGCGGGCCGGCCACGAGCCCCGGGCGGCCGTGGTGCGGACGGTCCGCACGGCCGGGCGGACAGTGGCGTTCAGCGCCCTGACGGTGGCGGCCTCGCTGCTGGCGACGCTCGTGTTCCCCATCACGTTCCTGCGCAGCTTCGCCTACGCCGGGGTGGCGGTGGCGCTGCTCGCCGGCCTGTTCTCGCTGCTCGTCCTGCCGGCCATCCTGGCGGTGCTCGGGCACCGGGTGAACTCGCTGACGCTGTGGCGGCGCTCGGTGAGCCCGCCCGAGGAGGGCTTCTGGCACCGCACCGCCATCCGGGTCATGCGCCGGCCGATCCCCTACGCCACCGGTGCCATCGCCATCCTGCTGGTGCTGGGCGCCCCGTTCTTCGGCCTGCGGCTGACCCAGCCGGACGATCGGGTCCTGCCCCCGGGATCCGAGGGCCGGGCCGCCGGCGACATCGTCCGCGAGGAGTTCTCGTCGGAGGAGGCCGGTGCGCTGTCCGTCGTCCCCGCGGGTGACGCCGCCGGCGTCCCGGAGTCCGAGATCGACGCGTACGCCGCCGCCCTGGCCCGCCTGCCCGGCGTGTCCCGGGTCGACGCCGCCACCGGCACCTACTGCGGCGAGGGCGTGGCCGAACAGTTCGGCTGCCAGCCGGGCCAGCTGGTCCTCGGCCCGGAGACCGCGCCGCGCTACGCCGGCTTCACGGGCGAGGACGGCTCGTACCTGTCGGTGGTGCCGGCCGTGCAGCCGCTCTCGCCCGAGGGCGAGGACCTGGTCCAGGCCGTGCGGGACACGGAGGCCCCCTACCCGGTGCTGGTCACCGGCCAGTCCGCCGTGCTCGTCGACCTCAACGGCTCGCTGTTCGACCGCCTGCCGCTGGCCCTCGGCCTGATCGCGGTCATCACCGCCGTGCTGCTGTTCCTCATGTTCGGCAGCGTGGTGATCCCGGCCAAGGCCATCGTCCTCAACCTGCTCAGCCTGTCGGCCACCTTCGGCGCCATGGTCTGGATCTTCCAGGACGGGAACCTGTCCGGCGTGCTCGACTTCACCGCCACGGACGGGCTGGCGGCGGCCATGCCGATCCTGATGTTCTGCGTCGCCTTCGGGCTCAGCATGGACTACGAGGTCTTCCTGCTCTCCCGGATCAAGGAGGAGCACGACAACGGCGCCGACAACGTCACCTCGGTGGCCGTCGGGCTGGAGCGCACCGGCCGGATCGTCACGGCGGCCGCGGTGCTGATCGCAGTGGTGTTCCTGTCCTTCGCCCTGGGGCGGGTCAGCTTCATGAAGCTGTTCGGCCTGGGCCTGACGCTGGCCGTGCTGATGGACGCCTTCGTCATCCGGGGCACCCTGGTGCCGGCGTTCATGCGGCTGGCGGGCGACTGGAACTGGTGGGCCCCCGGGCCGCTGCGCCGGTTCCACGACCGCTGGGGCGTCAGCGAGACCGTGGACCTCGATGCGGAGGAGGGCACGGATATCCTGGTGGACACCCACGGGCAGGACGGCGAGGACCCCGAGCGCGATCCTGTCCCGATGAACGGAGACCTCACCCGCCGATGACAGCGCCCTCGGCCACCGCCGCCGGACGCCGCCCCCGCCTGCCCAAGGGCGAGGGGCGGCAGCTCCGCACCGAGATCCTGGCCGCCACCGAGCAGATGCTGCTCGAGACCGGCTCGGCCCAGGCCGTCTCGATCCGGGGGGTGGCCGACGCTGTCGGGGTGACGCCGCCGTCGATCTACCGCCACTTCGCCGACAAGGACCGCCTCATCTTCGAGGTGTGCGCCCGCCACTTCATCGCGCTGGAGGACCACATCGTGGCCGCCACCGCCGGCATCGAGGACCCGGTGGACCGCCTGGCGGTCATGGGCCGGGCGTACATCGAGTTCGGGGTGGCCAACCCGGAGCCCTACCGGATCATGTTCATGACCCGGCCCGACGTGGCGCCGGAGGAGTTCCAGGGCGAGGTGCTCGTCGACTCGGCGTGCTTCGACCTGCTGACGGCGTGCGTGCAGGAGTGCATCGACGCCGGGCGGTTCCGGCCGGAGCACACCGACGCCTACCGGCTGTCGCTCGGGTTCTGGGCCCGGGTCCACGGCCTGACGTCGCTGCTGGTCAGCAAGCCGACGATGGACTGGCCGGACGACCCGGCGTTCTTCGAGGAGTACGCCGACACCTGCCTGCGGGGCGTGGTGCGCTGAGGGGACCTCACGCGTCGTCGGGGTCGCCGCGCCAGTCGCGGTCGGGGGACAGGTAGATCAGCGGGAGGCTGAGGGCGGAGACCGCGGCCTTGACCGTGAGGTTGACGACGAAGATGTCCCACACGGTGGCCCACGGCAGGGTGAGGTCGTCGTCGGCCAGGAACGGCAGCG
>DASSUD010000514.1:0-16562 GCA_035707385.1 Acidimicrobiales bacterium
CTGGGGGTCGAGCTGAGCGTGCCGGAGCTGGTCGAGCTGGCCGCCAGCCTGTCGCTGGCCGGCACCGAGGGCGCCCGGGTGCGGGAGTCGCTGGCGGTCAAGGCCAACTCGCTGCGCGACCACGCGCTGGCCGAGGCCGAGGCCGAGGCCCAGTCGACCACCGAGAAGATGGCGATGCCCGTGGTCCTGCTCTTCCTCGGGTTCCTGCTGCTGATCGGCTACCCCGCGGCCAGCGCCATCATGTCCACCCTGTAGTAACCGACCAACGAGAGGCACATCCCATGATCAGCGTCCTGACGCCCTACATGTCGGCCCTGTGGCACCGGCTCCAGCAGCTCCGCGAGGACGACCGGGGCATGACGACCGAGGCCATGATCATCACCGGATCGCTGGCGGCCATCGCCGTCATCGTCGTCGGGCTGATGGTGGCGGGCATCCAGAACCGCGGCAACAGCATCTCCACGAGCCTCAACAGCCCGTGATGCGCGGGCGGCGACTGGGCGGGGACGCGGGGTCGGCGACGACCGAGTTCGTCATCGCCACCCCCGCGTTCCTGTTCACCAT
Source organism: Acidimicrobiales bacterium (assembly GCA_035707385.1). Taxonomy (GTDB): domain Bacteria; phylum Actinomycetota; class Acidimicrobiia; order Acidimicrobiales; family VFJN01; genus ZC4RG19. The sequence continues at coordinate 565 of DASSUD010000514.1, forward strand.
CATGCTGATCGTCCAGGCCGGCCTGTACTTCCACGCGGTGAGCATCACCAGCGCGGCGGCACAGGACGGCGCGCGCACCGCCGCCGTGGGCGGCACGCCCGACGATCTGGCGGCTGGTGAAGCGGTGGCCACCGACCTCATCGGTGAGCTGGCCCCCCAGTTGCTGTTCAACGTCCAGGCCAACGGGACCACCGAGGACGGGGGCGACGTGGTGCGGATGAGCGTGTCCGCCGACGTGACAACCGTGTTCGCGTTCCCCGGCATGGACATCGACTTCAGCATCGACGAGAGCGCCGAGTCCGCCATCGAGCGCTTCCGGCCGGCGGGCGACGCGCCGACCGACGTGACGCCGTGACCCACCGACCGGCCGGCGGTCGCCTGCGGGGTGACCGGGCGTCCGCCACCACCGAGACCGTGCTGGTCATGCCGGCACTCATCGGGTTCCTGTTCCTGCTGGTGCTGGCCGGGCGGCTCACCGACGCCCGCAGCGACCTGGTGGGGGCGGCCAACGACGCCGCCCGGGCCGCGTCCCTGCAGTACGACCTGGCCTCGGCCGAGATCCAGGCCCAGCGGGCCGCCGACGACTCGGTGCGGGGCGAGCACCTCAACTGCGCCGGCGGTCCCCAGGTGACCGTGGTCCCCGAGGGCGGCTTCCAGCGGGGCGCCACCCTCCGGGTCGAGGTGACCTGCGTCGTGGCCACCAGCGACCTGACCTATGTGGCCGCCGGCCCGACCGTGACGCTGACGGAGGTGGCGTGGGAGCCGATCGACACGTACCGCAGCGTGTGACGAGCAGCAGCGGCAAGCCCCGTGCCGGTCGCCGCCGCGGTCGCGACGAGGGGATGGTCACCGCCTTCGTGGTCATCTTCGCCACCGGCCTGCTGGCCATGACCGGCCTCGTCCTCGACGGCGGACGCATCCTGGTGACCTACCGCGAGGCCAAGAACGTGGCCGACTCGGCGGCTCGTGCCGGCGCGCAGGCGGTCGACGAGACCGCCCGCCGGACCGGCGGGGCCGTACGGCTCGACGCGGCCGAGGCCGAGACCCTGGCCTGCGAGCTCCTCGCCGACAGCCACTACCCCTGCGGGACCAACGCCCGGGTCTTCGTCGGGGCCGACACCGTGCGGGTCGAGATCCACAAGGACGTCGACATGTGGCTGCTCCAGGGGACGACGTCCTCGCTCGACGTCGAGGGCAACGCCTGCGTGGCCGTCGGCATCGACGGTCCCAGGACCGCCTGTGGCTGACACGCTCGCCACGTGACCCCCGGAGTGGACGACGACCTGGCGCTGGCGCTGCGGCTCGCCGACGCGGCCGACGAGCTGACGATGGCCGCCTTCACCGGCGAGGCCGTCGAGCACGAGATCAAGCCGGACGGCTCGCCCGTCTCGGCCACCGACCTGGCCGTCGAGCGTCGCATCGGCGAGATCCTGGCCGAGGAGCGGCCGGCGGACGGGCTGCTGGGCGAGGAGGTGGGCGAGTCGGGCCCCGCCGGCCGGCGCTGGATCGTCGACGGCATCGACGGCACCGTGCTGTTCGTGGACGGCCGGACCGGGTGGGGGACCGAGATCGCCCTCGAGGTCGACGGCGAGGTGGTGGTCGGCGCCTGCACCGTCCCGTCCGGTGCCCCCGGCGGCTGGCGGCGGTGGTGGGCGGCCCGGGGCGCCGGGGCCTGGCGCGCCGGCGACGCCACGGGCCCGGGCGGCGAGCGGTGCCGGGTCACGGCCGCCACCGGGCTGATGGGCGGCCGCCACAGTGCCATCCCTCCGTTGGACGTCCTCGACGGCGATCGCCGGCTCCTGGTCGAGCGGCTGGCCGCCGCCGGCAGCACCTATGTCGCGCCCCACGAGCACGCCGCGCTGCTGGTGGCCGACGGGCGCGTCGACGCCGGCGTGCAGCTCGGCGGGGGTCCCTGGGACTTCGCAGCCCTCGCGGTCATCGTCACCGAGGCCGGCGGCCGGTTCAGTGACCTGGCCGGGCGGCCCGACATCTACGGCGGGGGCCCCGTGCTCTTCTCCAACGGAGAGACGCATGACGCGGCCATCGCCGCGCTACAACGGGGGCAATGAGCGAGCGAATCATGGGCACAGTGCGTTGCCCGGCCCGAAGGGCCGATCGCTCATGGCGCGCATCCCGAGGGGTGTGCCCATGAGGGAGCGAAGCGAGCGACCGCTGTCGGCCATCGTCCTTGCCGCCGGGCAGGGCACGCGGATGCGCTCGGCCCGGCCGAAGCCCCTGCACCGGCTGTGCGGGCGCCCGCTCGTCCGCTACGTGCTCGACGCCGTCGCCGGCTGCCGGGCCGACCGGGCCGTCGTCGTGGTCGGCTACGGCGCCGACCGGGTGGTCAAGGCCCTCCAGCAGGATCCCGGCCCCGTCCCCCTCGAGTTCGTGGAGCAACGGGTGCAGCGGGGCACCGGCGACGCCGTGGCCGTGGGGCTCACGGGGCTGCCCGACGACCTCGACGCCGACGGCGAGGACGGCGACGTCGTCGTCCTCCCGGGCGACACGCCGCTGATCCGGCCCGAGACGCTGGCCTCGCTGGTGGTCGAGCACCGGCTGTCGGGTGCGGCCTGCACGCTGCTCACCGCCCGCATGGTCGACCCCACCGGCTACGGCCGGGTGGTCCGGGACAGGGAGGGCCGGGTCCGCCGCATCGTCGAGCACCGTGACGCCAACGCCCACGAGCTGGCCATCGACGAGATCAACACCAGCATCTACGTGTTCCGCCGGGGGCTCCTGGCCCCCGCTCTGCGCCGGATCACCCCCGACAACTCCCAGGGCGAGCTGTACGTCACCGACGTGGTCGAGGTGCTGGCGTCGGCCGGGCACCCGGTGGTGTCGCTGGTGGTCGACGACCCGGACGAGACCCTGGGGGTCAACGACCGGGCGCAGCTGGCGGTGGCCGAGGCCGAGCTGCGGCGCCGGACCAACCAGCGGTGGATGGAGGCCGGGGTCACCATCGTCGATCCGGCTGCCACCTACGTCGACGCCACGGTGACGCTGGCGCCCGACGTGACCCTGTTCCCCGGCACCGTGCTGCGGGGAGCCACCACCGTGGGGGCCGGCAGCGAGATCGGGCCGGCCACCCGCCTGACCGACACCCGGGTGGGCGAGCGGGCCACGGTCACCGAGTCGGTCGCCACCCACGCCGAGGTGGGCGACGACGCCGTGGTGGGCCCGTTCGCAGTGCTCGAACCGGGGTGCCGGGTCGGTGCGGGCACGCTGACAGGCCCGTTCTACACTGGCGGCGGGTAGTGCCGCCGGGCCGCAGCGGGCAGGAGCCGGGAGAGGTCATGGAGCTCGTCACCAAGAAGAAGCTGCACCTCGTGTCCGGGCGGGCGAACCGGCCGCTGGCGGAGGAGATCGCCGATCACCTGCACGTGCGGCTGGGCGAGCCCAACATCGAGGACTTCGCCAACGGCGAGATCCACTGCCGCTTCGGCGAGTCGGTCCGGGGCATGGACGTGTTCATCATCCAGAGCCATGGCGCCAGCGGTGGGATGTCGATCAACGACGTCATCCTCGAGCACCTGATGATGGTGGACGCCGCCCGCCGGGCCTCGGCCAAGCGCATCACCGCGGTGATGCCCTTCTACGGCTACGGCCGCCAGGACCGCAAGGCCGAACCCCGCGAGCCGATCACCGCCAAGCTGGTGGCCAACATGTTCACCGCGGCCGGTGCCGGGCGCCTGCTGTCGGTCGACCTGCACAGCGGCCAGATCCAGGGCTTCATCGACAACCCCTTCGACCACCTCACGGCCATGCCGGTCCTCGTCGACCACCTGCGCGCGCACATGGGCGACGACCTGGTGGTCGTGTCGCCGGACGCCGGGCGGGTGAAGGTGGCCGAGCGCTATGCCAACGCCCTCCACGCCGACCTGGCCATCGTCCACAAGCGGCGGGTCAAGGGCGCGGTCGAGGCCAAGGAGGTCGTCGGCAACGTCGAGGGTCGCACCTGCGTGATCATCGACGACATGATCGACACCGGCGGCACGCTGGTGGCGGCGGCCGAGCAGCTGGTCGAGCAGGGGGCCAGCCAGGTGTGCGCGGCCGCCACCCACGGCGTGCTGTCGGGCCCGGCCATCGACCGCCTGAAGAACTCGGTGATCACCAAGGTGGTGGTGACCAACACGCTGCCGCTGCCGCCGGATAAGCAGATCGACAAGATCGAGGTCCTGTCGGTGGCGTCGATCATCGCCGACGCCATCGACGCGGTGTTCGAGGACACCTCGGTCAGCGAGATCTTCGGCGGGGCCAACGAGGGCTGATCCGCTTGGGTTCGGCGTCAGGCCGCCGTTAGGCTGTCCCGTCCCGTACATGCGCTCCGGCGCGACGTCAGAGGTAGGAGCATCCGATGGCTGACGACATCACCCTGGTGGCCACCCCCGGCCGCACCACCGGCTCGTCCGCGTCCCGCCGCCTGCGGGCCTCCGGCAAGGTGCCCGCCGTCCTCTACGGCCGGGGCGCCGAGCCCCGCTCGATCACCGTCGACTGGCGTGAGCTGCGTTCGGCGCTCACCACCGAGAAGGGCCTGAACGCCCTCATCACCCTCGACATCGACGGCACCCGCACCGAGGCCGTCGTCAAGGAGATGCAGCGCCACCCCGTGCGCCGCGACGTGCTCCACGTCGACTTCCTGTCGGTGGACGTCGACAAGCCCATCACCACCGACGTGCCCATCGTGCTCGAGGGCGAGCCCACGCTCGTGCTGCGGGAGCAGGGCGTCGTCGACCAGGTGATGAACGCCATCATCGTGCACGCCAAGCCCGCGGCCGTCCCCGGTCACCTGGCTGTCGACGTGTCCGAGCTCGAGATCGGCCACACCATCACCGTCGCCGACCTGGTGCTGCCCGCCGGGGTGACGACGGACGCCGACCCCGAGGAGCCCGTCGTCATCGCCCAGCTCACCAGCCTGGCGCTGGCCGAGGAGGAAGAGGTCGAGGGCGAGGAAGGCGAGGAAGGCGAGGCCGGCGAGGGCGAGACCGCCGAGGGCGAGGGCGGCGAGAGCGCCTCCGCGCCCGAGGGCGGCGAGGGCTAGCGCCACCGCAGGAGGCCGGCCATGAGCCTGTTCGGGCGGCGGGGTGCCGCGGCCGAACGCCGGGGTACCCCCGCCGACATGCTGGTCGTCGGGCTGGGCAACCCGGGCGGCGAGTACCAGGCGTCCCGCCACAACGTCGGTGCCGAGGTCGTCGAGCTGCTGGCCGCCCGCCACGGGGGCGTCCTGTCCCGCGCCCGCGAGCGGGCCAGGGTGGCCGAGGTCCGCATCGACGACCGGCGGGTGACCCTGGCCTTCCCCCAGACCTACATGAACCTGTCCGGCGAGTCGGTGGCGATGCTGGTCAGGCGGCACGGGATCACCGATCCCGAGCGGATCGTGATCGTCCACGACGAGCTCGACCTGCCGCTCGGCCGCATCAAGGTCAAGCGGGGCGGCGGCCTGGCCGGCCACAACGGGTTGCGCTCGATCAAGGCCCACCTCCACACGGACGCGTTCGTGCGGGTCCGCATCGGTGTGGGCAAGCCCGCCAGCAAGGAGCACGGCGCCGACCACGTGCTGCGCCGACCCCCCAAGCGCGACAGGCTGGAGCTGGACGTCTCGGTCAACGAGGCGGCCGACGCCGTCGAGATGATCGTGTCCGAGGGCGTCGACGCGGCCATGAACCGGGTCAACACCCGCACCCCGTGACCCGGATCATGTGTGTATAGTTAGGCGTATGCCCCGGATGCAGGTGTACCTGCCCGACGAGTTGTACCGAGCGGTCAAGGAGCGTGACCTTCCCGCTTCCGAGCTGCTCCAGGAGGCTGTCGAGGCCGAGCTGCGCCGGCAGCGGCTCAACGAGCAGGCCGACGCGTACGTCGCCGAGCTCGTGGCCGAGGTCGGCGAACCATCGCCTCGGGAGCAGGCGCGAGCATCCGCCATCGCGCGCCGGATCCGCGAGCGCGCAGCGCTTCGCCACGCCGGCTGACCGTCGGTGCTCGTCCTCGACTCGGGCGGCTTGAGTCGCCTCAGCTCGCGCAACCGGCGGGCGGCCGCGCTGATCGCGGCATTCAGAGATGAGGGTCTGTGGCCGCCGGTGGTGCCGACGGTCGTCGTCGCCGAGTCGACATCCGGGTCGGCACGCACGGACACCGATGTCAACCGCCTGCTGAAGGCGTGCGACGTCGACCCGCTGGTTCCCGAGGCCACGGCCCGGCGGGCGGGTCGCCTACGGGCCCTGGCGCGCCGGGGCTCGGCGGTCGACGCGCTGGTCATCGCGCTCGGGGAGCCCGGCGCAACCATCGTCACGACGGACCGCCACGATCTCCCGGCACTCGCGGCCCACGCGGACGGAGTCGACATCGAGGTCGTGTGAGGCGGCGCGGATCAGGTGCGGGCCAGCTCCCGGGCCGCGGCCCGCTGTTCGGCCACCCACCACTGGCGGACCACGACGGCCGCCACCATCAGGGTGAACAGCTCGCCGGTGCCCCAGAACAGGCCGGCGGCCATGCGCTGGTCCGAGAGGCTGGGGTACACGTCGGGCGCCACCGGCGACCCCGCCGACAGCAGCGCCAGGCCCACCACGGCGTGGAAGGGCACGGCCACCAGCAGGGCCAGCAGCCGGGCGGCGAACGGCGGGCGCCCGGGCAGGGGGTCGACGCCCACCAGCACGGCCAGGAACAGCGAACCGGCGATCACCACGTGGGCGTGGACCAGCAGGTGGACCGCACCGTTGCGCACCGACAGGCTCAGCAGGGGCGTCAGGTAGAGGGCCACCAGCCCGCCCCCGAACAGGCACCAGGCGACGATCGGGCGGGTCAGCAGGTGCACGGGCCGGCTGCGCAGCGCCCGGCGCAGCCAGGCCCGCGTAGCCGGCCCGCCGCTCTGCAGCGCCAGTGTCAGCGGCGCCGCCAGCACCGCCAGGAGCGGCACGAGCAGCCCGAGCAGCGTGTGCTGGACCACGTGCACCCACAGGCGGTCGTCCTCGTAGCGGGCCACGCCGGACTGGGTGGCGACCACCGCGGCCGCCAGGGCGCCCGCCAGCGCGGCGCGGCGCCACGGGGACCAGCGCCGCCCCCGGGCGGCCAGCCGCCGGGCACCCCGCGCGTAGAGGACCCCGGCCAGCGCCACCAGCACGAGCGCGGTCGGGTCGAGCTGCCAGCGGAAGGCCAGGTCAGCGGCGCTCGGGTCGCGCACGCGACCGACGGTACCCGCACACGGGGTCACCGCTCTGGTACAACGATCCCGTGTCGGTGACCGCCCAGCCGGCCCCCCCGGCGCCCGGTTCCCCCGACCGGGCTCGCGAGGCTCCCTCCACGCTCGGCGTCGGCGTGGTGGTGTGGTTGGCGTCGGAGCTCATGTTCTTCGCCGGGCTGTTCGCCGCCTGGTTCACCCTGCGCTCGGTCAACGACACGTGGCCGCCGGACGGCGTCGAGCTGGCCACCGCCCGCACCGCGGTCGCCACTGTTGTCCTGGTGGCGTCGAGCGGGGTGATGCACCTGGCGGTGGCGGCCGCCCGCCGGGGTGACCGGCGGTCCGCGGCCCGCTGGCTGGGGCTCACGGCACTGATGGGCGTGGTGTTCCTCACCAACCAGGCGCTGGAGTACGCGGAGGCGCCGTTCCAGATCGACTCGCACGCCTACGGCTCGATCTTCTACCTGATGACCGGCTTCCACGGCATGCACGTGATCGGCGGGCTGATCTTCATGGGCGCGGTGGCGGCGGCCATCGCGGGCCGGTCCCGCGCCCCCGCCGAGTCGACGGTCGAGGTGTGTGCCTACTACTGGCACTTCGTGGACGTCGTCTGGGTCGCCATGTTCACGACGATCTACGTGCTGCGGTGACAGCCCCGTGACCCCGCGCCTCCCCCGCCTGCTGGTCGCCGCCCCGCTGCTCGTCACCGCCGTCGCCACGCCCCTGGCCGTGGGAGGTTCGCCGGCCCAGGACGGCGCGGGCGACGACCTGGCGGCCGAGGGCCGCCAGCTCTACCTCACCGGGTGCGCCAGCTGCCACGGCCCCGAGGGCGAGGGCGTCGAGACGTCGGACGACGGCACCCGCGGCCCGTCTCTCGTCCGGTCGGGCGAGGCGGGGGCCTACTACTACCTGTCGACGGGCCGCATGCCGATGGCCAGCAGCGAGGAGCAGCCGGTCCGCAAGCCGCCGGCCTACAGCCCGGAGGAGATCGACGCCCTGGTGGCCTACGTGGCCTCCCTCGGGGACGGCCCCGCGCTGCCGGACGTCGACGTCGGGGCGGGCGACACGGCCGCGGGCGGCGTGGTGTACCGGGCCAACTGCCAGGCGTGCCACAGCGCCTCGGGCAGCGGTGGCGCCCTCAGCTACGGGCGGGCCGCTCCCCGGCTGTCCGACGCCACGCCCAGCCAGATCGGGGCGGCGGTGCGCATCGGGCCCGGCCAGATGCCGGTCTTCGGCCCCGACACCATCGACGGCGAGGCGCTCGACGACCTGGCCCGCTACGTCGAGTACCTGAGGGCACCCGAGGACCCGGGCGGCGTCCCCATCGGGCGCACCGGTCCCATCCCCGAGGGCTTCGTCGCCTGGCTGGTGGGCATGCCCGCCCTGCTGGCCCTGGTGGCGTGGATCGGCACCCGGAGCCCCGTCCGCCGTCGCCCCCAGACCGCCGACGGCGCCCATGACTGACGTGCGGCGCCCGGTCGAGGGCGAGTCCGTGCTCACCCGGCGGGGCGCCCGGGTCGAGGCGGCCTCGGCGATCGCCTTCGTGGTGGCGATGCTGGCCTCGATCGCCCTGGCCGTCGTGTACTGGCAGGGCGGCCAGCCCCAGGCCGAGGGCGTGCTGCTGGCGGTGGCGCTCGGCGGCATCGGCATGGGGATCGTGCTGTGGGCCAAGCACTTCATGCCGCACGACGAGGTGGCCGAGGACCGCCCGCCCATGCCGTCCAGCGACGAGGACATCGCCGCCTTCACCGCCGACTTCGCGGCCGGCCAGTCCTCGCTGCGCAGCCGGCGGGTGCTGGTGGCCACGGCCGGTGGCGCCTGCGCGGCGCTGGGCGTGGCCGTGCTGTTCCCCATCCGCTCGCTCGGCCCCCGGCCCGGGCGGGGCCTCAAGGAGACCCCCTACCGCCGGGCCCCCATCCGGGTGGTGACCGCCGAGGGCGACCCCCTGCGCCCCGACGATCTGGAGGTCGACGGGCTCGTGACGGTGTGGCCCGAGGGCCACACCGATGCGGCGGACGCGCCGACCCTGCTCATCCGCTACCGGGACACCCAGGACTTCCAGCCCCGGCCGGGCCGGGAGGACTGGACCGTCGACAACATCGTCGCCTACTCGAAGCTGTGCACCCACGTGGGCTGCCCGGTGGGGCTCTACCAGGCCGAGTCGGGCCTGCTGCTGTGCCCGTGCCACCAGTCCACCTTCGACGTGCTGGTGGGGGCCCGGCCGGTGTTCGGGCCCGCGGCCCGGTCGCTGCCCCAGCTGCCGCTCGACGTGGACGCCCAGGGCTACATCATCGCCACCGGCGACTTCTCCGACCCGGTGGGGCCGGGGTTCTGGGACCGGGGGCGCTGACGGTGACCCCCCGCGACCCGAGCCGGCTGTACACCCACCGGCTGGCCAGCTGGATCGACAGCCGGCTCGGCACCGCCAAGCTGGTCCGGACCGCGTTGAACAAGGTGTTCCCCGACCACTGGTCGTTCATGATCGGCGAGCTGGGCCTGTACTGCTTCGTGGTGCTGGTGCTGACCGGCGTGTACCTCACCTTCTTCTTCGACCCCAGCCAGGCCGAGACGACCTACCAGGGCAGCTACGGCCCGCTGCGGGGGGTCGAGATGACCGAGGCCTACCGCTCGGCGCTGGAGCTGAGCTTCGACGTCCGGGCCGGGCTGGTGATGCGCCAGATCCACCACTGGGCCGCCCTGCTGTTCCTGGCGTCGATCGCGGTCCACCTGGCCCGGGTGTTCTTCACCGGGGCGTTCCGCCGACCGCGCGAGATCAACTGGATCATCGGCTGCACGCTGCTGATCCTGGCCCTGCTCAACGGCCTGTTCGGCTACTCGCTGCTCGACGACCAGCTGTCGGGGACCGGCCTGCGCATCGTCTACTCGGTCACCCTGTCCATCCCGCTGGCGGGGACGTGGCTGGCGTCGCTGCTGTTCGGGGGCGAGTTCCCCGGCCCCGACATCATCGAGCGGCTGTACGTCCTGCACATCCTCCTGGTCCCGGCGGTCATCGCCGTGCTGCTGGGGCTGCACCTGGCCATCCTGGTGCGCCACAAGCACACCCACTTCCCCGGCCCGGGCCGGCGCGAGGACAACGTGGTGGGGGAGCGGCTGTGGCCCACCTACGCGGCCAAGGCCCTGGGCCTGTTCTTCCTGACGTCGGCGGTCATCGCCTTCCTCGGCGGGGTGTTCCAGATCAACCCGATCTGGATCTACGGCCCGTTCGACCCCGCCGAGGTGTCGGCGGCCAGCCAGCCGGACTGGTACATGGGCTGGCTCGACGGCGCCCTGCGGATCATGCCGGGCTGGGAGATCCGCGCCTTCGGCTTCGAGGTCCCCAACCCGTTCTTCCCCGGCGTCCTGCTCACCGGGCTGACGTTCGTCCTGCTCTACGCCTGGCCGTTCCTCGAGGCCCGGGTCACCGGCGACCACGCGGAGCACCACGTGCTCGACCGGCCTCGCCAGCGCCCCGTGCGCACGGCGCTCGGCATGGCCACGATCACGTTCTACACGGTGCTGTTCCTCGGCGGTGCGTCCGACGTCATGGCGGCCACCTTCGGCCTGTCGGTGAACGCCGTCCTGTGGACGTTCAGGCTCCTGGTGCTGGTGGCGCCGCCGGTGGTGGCCTGGATCGCCTATCGCCTGTGCCGCGAGCTGGCCGCCCGAGACGGCGTGCCCACGGCGTCCGCCGTGACGTGGCGCCAGATCCCCGGGCGGCTCCGCCGCCGCCCCGCCGAGGTAAAGTCCGGAACCGCCCGTTGACACCGAGTTCCCGACACCTGACGCGACAACCGGTCGCTATTCGTGCGGGAGTGGGCGAGAATCTGGGGATGAGGTCGATCCCGGCACGCCTCGCCCTGGTCGCCGTCGCCTCCGTGGCGGTGCTCGGGTCGGCGTGCGGCGGGTCGGGCTACCAGTACGTCAAGAACGACGACCTGGGGATCTACGCCAAGCTCCCCGCCGACTGGACCGTCTACGACGAGGACGACCTGTTCCCCGAGGCCACCGACACCCAGCTCGACATGCAGTCGGAGACCCGGTGGATCCGCACCTTCGACGCCGCCGAAGCCCCCAGCGTGGCCAGCACCCAGACCCTCGACGGGCCGACCCCCGCCGGCCGCCTCGAGCACACCCTGCTGACCGTCGACCAGCGGGAGGACCTCGACCTCGGCGCCCTCCGGGGCCGCGGCGACCCGGCGCGCGACCCGCTGGCCGCCGAGCAGCAGGGCGGGGCCGCGGCCGGCGTCAAGGTCCTCCTCGACGAGCCGGTCGAGTTCGACGGCGGGTACACCGGCATCCACACCGTGTTCGTCGTCGAGAACGACGGGAACCCGTTCGTGATCGACCAGACGGCGGTCAGGGACTCGCTGTCGTCCGCCATCGTCAGCTTCCTGGTGGGCTGCAACGAGCAGTGCTTCTTCGAAACGCACAAGGACGAGATCGCCGACCTCGTCGACTCGTGGACGATCCAGGAGGTCCGCTCGTGACCATGATCCCGCCCCCGGGCCCGGTCCCCGAGCCGGCGCCCGTCGAGGGGACCCACGAGCGCGACGGGTTGCCCGCGCCCGACGTGGTGGGCGCCGGGTCGGGGCCCGAGCGCCCCACCCGCAAGCCCCTCCCGCTGTGGGACCGGGTCAAGTTCCTGCTGCTCTTCGTCCTGCTGTTCTGGTTCTTCGTGTGGTCCGAGTACTCGGACCCCAACCCGTTCAACACCTTCGGCGACGCGCTGCGCGACACGGTCGACTCCAAGCGGCTGCTGTTCGTGCTGGCCGGGTTCGAGCTGGTCCGCCAGGTCCACTACCTGATCTGCGAGCGATCGGCGGGCTACTACCACTTCTGGACCGACTCGGTCTTCGGGCGCATCGAGAGGCGGACGGGGCGCTTCAACGACTGGAACCGCTACCGGATGGCCCGGGCGTTCAAGGTCCTGGTCGCCCTGGTCGTCCTGAGCATCGTCCTCGCCGCCATCTACGACGTCACCCCCCTGACGGCGCTCGTCGAGCTCCCGTCGCGGGTGTGGAGCTGGCTGCCGTTCGTCTTCCAGATGATGTTCGCCATGGTGTTCCTCATCGGCCAGTTCGCCGCGCTGTTCTGGTTCCTGTCCCGGGGCGGCGTCGACACCTACTACCCCGAGGACATCAAGACCCGCTTCTCCGACGTGTGGGGCCAGGACAACGTTCTCGATCACGTCAAGGAGAACATGGTCTTCCTGGACAAGCCGGAGGCCATCGAGGAGAAGGGCGGCTACGTGCCGTCCGGCATCCTCCTCTACGGCCCGCCCGGCACGGGCAAGACGCTCATGGCCGAGGCGGTGGCGGGAGAGACCGGTCGCCCGTTCGTCTTCGTCGACCCGGGCGCCTTCATCCAGATGTTCATGGGCGTCGGCGTGCTCAAGGTGATGGCGTTGTTCCGCAAGCTGCGGCGCCTGGCGCTGCGCTACGGCGGCGTCATCGTGTTCTTCGACGAGGCCGACTCGCTCGGCAACCGGGGCTCCGTCGACCCTGGTCAGTCGGGCCACACCGCCGCCATGCCCTGGGACTCCTTCGAGCACGACCATGCACGCTGGCTGTCCCCCCAGTCACAGGCGATCGCACGCTCGGTCGCCCTGGAGTCCTCGGGCGACGATCCTCCCGGCCCGCGCTCGCCCTACGGCGTGATCATGGGCGGCATGGGGGGTGGCGGCATGGGCACGCTCCAGGCACTGCTGTCCCAGCTCTCCGGGCTCAAGAAGCCGCGGGGCATCCTGAACCGCTACGGCCGGCGCCTACTGGGCATGCGGCCCAAGCCGCCGCCCAAGTACCGCATCCTCGTGATGATGGCGACCAACATGCCCGAGGCCCTCGACCCGGCCCTTCTCCGGCCCGGCCGCATCGACCGCATGTACAAGGTCGGCTACCCGTCCAAGGACGGGCGGGTCCGCACCTACGAGGGCTACCTGTCCAAGGTGTCCCACGAGCTGACCCCGGAGCAGGTCGACAAGCTCGCCGTCATCACGCCCTACGCCACCGGCGCCACCATCAAGGACCTGGTCAACGAGGCGCTCATCAACGCCATCCGCCACGGCCGGGAGTCCATCGGCTGGGCTGACGTGATGGCGGCCAAGCACCTCAAGGAGCTCGGCCCGCCGGAGGACGTCGAGTACATCGAGCGGGAGCGCCACTCGATCGCCGTGCACGAGGCCTGTCACGCCGTCGCCCTCCACCGCTCGGCCAAGCACCTCACGATCGACCTGGCCACCATCGAGAAGGGCGGCAGCTACCTCGGCATGGTGGCTCCGGTGCGACCCGAGGACCAGTTCACCACCTGGCGCAGCCACTACGAGGCCGACATCGTGATCTCGCTCGCCTCCCTGGCGGGGGAGCGGCTGTTCTTCGGCGGCGACAACACCTCGGGCGTGTCCGGCGACCTGCGCAGCGCCACCGCCACCGCCATGTACATGGAGGGCTTCTGGGGCATGGGCCAGACGGTGACCTCCCACGGGGTCACCCGCAAGGCCGGCATCCCCGGCGGTGGGCGCCGAGGTCCCGGGGACGAGGAAGAGGCCGACATGCTGAAGGGCAACCTCGGCGAGCGGATCGAGGCCAACCTGGCCCGCCTGCTGTCCCGGGCCGAGCAGATCATCTCCGAGAACCGGGCGGAGGTGTTGCGCCTGGCCCACGCCCTGGAGACCCACAAGACCATCGCCGGCGAGGACGTCATCGCCATCATCGAGGGGCGGGAGGGACCGCTCGTCGACGGCAGCGTCTACGCCGACGACGCCTTCGCCCGGGCGATGGAGGAGTTCCACGCCTCCGTGGTCGACGCCCACCGGTCGCACGAGAAGGTCCGGCTCCCGCTACCCCTGGCGACGCCCTCGCGTGACGCGACGGAACTGGAGCGCCTGGCCGCGGCGGCGGCAGCGCCGGCGACCGCCGGCGTCGGCGTGCTGGTGGAGGACCCGCCGCCCTCGCCGTCACCGTCTCCACCCCCGGCGTCGGGCAACGGCGGCCCTGCCGGCAGCGGCGGGACGGGCGGCGGCGAGGCCGCCGGCAACGGCGAGGCCGCCGGCAACGGCGAGGCCGGCAACGGCGAGCGCTGACCCGGTGGGGCCCGTCAGAGCTTGAGCGTGCGGTGGTCCGCCGGATCGGCGGACCGGCCCACGTGGACGCGCACGGCTCCGCCCGTGGCGGCCGCCGTGCGGGCCAGGTCGTCGCGGGTGAGGTCGATCACCACGTTCGTCACCATGCCCGGCGCCACCGTCACCCGGCGGAAGGCCCGCAACGTGCGCAGCGGGCGCGGGTCCGAGCCCAGCGCCCAGTCCAGGTAGACCTGCACCACCTCGTCGCCCGGGCGGGTGCCGGTGTTGACCACCGGCACGGTGATCCGCACGCCCCCGTCGCCGCCCTCCACCGCGGTGATGCGGCCGTGCTCGAAGGTGGAGTACGACAGCCCGTAGCCGAAGGGATAGGCGGGGGAGCGGCCGGTCGCCTCCATCAGCCGGTAACCGTGCAGCGGGCCGACGCGCACGACCCGGCCGCCCGCCAGCGGGGGAAGCTGCTCCGCCGCCCGGGGCCACGTGCAGGGCAGCCGGCCCCCGGGATTGGCCTCGCCGAACAGGGCGCGGGCGACGGCGTGGCCGCCCTCCATGCCGGGGTACCAGGCCATGAGGATGGCCCCGGCCTGCTCCCGCCACGACTCGGCCACGATCGGCGCCCCGCCCACCAGCGCGACCACCGTGCGGGGGTTGGCGGCCGCCACGGTGCGGATCAGGGCCTCCTCCTCCGGCGGCAGGGTGAGCACCTGGCGGTCGCGGGCCCGGCGGAACGGCCGCTCGCCCGCGTCCCGGAGCGGGACACCGGCCACCACCACGGCGACGTCGGCGGCTGCGGCCGCCAGCCGGGCGCCGTCGAGGTCGCCGCCCCGGTGGTGCTCGACGTTGATGACCCAGCGGTCGGCCGCGGCCCGCAGGCCGCCGAGCAGCGTGACCACCGGCGGGGCGCCCGCCGGCCGCGGTCCCGGCTCGCCCGTCAGCGCCGCATCGGCCAGGGAGCCGAGCACGGCCATCGACTCGACACCCTCGGGATCGAGGGGCAGCACCGGGGCGCCGGCGGCCGGGCCGATGCGCACCTTCTCGTTCCGCAGCAGCACGAGCGACCGCTCGGCCACCTCCCGGGCCAGGCCCCGGTGGGCGTCGCCGGCCGGCGCCGCCGGCGTGTAGCGGTCCGGTTCGCCGGCCCGGCCCGTCCGGTCGGCGAACCACACCTGCCGGCGCAGGACCCGCAGCGCGGCGTCGTCGACCCGCTCCCCCGGCACCCGGCCCCAGCGGACGTGGCGGCCCAGGCGGGCGAACCGCCAGCGGTACGGCAGCTCCACGTCCATGCCGGCGGCCACCGAGGTGGCGGAGCGGACACCCAGCACCAGCCCGCTGACCACGAAGCCGTCGAAGCCCCACTCGTCCTTGAGGATCTCGGTGAGCAGGTGGTGGTGGTGCCCGCAGCGCTCGCCGTCGAGGCGGTGGTAGGCGGCCATGACCGCGGCCGCGCCGGCGTCCACGCACCGCCGGAACGGCGGCAGGTGCTGGGCCCGCAGGTCGTCCTCGTCGATGTGGAGGTCGAGCCGGTAGCGGGCGTCCTCCACCGACGCGCCGACCAGGTGCTTCACGCACGCCATCACGGGGCGCTGCGTGCCCCGGACCAGCGCGGCGGCCAGCTCGCCCACCAGGTGCGGGTCCTCGCCGTAGGTCTCGTGCGCCCGACCCGTCGCCGGGTGGCGCAGCAGGTCCGCGCACACGCCGGCGAACAGGTTGGCGCCCAGCGCCCGGCACTCGACGCCCACGGCGTCGCCGACC
>DASSUD010000515.1:0-14287 GCA_035707385.1 Acidimicrobiales bacterium
CGGTCCCGGGGCCGCCGGGTGCGTCGGGCCGGGCCACGGCCGCGGGTTCGTGCGCCCGGGTCCCGATGGCCCCCGCGTCGGGCAGGAGGACGGCCGGGCGGCGCCGGGGGGCGAGCAGGAGCGCCACCGCGCCGGACCCGACCGCGGCCAGGCTGCCGGCGAACCCCAGCCAGCGCCCGGCGCCCCCCACGAGCGCGGTCGTGGTGTCGCCGCCGTCGCCCGACACGTCGGCCGCCCCCGTGCGGGTGCGGACGTGGTACACGAACGACCCCGACAGCGTGTGGCTGTCCTCGCTGGTCACCCGCCAGGCCACCGTGTAGGTGCCCTCGTCGTCCCCCTTAACGCCGGCCCGCAGGGTGGCGCCGCCGTCGGCCGTGTCCACCGCCCCGGTGTCGACCCGCCGGCCGCCGGGGCCGAACACCCGCACCGCGTCCCCCACCGTCTCGACCGGCTCGTCGAAGCGCAGCTCGACCCGCTCAGGCGGGGCGGCGAGCACCTCGTCGGTGGCCGGCGACGTGCCGGTCAGCGTCGCGTGGGCGGACGCGGGCGACGCGCCGGCGAGAAGGGTCAGGAGGCAGGTCGTCGCGAGCGCGGCCGCGACGGCGAGGGAGGTCCGCACCGGCTCCAGTGTGGTGGCCGCCGCGGCGCCGCCCACCATCGGGTCAGGCCGGGGCCGGGGACCAGTCGGGGTCGCGGCCGAAGGCCAGCAGCAGCCGCGACTGCGGATCGGGGGCCGAGTCCGGGTCGGCGGGCGGAGCGGCGATCTCGCCGACGGACAGGTACGACTCCTGGCGGTCGGCGAACCACGCGGCCAGGGCCTCGACCAGCTCGGGGTCGATGGTGCGGTCGCCGCCGGTGGCGGCGGCCAGGTCCCAGCCGTGGATGATGTGGTCGGCCGCCAGCTGGTAGGCGTACTCGGTCGCCGGGGTGTCGCCGAAGGACAGGTGGACGGTGCGGCCGGCCACGACACCGCTGGCGGTGGCCGCGGTCGCCGCGTCGAACGCGGCGCGGGCCGTGGCGACGGGGTCGTCGCCCAGTACGTCGCCCTCGTAGCGGTCGCCGACCTCCTCGATGGTGGCACCCTCCATGAGGGGGACGGTCCACAGGTCCTCGTAGACGATGTGGTTCACGAGGGCCCGGACGTCCCAGTCGGGGCACGGCGTCGGTCGCTCCCACTCGGTGCCGCCGGCCACGGCCCCGAGGCGGTCCATGAACCCCTCGACGCTGCGCCGGTGCAGATCTGTCACGTGCATCGGGTGCACCTCCTGGCCCTAGTCTCGCGGGCGCGATGACGCGTGACCATGCGCACGGCCACACGCACGCGCACGTGCGCGCCGGGGCCCGGCACAAGCCCCGGCTGCTGGCCGCGCTGGCGGTGCTGGCGGTGGTCACCGTGGTGGAGGTGGTGGCCGGCATCGCCACCAACTCCCTGGCCCTGCTGTCGGACGCCGGCCACATGCTGACCGACGTCGGCGGGTTGGGGATGGCGCTGGCGGCCATCCACGTGGCCGACCGGTCTGGTCACGACCAGCAGCGGACGTTCGGCCTCTACCGGCTGGAGATCCTGGCCGCCCTGGCCAACGCGGTGCTGCTGTTCGGGGTGGCGCTCTACGTGGTGTGGGAGGCGGCCCGCCGCTGGGGCGACGCCCCCGAGGTGCTGGCCGGCCCGATGCTGGCCGTCGCCGTGGTGGGCCTGGTGGCCAACGTCGTGGCCTTCCTGCTGCTGCGGGAGGGGTCCGGCGAGAGCCTGAACGTCGAGGGCGCCTACCTGGAGGTGATGTCCGACCTGGTGGGCTCCGCGGGGGTCATCGTGGCCGCCGCGGTCATCGCGGCCACCGGCTGGGCCTGGGTCGACCCGGCGGTGGGCGTGGCGATCGGGGTGTTCATCCTGCCCCGCACCTGGCGGCTGGGCGCCCAGGCGCTGCGCATCCTCGTGCAGGCCGCGCCGCCCGGGCTCGACCTGGCGGCGCTGGAGACCGACCTGCGCGGCCTCGACGGGGTGGTCGACGTCCACGACCTGCACGTGTGGACCCTCACCTCGGAGATGGACGTGGCGTCGGTGCATCTCATGGTGGCGGACGGCACCGACACCCATGCGGTGCTCGACCGGGCCCGGGTGGTGATGCGGGCGGCCAGCATCGACCACGCCACCCTGCAGGTCGAGCCCGACACTCACACCGGCTGCGACGAGGTGTCCTGGTAGCAGTCCCCGGGTACGTTCGCGGTGGCGACTGTCACGTTGCCACCCAGGCCCGCGACGTTTACAGATATTACCACCGGTAAGTCCCGTGCCGGGAGCCACCGGATACCCGGGGAGGAACGATGGCCGACACCCTGACCGCGCCCACCGACGCCGTCGGGCGCCGCGTCGACAAGCTCAACACCGCGTCGCTGGCCCGGATCATCGACCCGGACAGGGACATGCCGGGCGGCGTCGGCCCGGGGGCCGTGCTACCCCGCGACCTGCTCATGGCCACGGCCGGCCTCGACGAGGACGCGCTCGACGACGAGCGGTTCGCCACCTTCAGCCGGCTGGCCCTGGCCGCCATCACCCAGGCCGGGCTCCAGTTCGAGGCCTGGCTCATGGCCGGCTTCGGCCTGATGATCGCCCGGGCCGACGACTACACCGACCCGCGCATCACCTACCTGCTCCACGAGGTCGGCGAGGAGACCCGGCACTCGCGGCTGTTCGTGCGGCTGCTCGAACAGCTGGGCGAGCCCGCCCGCAACCCCATGGACAACCGGCTGGTGGAGACGGTGGGCCGGAGGATGGTCAACCAGGTCGTCCAGCGGCCCCCGGTGCTGTTCACCATGGTGCTGGCCGGCGAGGAGATCCCCGACCTGCTGCAGAAGCGGGCGGCCGACCACCCCGGCACCGACCCGTTCGTGCGGGAGGTCAACCGCTACCACCGCCAGGAGGAGGCCCGGCACCTGGCCTTCGCCCGCATGCTGCTGCCCGAGGTGTGGGAGCGGGCCAGCGCCGCCGACAGGGCGCTGGTGTGGCACGTCGCCCCCGCGCTGGTGCGGGAGATGTACGAGAACATGATCCACGCCGGCGTCTTCTCCGCCGTGGGCCTGCCCGGGATACCCACCTGGAGGGCGGCCCGCAACCACCCGGGCCGGATCGAGGTGCGCACCGCCGCCACCCGCCCGGTGCTCGACGCCCTCATCGCCGCCGGTGCCATCGAGCGGGGGAAGGTCCCCCGGGCGTGGCGGGCGCTGTGCGCGGTGGACCCGGACGGTGCCCCCGCCTGAGCCACCGCGGCGGCCCGGCCCGCCCGTCCGTATCGCCCGGACCGGCGGCGCACCGCGTCAGGCGAT
Source organism: Acidimicrobiales bacterium (assembly GCA_035707385.1). Classification (GTDB taxonomy): domain Bacteria; phylum Actinomycetota; class Acidimicrobiia; order Acidimicrobiales; family VFJN01; genus ZC4RG19. The sequence continues at coordinate 3,322 of DASSUD010000515.1, forward strand.
GGCCCGCAGGACGACCTCGGTGTCCTCCGTCGGGGGGACGCCCAGGTCGGCGAGCTGGGCCAAGCAGGTGTTCATCGCCCGCCGGGCCGCCGCCCGGTCGCCCCGCGCCAGGTGGGACGCCACCATCAGGCGGTGGGCGGGCTCCGACCACGGCTCGCTCTCCAGGGCCCGGGCCGCCAGCCGCAGGGCCTCGTCCGGGTCGCCGGCCGCCAGGGTCAGCTCGCCTGCCCGCACGGCCGCGGCCACGAACCGGGCGGACAGCCGGTCGCGGTGGGGCAGCGCCCACTCCTCGTACCCGGCGTCGGTGAGGTACGCGCCCCGGTAGAGGCCGATCCCCCGCCGGTACAGGTCCAGCGCCGCCGACGGCTCGCCCGCCCGCTCGGCCTCGCCCGCCCGGTCGAAGCAGTCCTCCAGCTGCCGGGCGTCCACCGCCAGCCAGCCGTGGGTGGTCAGCCGCAGCGTCGCTCCGTCGGTGCGGACGAAGAACGAGGGCGCGCCCTCCCGCCGGTCCGGCTCCAGGACCGCCAGGAGGTACGACAGCGTCACCCGCAGGTTGCGCAGGGCCGACGACGTGTCGAGGTCGGGCCACAGCGCCCCGGCCAGCTCCTCGCGGGTGCCGCCGCCCCGGGCCAGCAGGAGCAGCAGCAGGGCCCGGACCCGCTCCCGGCGCCAGTGGGGGTGGTCGACGGTGCGGCCCGCCCGCTGCAGGGTCGTGGGCCCGAGCACCGACAGCGCGAGCGGGGCCCCGGGCTCCGGCGGGACCGAGTCGAGCAGCGTGCGGGCCCAGGTGCGCAGTGCCTTGGGGGCCCCGGACCGATCGGTCAGGGCCAGCAGCGTGGTGCGGGCCGCCGGACCGGCGTCGGCCACCCGGGTCTCCGCTCCGGACTGACCGCCGGCCGCGGCGCCGGTGGCCAGCTCCACCGTCCACACCGTGGGGAGGAAAGCCGGCGCGACGGCCCAGTCCTGCCCCCGGAGGCCGGCCGCGGGGCCGAGGTCGCCCCGCTCGCGCAGCGCGACGAGCGCCTGGGCCAGCCGCAGGGCCGGCCGGTAGCACGGCCCCACGTCCAGCGCCTCGAACTCGTCCCGGGTATCGGGCACGAGCACGTAGAGCAGCGGCAGCCGCCGCAGGTGGTTGAAGAACTGGCGGCCCTCGGACACCTTGTGCCCGTCGACGGCCCGCGCCAGCAGCGCGGCCGCCGCGCCCTCGTCGCCCCGGGCGACGGCGATGCCCGCCTCCGAGAGGCGCATGGTGGCCACCAGGCTGGGCAGCGGGCTCTTCCCGCCGCACTGGTGGGCCAGCAGGATCAGGCGGTCCGCCTCGTCGACGGCGCCGGCGAAGGCGGCCCGCGCCGCGGCGATGGCGTAGCCGACGCCCCGCGTGTGGTCGTTGCCGGACCGGTCCAGCTCGTCGAGCATGCGCTGGAGCACCTCGCGGGCGCGGTCGAAGTCGCCGCACGCCTCCAGCGCGTTGACCTGCAGCATCGCGAGCGCACCGCGCAGCGCGGGGCTGGCCTGGCTGACCGCCAGCTCGGCGTTGCGCCGCGCCGCCTCGGCGAACCCGAGCGCCAGCTCCGAGGTGGCTCGCAACCAGGTGACCGTCGCCCGCCAGTAGGGGGCCACGTCGTCGACGTCGAGGCTGTCGAGGGCGGACAGGACCCCGCGGGCGTCACCCAGCGTGTCGGCGATGAGCGCGTTCCCCAGGGCGATGACGCCCCGGGCCTCCGGGAGGCCGTCGACCTGCTGCGCGTAGTCCCACAGCGTGCCGAACAGCTCGACGTCCTCCCGCCAGTGGGCGTACATGGCCAGGTGCTCGAGGGCGGTGAGGAGGCCGACCCGCTCGCCGTCCTCCGCGAAGCGCCGGGCCGCCGTGCTCAGCAGGTCGACGGCGCGGTCGACGTCGGTGGTGGAGGCGGCCACTCCCGCCACCAGCTGGCCCTCCGGGGCGGACCGCACCGAGTCGGGCAGGCTGGCGTAGAGGCGGGTGACCCCGGAGAAGGCCGACAGGACATGCGCCCGGCAACCCGTGCGCAGCACGGCCCGCAGGTCGTCGTGGGCGCCGGCCGCCACCAGCAGCTCCGCAGCCTGGCGGATGTCCCGGGTGGCGAGGGCCAGGCCCGCCTGGCGCTGCACCTGCTGACGCTCGGCCTCGTCGAGGTGGCGGGACAGGGCCTCCGACCACACCGGGTGGATGGCGAACCAGCCGTGGTCGTCGCACGAGACCAGCGGCAGGCGGGCCATCAGCGCCGCCAGCGGGATGCGGCCGCCGAGGACGGTGTCGACCAGGGTCTGGTCCGCCCCGCCCAGTGCGGCCACGGTGGCCACCACCCGCCGGTCGGCGCGGGTGAGGGCGGCCATGACCTCCTCGGCCAGGAAGTCGTCGACCGCGTCCCGGGCGCCGGCGGTGCGGAGCTCGGCCAGGGCCGGCCAGCCGCCCAGGTCGGTCAGCCTGTCGCGTGGCATGCCCCGCAGGGTGGCGAAGGACGAGAGCTCGTCGTCACCGAAGGCCATGTCGCACTCGCCCAGGCGCTCGACCCACCCCTGGGCCTCGAGCCGGGCGAGCGGGAGCGGGGGGTCGGTCCGGCCGCTGAGGACCACGTGGCCGTTCGACGGCAGGTTGTTCACGAGGCCGGCCAGGACGGCGGCCCCGGAGGAGTCGCGCCCGATCTCGTGGACGTCGTCGAGCACCAGGCACACCTGCCGCGGGGACCAGCGCCACAGGTCGCCGGCCAGCAGCGCGCCCAGCGCGTCGGGGTCGAGATCGCCCGGCTGGTGGAGGTGGGGGAGGTCGGCACCCAGCGAGTCGGCGAGGCCGGCGGCCAGCCGGCGGGCGTCGTCGTCGCCCGGGCCGCACCCCAGCCAGCAATCGACGCCCCGGGGCGCCAAGGCGTTCTCATCGAGCGCCTGGGCCAGCAGCGCCGACTTACCGAACCCGGCACCTGCGACAATGACCGTTATTTGACGGTCCCAGCGCTTGTTGAGCCGGCGTAGCAGGGCACTCCGGCGGATCAGGGGCCGCCCGGGCCGGGCGGGAGCGTAGCGGTAGGGCCGCGGCACGTCAGGAAAGCTTAGTGGGCGTTCAGGATGCGATCTGCCGCCGCTGACGCCCGGCTGATCGGAGGGTGCTCGACTGCGTCCTCAGCGTGCCCGTTCCGCGGCGAACGGGCGCACGCCGCCGGCCCGACGGGGCCGGTCCTCCACGATCGAGGCGATCCGCCGAGCGGCGCGGGCTCCCCACACCCCCCGGGGCCCTCACCCCGGCGGATCGCCCCGATCACACCCTTCGCCGGCGACCCGGCGACCCGGCGACCCGGCGACCCGGCGACCCGGCGGGTCAGCGGACGAGGGCGTCGCGGACGGCGGCTTCGAGGCGCTGGGGCCCCATCTCCTCCAGGCGGAGGTGGCGGGCGCCCATGGTCGTGGCCAACTGCTCGGCCAGCCCCAGGCGGGTGGGGCCGTCCTCGGCGTCGATCACCACCACGTCGAGGCCGGCCGCCGCCACGTCGGTCGCCGCCGCCCGGGCCCGCTCGCCGGCGGCCTGGTGGCCGGTGGCCCGGCCGTCGGTGATCAGCACCAGCAGGGGCGGCCAGCCGTCGTTGGCGGCCCGGTGGGCGATGGACAGGGCGGCGTTGATCCCCTCGGCCAGCGGGGTGACGCCCCCGGTCGGCAGCTCGGCCAGGCGGGTGCGGGCCAGCTCGACGCTGGCCGTCGGTGGCAGCACCACCTCGGCGCTGTCGCCCCGGAACGTCACCATCGCCACCCGGTCCCGCCGCAGGTAGGCGTCGGCCAGCAGGCCGAGCACCGCCCCCGTGGCCGCCTCCACCCGCTGGTGGGTGCCCATGGACCCGCTGGCGTCGACCGCCACCACCACGGTCCGGCCCATCGTGCGCGACCGCACCGGTTCCCGCAGGTCCTCGACCGCCAGGAGCGGGCCACCCGGGTCCGCCTGGCGGCGCTGGGCCGCGGCCCGCACGGTGGCGGCCACGGCCACCCCGGCCATCGACCCGCCGGCCGGCGCCTGGTGGCCGATCACCCGGCCCCGGGGCTCGGTCCCCGCGGCCGACCGGCCCACCCGGGCCTCGCCACCGCCCGGCGGCGGGGGTGGCGGCGGCTCGGGCGCCGCCGGCTCGTCCAGCGTGGGCGGCGGGGGTGGCGGGGCGTTGAACGCCTTCCCGGCCAGCGACTCCCAGGGGTTGCCCGGTGGCGCGGCGGGGGCGCCCGCCGGGACCCAACCCGACGGCGGGGGCGGCGGGGGTGGCGGCGGATCGGTCGGCCCGCCCGGCGAGCCGGATGCGTCGCCGTGCCCGGGCGGCGGCTCGGCGGCCTCGTCGACGTCCGCCCGGGCCTCGGCCTCGGCGAAGGGGTCGGCCGCGTACCCCTCGACGGGGTCGCCGGCGGGTGGTGCGGCGGCCAGGGCCTCGTCCTCGGCCTCCAGCTCGTCCTCGATGGCGATCTCGACCTCGACCGGCTCGGCCTCCGGCCCCGGGGCCTCGTCCCCGGCCGCGGCGGCGTCCTCCTCGCCGGCAGCCGAGGGCTCGGGCGCCGGGGCCGCGTCCTCGTCGTCGAGCAGCCCCTCGAGGATCGACTCGTCCACCGGCTCGGGGATCGGCTCGGGGACCGGGGCCCGGTGGGCGTCGGCGAAGGACTGGCGGGCCGCGTCCAGGGCGCGCTCCAGCTCGCCGGCGTTGAGCGTCGGCGGGTCGAACGGCCGGCGGCGCCGCCGGTGCCCGAGCGCCACGCCCGCCACCCGCTCCACGTCGGAGGACGAGGCCACCGAGCGGCCCTCCCATCCGGCGAAGGCGGCCGCCGCCCGGCACAGCACCAGGTCGGCCCGCAGGCCCTCGGCGCCCACGCTCACGGCCAGCCGGCAGGCGAAGTCGACCACCGTGTCCGGCAGGTCCGCCGGCATGGAGGCGGCCAGCCGGGCCCGCAGCACGATGTCGCCCTCGCCGCCGTCCACCCGGCCCCCGGCGTCGTGCGTCAGGCGGCGGCGGACCACCTCGGCCCGGGCCCGGGGGTCGGCCGGCGCCTTGATCTCGACCGACAGGCCGAAGCGGTCGAGGAGCTGGGGGCGCAGCTCGCCCTCCTCGGGGTTCATCGACCCCACCAGCACGAACCGGGCCGGGTGCGAGTGCGAGACGCCGTCGCGCTCCACGACGTTGATGCCCGACCCGGCCACGTCCAGCAGCACGTCGACCAGGTGGTCGGGGAGCAGGTTGACCTCGTCGACGTAGAGGACGCCGCCGTGGGCGGCCGCCAGCAGCCCCGGCCGGAACACGGTGTCGCCCTCCGTCAGCGCGGCCTTGAGGTCGATGGTGCCGAGGACCCGGTCCTCGGTGGCGCCGAGCGGCAGCTCCACGAACGGGGCGCCGCCCGGCAGCATGCCGGCCAGGCCCCGGGCCAGCGTCGACTTGGCGGAGCCCTTGTCGCCCCGCAGCAGCACGCCCCCGATGCCGGGGTCGACGGCCGCCAGCAGGAGCGCCATGCGCGCCTCGTCCTGCCCGACGACGGCGCTGAAGGGGAAGCGGGCGAGGCTGGTCACGACGACCGGCCCCGGTGTCTGTGTCGCCCTGTCATGTCCGCTGCTCCTCCCAGCCTTCCGCCTCGAGCACCGCGTCGACGAGGCTCTTGCGGGCTGTGTCGCTGGCTTGCCACATCCCGCGTGTGTGTGCTTCTAGCAGGCGTTCGGCCAGCGCGCGCAACGCCCAGGGATTGGAGTCCCGGAAGAACTCCCGGATCTCCGGATCGGCGACATACGACTCCGTCACCCGCTCGTACATCCAGTCTTCCACCACCCGGGCGGTGGCGTCGTAGCCGAAGAGGTAGTCGACGGTGGCGGCGAGCTCGAAGGCCCCCTTGTAGCCGTGGCGGCGCATGGCCCCGATCCAGCGGGGATTGAGCACCCGGCTGCGCACCACCCGGGCCGCCTCCTCCGACAGCGCCCGCACCCGGGGGCTCGCCGGGTTGGACGTGTCGCCGAACCAGGCCCGCGGCTCCCGGCCGGCCAGCGCCCGCACCGCGGCCACCATCCCGCCGTGGTCCTGGAGGTAGTCGTCGCTGTCGAAGATGTCGTGCTCGCGGTTGTCCTGGTTCTTGACCGCCACCTGGATGGCGGCGAACCGCCGGCGCATGGCCTCGGGCGCGGGCTCGCCCGCCCGGTCCCGGCCGTAGGCGAAGCCGGACCACGCCAGGTACACCTCGGCCAGGTCGGCGTCCGTGCGCCACGACCCCTTCTCGATCACCGGCAGGATGCCGGACCCGAACCCGCCCGGCGGCGGGCCCCACAGGCGGGCGTCGGCCGCCCCGGCCGCGGCCACCGGGTTGTCCTCCGGTGACTCGTCCAGCCCCGCCACCAGGTGCACGGCATCGTCCAGCAGCGCCACCAGGTGGGGGAACGCGTCCCGGAAGAAACCGGAGATGCGCAGCGTCACATCGACCCGCGGGCGGCCCAGCTCGGCCAGGGACACCGGCTCCAGCCCGGTGACCCGACCCGAGTCGCCGTCCCAGCAGGGCCGCACCCCCAGCAGGGCCAGTGCCTGGGCCGCGTCGTCGCCGCCGGTCCGCATGGCCGCCGTGCCCCACAGCACCAGCCCCACCGTGGTGGGCGGCGCGCCCGTCTCGGCCACGTGCCGGGCCACCAGCTCGGCGGCCAGGGCCCGGCCCACCTCCCACGACAGGGCCGAGGGCAGGGCCTTGGGGTCGACCGAGTAGAGGTTGCGGCCGGTGGGCAGCACGTGGGCCGCACCCCGGGTGGGCGCCCCGCTGGGGCCGGCGGGCACGTAGCCCCCCTCGAGCGCCCGCAGCGTGTTGGCCACCTCGTCGGGGGTGGCGGCCAGGGCCGGGACCAGCCGGGCGCAGATCCAGTGCTCCACCACGCTCGCCGGGTCCTGGGGGTCCATGTCCCGGGACCAGCCTGCGGCGGCCAGGGACTCGACCCGGTTGCGGCACTCGGCCTCGATCTTGTCGACCTCGTGGCGGCGCTCGGTGCGGGGGTCGAAGCCCAGCGCCTGGGCCACCACCGCCCGCAGCGCCGGCACGGGGCCCTGCGGCAGCCGGGTGATGCCGAGGACCAGGTCGACCAGCGCCTCGCCCTCGGGCGGGACACCCAGGACGTGCAGCCCGCCCCGGATCTGGGCGTCCTTCAGGGCGCACAGGTAGCCGTCGACGTGCAGGACCATGTCGTCGAACTCGGCCTCGCCCACCCCGTCGGCCAGGCCCAGGTCGCGGTGGATCTCGGCCTCGACCAGCACGTCCCACACCTGGCGGCGCAGGGCCGGCAGCTTGCCCGGGTCCATGGCCTGGGCGCCCGCGTAGGCGTCGAGCAGGGTCTCGATGCGGGCCAGGTCGTCGGTCGACTCGGCCCGGGTCATCGGCGGCACCAGGTGGTCGACCAGGACGGCGTGGGCCCGGCGCTTGGCCTGGGTGCCCTCGCCGGGGTCGTTGACCACGAACGGGTAGACGAGGGGGAGGTCGCCGAGGGCGGCATCGGGGAAGCAGGCCGACGACAGGGCGTTGGCCTTGCCGGGCAGCCACTCCAGCGTGCCGTGCTTGCCCACGTGGACCATGGCGTCGGCGCCCCAGCCCTCCGCCACCCAGCGGTAGAACGCGAGGTAGTGGTGGGGCGGCGGCACGTCGGGGGCGTGGTAGGCGCCGATGGGGTCGGACCCGAAGCCCCGGGGCGGCTGGACCGTGACCAGCACCCCGCCCAGGTCGAGGCCGGGGAACACCAGGGCGCCGCCGTGGACGTAGACCTCGCCGGGCGGCGGCCCCCACACGGCGGTGACCTCGTCGCGGGCCCGCTCGGGGAGGCCGGCGAACCAGCGCCCGTAGTCGGCGGCCGGGAGACGCCCGGCGCCGAGGGCTGCCTGGCGGGCGGTGAGCGTGTTGGTGTCGTAGGTGAGGCGGTCGGCCAGGGCGGCCATGAGGGCGTCCCCGTCGGGCGGGATGTCGTCCACCCGGTAGCCCGCGTCCCGGAGTGCGTGCAGCAGGCCGATGACCGACGCCGGCGTGTCCAGGCCCACGGCGTTGCCCAGCCGGCTGCGCTTGGTGGGGTAGGCCGACATCACCAGCGCCACCCTCCGCTCGGCGGGCGGTGTGCGGGACAGCCGGGCGTGGCGGGCGGCCAGGCCGGCGACCCGGGCCACCCGGTCGGGGTCGGTGCGGTGGGCGACGAGCGGGGTGCCGAGGTCGGCGCCGTCGTCGACCTCCTCCCGGAAGGCGAACGCGGGGGCCACGATGCGGCCGTCGAACTCGGGGATGGCGACGCCGCGGGCCACGTCCAGGGGGGTGAGGCCGGCGTCGTCGGCCGCCCACTCGTCCCGTGACCGGTTGCACGACGGCGCCTGGATCACCGGCACGCCCAGCGCCGCCAGCTCGGGAACCTCCCACTCGTCCTCGGCGCCGGCACCGGCCCGGCCCATGGCGAGGACGGTGGTGACGAGGGCGTCGACGCCCGCCTCCCGGCACAGGTGGAGGGCGTCGACCCGGCCCGCCGCGTCGGGGCGCAGCGAGTAGCAGTACACCGCCAGGGCGCGGGCGCCGGCGGCCTCGATGGCCCCGCACAGGTCGGCGACGAACTGGGTGTTCCCGGCCACCAGGTGGGCCCGGTAGAACACGACGCCCACCAGCGGCCGGTCGTCGCCGGGGGAGTCGTCGTGGCCGGGGGTCGAGTACCAGACGCCCGCCTGGGGGACCGGGGCCGGCGGGTCGAACCCGAACCCACCCAGCAGCACGGTGTCGGCCACGAACAGCAGCAGCTGCTCGACGTTGGCCGGCCCCCCGGCGGCCAGGTAGCGGTGGGCCTCGGCGGCGATGCCGGCGGGCACGGTGGACAGCCGGGTCAGCTCGGCGTCGGGCGCGGCCTCCCCGCCCACCGCGATGAGCGGGATGCCGGCCTCCCGGCAGCCGGCCCGCAGGTCGTCGAACGGGCGCTCCCAGGCGCTGCGGCCGCCGAGCAGGCGGACGACCACGGCCCCCACGCCGTCGAGGTCCGGGGCCAGGGCCAGCGCCTCGGTGCCGGGGTGGCCGCCCCGCACCTCCGGGAACCCGTCCGGCAGCCGGTGCACGATCGACCCGAGGGCCAGCAGCTCGGTGTCGGCGTTGCTGAGGAACAGGATCATGCGTGCCTCTCGTCGGGGGAGCGGTGCAGCGAGCAGTCGGCGCACAGGGCGCCCCCGGAGGTGGTCGTCTTCCACCACAGGCAGCAGGTCCGGCGGTGGAAGGCCCAGCCCTCGCCGGGGGGCGGGACCGGCTCCCAGGCGCCGAGGCCGGCCAGCCCGTGGGGGGCGGCGGCCAGGAAGGCGGCCACCCCGTCGTGCCAGGAGGGCCCGGCGGCGTCCCGCACGGCCCCGGCGCCGGAGGCACAGGCGGCCGCCACGTTCCCCCATACGAGGTTGCGCCCGATCCGGGGCAAGGAGGCGGCCACCAGGTCGAGATGGTCGGCGAACAGGTGGTCACACAACGATTTGGCGGCGTATACGCCGCCATCTCGGCGCGTACGCCGCCAGATCGTGGAGGACGGCCGCCCCCGGGCCACCCCGACCGCCATGTGCTCGGCCCGGCAGTCCGGGGCGACCCCCGTCAGCAGCCAGCAGGCCAGCGCCACCCCGGCGGTCCGGTAGGCGTACCCCTGCCACCACAGCGAGGCCAGGACGGTGGGATCGCCCGTCCCCCGGGCGTCGGCCCCGGTGGCGATGGCCTCGGCCACGAGGTCCGGCGACGCCGCCAGGTCCGCGCCCGCCAGTTCCCCGGGCGCCAGCGGCTCCCCCGGCTCCACCAGGCGCCACCGCATCCAGTCGGCCACCTCGGTCAGCCGGCCGAGGGCCTCGGTCACCCCGGTGCCGGCGGTCACCGGGCGCCCTCGGCGATGAGGGCGGCCACCCGCTCCAGGTCCAGGTGCGACTCCAGGGCGTCGGCGATGCGGTCCAGGCGGTCGAGGCGGGCGGCGGCGAAGTCGACGCCCGTGGGCGCCCACGCCTTGCCCGCCCGGGCGGCGGCCCACCGGAGCAGCGCGGCCCGGAACCCGTCGCGCTCGAACAGCCCGTGCAGTGTGGTGCCCACCACCCTGTCGCCGTGCCAGCCGAGCACCTCGCCGCCCTCCGCCACCAGCCACGGCGCCGCCGCGCCCTCGGCCCGCACCCGCCCGTGGTGGATGCGGTAGCCGGCCACGTCCTCGCCCCGCCCCGGGCCATCGGCCACCCGACCCACCGGGCGGTCCAGCACCTTGTCGCCCCCGAACTCGGTCGCCACCGGCACCCATCCCAGGCCCTTGCCGGTGCCGGGCCGGCCCTCGACCCCGGCGGCGTCGTCGATGCGGTCGCCCACCATCTGCAGCCCCGCGCACACGGCCACCACCGCCGCGCCCGACCGCTCGACCGCGGCCGCCAGCCCCGTGCGCCGGAACCACGCCAGGTCGCCGCGGGTGTCCTTCGACCCCGGCAGCACCACCAGGTCGGGCCGGCCCAGCTCGGCCACCGACCGGACCCACCGCACCCCGACCCCCGCCTCCAGCCGCAGCGGGTCGACGTCCCCGGCGTTGGACACTCGCGGCCAGCGCAGCGCGGCCACGTCCAGCACGTCGCCGTCCCCCGCCGGTGCGGGGTCGGACCGGTCCAGCGCCAGGCTGTCCTCGTTGTCGATGTCGACCACGCCCAGGTGCGGCAGCACGCCCAGCGTGGGGACGCCGCACCGCCGCTCCAGGTCGGCGCAGGCGTCGCCCAGCAGGGCGGGGTCGCCCCGCAGCCGGTTGACGACGAATCCCCGGACCGTGGCCCGCAGGTCGTCGGGCAGGAGCGCCACCGTCCCGTACAGGGCGGCGAACACCCCGCCACGGTCGATGTCGCCCACCACGATCGCCGGCAGCCCGGCCCGGCGGGCCAGCGGCAGGTTGACCAGGTCGCCGTCCAGCAGGTTGATCTCGGCGGGGCTGCCGGCCCCCTCGCACAGCACCACGTCGTAGCGGGACCGCAGG
>DASSUD010000516.1:0-8035 GCA_035707385.1 Acidimicrobiales bacterium
GTTGGTCCCGTTGGCGCCGTGGGCGTGGTGCGCGCCGTTGGCGGGACGGCCGGGAGCCGGCCGCACCGGCCGCATCCACTCGTCCCGGGGCACGTCGAAGCCCGCCCCGTCCGACAGCCCGACCCCGAAGCGGCTGGCGGCGCGGCCCTCACCGGTGTAGCTGGTGCGGGAGGCGTCGCGCTCCTCCGCCGGTCCGTCAGTGCCGTCGTCGGGGTCGATACCGGCATCGTAGGGGCCGCCCAGGTCGACAGTGCCGCCTGTCACACGGTCGACATCGTCGAACGCCGCCGGGGAGCGCTCGCCGGCGCGGGGGGTGTCCGTGGCGTCGTCCCATGGCAGCGGACGCAGGTCAGGCACGCCCGCCCCCGAGGCCGGGGCCGACTCGGCCGCGCCCCGGCGGCGGGGCGATGCGGCGGCGGGCCGGGGCCCCCACCTGCCGGCGGGCGGCCACCGCGCCCACCACCACGGCTACGAGACCGAGCGCCAGCTCGGGGCGCACGTCCAGCGGGCCGGCCCGGCGCAGCCAGTGCTCGGCCTCGGCGGGGGCGCCGCCCGCCGGCGCCGGGGAGGTGGCGAGGGCCGGACCGCCCGCGGCTGGCGGGGCAGCCGCCGGGTCGGCGGGCGCCGCGGCCGGGGCGCCCTCCGCCTCGTGGGGGTGGACGTGGAAGCCGAAGCTGCCCGTGACCAGGTGGCTGTCGGCCGACACGATCCGGTAGACGACCTCGTAGTCGCCCATGACCGGGGGCTCGGCGCGGTGGAGGACGCCGACGGACAGCACCCGCCCGGCCTCCTCGACCCGCACGTCGCCGTCGTCGATGCGGGCACCGGTGGGATCGAAGACCGAGACCGGGTCGCCTTCGACGGTGGCCGGCTTGGCGTTGAGGAAGATCGAGATGCGGTCGGGCAGGGCCTCGACCCGTGTCGCGTCCGCCGGTGCAGTGCCGACGACCACCGCATGGGCTCCGGCCTGCGACGCGTGCGCAAGGCCGAGACCGAGGAGCAGGGTGGCGGCGACGGCGAGACGGGCGACGGCGCGTAGGGCTGGACTGGTGGGCGTCATCGTTCCCCCCGTTGGATGGCGTCCGCAGGCTGATGATGCGGGTGCCGGGAGGCTGGACCTCCCGGCACCCGTGTTGGGGACACGCTCGTCGGTTAGGGCGACTGATCGATGTAGACGACGAAGATGCCCATCTGGTCGGTGACGGCGGCCGGCATGTTGTAGTGGCCCGTCATCGTCACCCGTTGGCCTCTCGCCAGCGTGGTGACGGGGTTCTGTCTCGTGCCGGTGCACACCGACATGCCGGACAGGTGCGCCTCCCCGTGGTGGCCCGTGTAGAGCGGGCTGCCGCCGTAGCGGGCCCTCGAGTCGCACCACACCTGGCCGCCGGTGGCGACGGTCAGGTTGACGCCACCGTCGTGGACGTGGCCGCCGGCGCCGATGACCCGGCCGGGCCGGTTCACGTTCCAGTTGTACGTCCGGGTGCTGGCGCCGGCCGGGACGCTGATCTCGGACGTCCCGCACTGGTTCATGTCGAGCCACACGGGCTCGAGGCGGGTCATCCCCGGCGTGGTGGCCGGCACCCAGTTGTACTTCATCTCGATGTACAGGCCGCTCTGGGGCTGGTTGATGTGGTTGGCCAGCTCCCAGATCATGTGCCAGTTCTCCCGGCCCACGAAGTAGCCGTAGCCCGGAGGCGCGATGATCGGCGTCCGCTCGTCGCCGGAGGCGAAGAAGCGCTGGCCGAGCAGCCCGAACAGGGACACGGCGCAGGTGGCGTCGGTCTTGCCGCCCCCGCCGGCCAGCATCACCATGTGGTGGAGCTGGGCGTCGGTGTTCCAGCCGGCCGTGCGGCCGTCCGCGTACACCAGGTTGGCGGTCATGCCGGTGACGTAGCAGTTGGTGCACGGCTTGCGGATGAACAGCGAGAACCGGTTGCCCGTGTGGGCGTGCCCGTGGGTGCCGTCCGGGTTGGTCGGCGCCGCCTGGACGCTGAACGGGCCGTACCGGATCCTGGACTCCTGCGACCCGGGCTGCGGCGGCGACGTCGTGCTGCTGGTCGGCCCGGTGCCCCCTGTGGTCGTGGTGGTCGCGCCCGGGCCGGTGGTCGTGGTGGTCCCGTCGTGGCCGCCATGGTCGTCGTGCCCCTGGGCGCCGACCACCCCCGTGGCCGACCCCATGACGAAGACGACCGTGGCGAGTGTCGCAAGGACGAGCCTGCGACCCCGTTTCGTAGGTCTCATGTTCCCCTCCTGGTTGGCTGAGGAGCACCGGCGGCAACCGCGGCGGGCGAGGCCAGTCGCTACTCCCGAGTAATAACAGCATTACTCTTACTGGTCGTAACGTCAATAAGAACGCTGGTTAACGACGTTACCGATTGATTACGCTCCGTGCGGAGGGGGGCTCATCACGACACGTGGCCGATCACACCCGTTACGCTGACGCCGTGGCGGCACTCTCCGCGCCTCAACCGCAGGGTGTGGACGACGACGGCTTCGCGGCCGACGTCTCGACCCGCGACCGGCTGCTCGTCGCCGCCTACGAGCTCCTCATAGACAGCGGCTACCAGGCCACCACGCTCCAGGCCGTGGCCCGCCGGGCCGGGCTCACCACCGGCGCCATCTACGCCCACTTCGGCGGCAAGCAGGAGCTGATGGCCCACGCCGTGCTGGACGAGTGGTACCGGACCGAGCGCGAAGTCCTGAACGAGTACCTCGCCGCCCACATGGCGGGCGAGGCCGGCGAGCTGGGTGACCTCCCCAACCACAGCGACGCCTTCACCCTCCTGCTGGCCCGGCACGTGGCGGCCCCCTCGTCGCCGAGCCATCGGCTGCTCACCGAGGTCACCGGGGCCGTCATCCGCGAGGACCTGGGCGAGTCGCCGCTCCTGGTCAGCGTGCGGCTCATCGAGCAGATCACCCGGGCCTCGGTGGAGAGCGGCAAGGCGCGGGGCGAGATCTCCCCCGAGATCAGCACCGACGCGCTGGTGGCGGTCACCGTGAACGTGTACCTGGGCGCCATCACCTCCAAGTCACTCGGGCTCCCGCAGCCCGGCGTGGACGAGGTCGCCGCGGTCCTGCGGGCGGCGTCGCGCGGCTACGGCAGCGCCTGAGCGGGCGGGGCGGTACGGTCCGCCGCATGGCCGACCACAGCTTCGAGACCCTGGCGGATGGCGGATCGTTCTTCGAGGGGCCCCGCTGGCACGACGGCCGTTGGTGGGTGTCCGACTTCTACCGGCACACGGTGTTCGCCATCGACCCCGGCGGCGCGACCGAGGCGGTCATGACCGTCGACGGCCAGCCCTCGGGGCTCGGCTGGCTGCCGGACGGGTCGCTGCTGGTCGTGTCCATGCGGGACCGCACGGTCCTGCGGCGGGCGCCCGACGGCACGGTCGGCACGTACGCAGACATCGCCCCGCACTGCGGTGGCGCGGCCAACGACCTGGTCGTCGATGCGGCCGGCAACACCTACGTCGGCAACTTCGGGTTCGACCTGATGTCGGGGGGGACGCCCCAGGCCGCCAACCTGGTCCACATCGCGCCCGACGGCACGGTGGGCGTGGCGGCCGGCGACCTCATGTTCCCCAACGGGTCGGTGGTCACCCCCGACGGCTCCACCCTGGTCGTGGGCGAGACCATGGGCGGGCGCTACACCGCCTTCACCATCGGCGAGGGCGGCGCCCTGGCCGACCGGCGGGAGTGGGCGGCGCTGCCGGGCGTGGCCCCCGACGGCTGCACCCTCGACGCCGAGGGCTGCATCTGGGCCGCCGACGCGCTCGCCAACCGGCTGGTGCGGGTGGCCGAGGGCAAGGGCGTGGTCGAGGAGGTCCCCGCCCCGGACGGGCTGGGCGTGTATGCCTGCATGCTCGGCGGCCCGGAGGGGACGACGCTGCTCGCCTGCGTGGCCCCCGACTACTTCGAGCACAACCGGGCCGCCGCCCGGGAGGCCAAGCTCGTCACCACGACCGTCGACGTCCCCCACGCCGGACTCCCGTAGGACGATTTGGCGGCGCATACGTCGAGATCTCGGCGTATACGCCGCCAAATCGACAGGGGTCAGGCCGCCCGGACCGCCTCCGCCGGGGCCAGGCGGGCGGCACGGGCCGCCGGGTACAGGCCGGCCACGGCCCCGACCACCAGCGACGCCGCCACCCCGCCGGCCAGGCCGGCCAGCGGCACCGCCAGGCGCCAGCCCCTCATGTCGGCGTACACCGCCGTCGTCGCCGCGCCCAGCGCCACCCCCAGCAGCCCGCCCAGCCCCGCCAGCAGCACCGACTCCACCAGGAACTGGCCCCGCACGTGGCCCCGGGTGGCGCCCAGCGCCCGGCGGACGCCGATCTCGGCCCGGCGCTCCAGCACCGAGATGACCATGACGTTGGCGATGCCGACCCCGCCGACCACCAGCGCCACCGCCCCCAACCCGAGCAGCAGCGCGGTCAGCGTCTCGTCCGCCCGGGCCCGGGCGGCGAGGGCGTCGCTGGGCCGGGTCACGTCCACCTCCTCCGGCGAGGAGGGGTTGGCCGTGGCGGCCAGCACGGACCGCACCGCCTCCACCTGGTCCGGATCCGTGCGGACCCGCACCGTGGACGCCGCCTCGTCGATGCCGAACAGTTCCTGGGCCACCGGGTAGCCGACCAGGGCCGACCGGTCGATGTCCGGCCCCAGGGGCACCGGGTCGAGGATGCCCACGACCCGGAACCACTGCCCGCCCAGCCACACCAGGGGGTCGCCCTCCAGGTCGCCGATGCCGAGGCGGGCGGCGGCCTCCGACCCGAGCACCACCGCGGGCTGGGTGGCGGTGGCGTCGTTGAGGAACGTGCCGGCGTTCACCGTCGCCCCCAACGTGTCGAGCAGGGCCGGCTCGGTGGCCACCACGGCGATGCCGCCGGTCCGGTCCGACGGGATGCGGTTCGTGCGCCGCACGGTCACGCCCTCCACGGTGCGGGTGGCGGCCGCGGCCTCGACCGGGCCGATGCGGCGCACCATGCCCGGGGCCGTGACCGGCAGCTTGCTGTCGGAGCCGAACATGTCCTGGCCGGGCTGGACCGCCAGCAGGTTCGTGCCCAGCTCGTCCAGCTCGGCCAGCAGGTCGGCCCGGCTGGAGGCGGAGATGCCGACCACCGCCACCATGGCCGCGATGCCGATGGCGATGCCGAGCGCGGTCAGCCCGGTGCGGACCCGCTTGGCCCGCAGCCCCACCGTCCCCACCGCTACGACGTCCGCCCACCGCAGGCGGCTGGCGCTCATGCCGCCACCGCCGTGTCCGCCTCGACCCGGCCGTCCCGCATGGCCAGCACCCGCGGCATCGCCGCTGCCACGTGCCGGTCGTGGGTGATGACGACGATGGTGCCGCCGGCGGCGTTGAGCCGGCGCAGAAGGTCGATCACCTCGGCCCCGGTGGCGGAGTCGAGGTTGCCGGTGGGCTCGTCGGCCAGCACCACCGCGGGCTCGCCCACGATGGCCCGGGCCACCGCCACCCGCTGGCACTCGCCGCCCGACAGCTCGGTCGGGCGGTGGTACAGCCGGTGGGCCAGCCCCACGCGGTCGAGGGCGGCCGCCGCCCGCCGCTGGCGCTCGGCGGCGGGGACGCCCCGGTACAGCAGGCCGGCGGCCACGTTGTCGGCGGCGGTCAGCCCGTCCAGCAGGTGGAACTGCTGGAACACGAAGCCGATGCGCCAGGCCCGCAGGGCGGACAGCTCGCGGTCGCCGAGGCCGCCGACGTCGGTCCCGGCCACCCGCACGGTGCCCGACGTCGGCCGGTCGAGCGCCCCCATCATGTGGAGCAGCGTCGACTTGCCGGACCCCGACGGTCCCACCACCGCCACCAGCTCACCGGGCGCCACCGCGAAGCTCACCCCGGCCAGCGCCTCGACCGGCGGGACGGCGGGGTAGCGCTTGGTGACGTCGTGCAGCTCGAGCACGGGGTCGCCGGGGCTCATGCCGGCACCTCCACCGTGTCGCCCTCGGCGATGTCGCCGGTGACCTCGACCCAGCCGTCGGCGAAGGCCCCGACCTCCACGCCGACCAGCGTGGTGGTGCCGTCGCCGGCCACCCGCTCGACGGCGTAGCCGCCCTCGGCCAGGGCCAGCAGGGCGTCGACCGGCACAGCCACCACGCCGGTGGCGGCGCTGGTGGTGACCCGGACGGTCACCGGCGCCTCGTCCAGCGCGCCCGCCGCCGCGGGGTCGTCGAGGGCGATGGTGACCTCGACGGTGGGATCGCCCTCGGCCGCCCCGGGGGCGTCGCTGGCGTCGTCGGGCGCCTCGGCCACCGTGCCGACGGCGGCCACGGCCCCGGCGGTCACCGACCCGTCGGGCAGCTCGATCTCGACCTTGTCGCCCACGGTGACCAGGCTCTGGCGGGTGGCCTCCAGGTCGACGACGACCTGGAGGACCGTGCTGCCCACCTCCAGCACGGGTCCGGACGCCGGGCTGCCGAGGGGGGTCGGGTGGCCGGTCACCCGCACGGCGGCGGGTGCCACCACCACCGACGCGGGGCCGATGCGGCCCGTCTCGTCCAGGCCGAGCGACTCCTGCCAGTCCTCCACGGCCGCGGTGGTGGCGGAGGTCCACTCCTGATCGACGGTCAGCCCGGTGGCGTCGACGACGCCGAGGGCCACGAGGTTGGCCTCGACCTGCTCGACGTCCGCGCCGTCGTCCACGCCGGTGCCGAGCTCCCGCCACAGCGGGCGCTCGCCGAACAGCAAAGGGACCGGCCGGCCGTCGACCTCGGCCACGGCCTGCCCGCGGTCGATGACCGTGCCGAGGGCGGGCAGGGCGGTGATCGTGCCCTGACCGGCCAGGGTGAGGTCGGTGGTGTCGCCGTAGCCGAGGGTGCCGTCGAGCTCGACCCGCTCGGCCAGGTCCCGGCGCTCGGCCGTGGCCGTGGCGGTGGCCACGGCGCCGGCCTCGTCGGCGGCGGAGGCCCCGCCGTCCTCGGGACCGGCCACCTGCCAGGCCGTGCCGGCGCCCGCCAGGACGACCACGGCCGCGGGGATGGCGACCCGGGCGGCCCTCACCCCTCCTCCTCGTCGTCCGCGTCGCCGCCCCGCTCGCTCGTGCGGCCGGGGGGACCGTCGAAGCCGGCCTCCTCGTTGCACTCCTCCATGTCCTGCATGAAGTCGTCTTCCTCGGCGCTGCCGGGCGCGGGACCGCCGCCCCCGCCGGGCCCGCCGACGGTCACCCGGCCGTCGTCGCTGACCTGGGGGTCGGGCACGTCGTGGCCGCGAGCCCGCATGCACTCGGCCATGGCCACCAGCTGGTCCTGCATCTCGGCCTGCTCGTCGGGGGTGAGCTGGAGGTCGGGCGCGGCCTCCTCGAGGATCGGCTGGCACGCCTCCGAGGCCGCCCGGAACTCCTCGGACGGCTGGCCGTCGGGCCCCACGTCGGGGCCGCCTCCTTCACCGGGACCCATGACGACCCGGGTGCCGCCGTCCTCGTCGAAGGTCGGGTCGGGCATGTCGATGCCGTGGTCCCGCATGCACTGGGCGTACTCGAGGGCCGCGTCCTGGAACTCGGAGCTGTCGGGGCGGCCACCGCCCCCGCCGCCGCCGTCGCCGCCGTCGTCGTCGCCGCCGTTGTCATCGTCATCGGTGGCCGCGGCGGTGGAATCGTCGAGGCTGGCCACGGCGTCGTCGCCGTCGCCGCCCTCGTCCGCGCACGCCCCCAGCAGACCGCCGACGGCGGCCGCGAGGACGAGCGCTCGCACTGTCCTGGTGATGGTCGTCATGGCGTCGACCGTGCCGGTCCTCCGCTGAGGGACCGCTGAGACCGGCTGAGAGCGTTCTCAGGCCCGGCAGTGACTTCCGGGCGCGCCGCCACCACACTGGGTCGCCGTGCGGGTCCTGGTGGTCGACGACGAGGTGCACCTGGGCGAGGCGCTGGCCCGCGGCCTGACCGCCGAGGGCTTCGACGTGGAGGTGAGCCTCGACGGCCTCGACGGCCTGTGGCGGGCCCGCGAGCGCTCGTACCGGGCCATCGTGCTCGACATCCTGCTGCCGGGGATGAACGGCTACGAGGTGTGCCGCACGCTGCGGGCC
>DASSUD010000517.1:0-4735 GCA_035707385.1 Acidimicrobiales bacterium
GGTCCGGCGCCAGCACCAGCTTCGAGCTGCTGGCGGCCGGGCTGCCGGCCGTGGTGGTGCCCTCGCCCTTCGTCACCGCCGACCACCAGACCGCCAACGCCCGCCACCTGGAGGCGGCGGGGGCGGCCGTGGTGGTGCCCGACGCCGAGCTCGACGGTGACCGGCTGGCCGGCGAGGTCGAGGCGCTGCTGGGCGCGCCCGACCGGTTGGCGGCCATGGCCGCGGCGGCCCGGGCCGCGGCCCGGCCCCGCGCCGCCGACGAGATCGCCGCCCTGGCCGAGGCCCACGCCCGTGCCTGAGCTCCCGACCGCCATGCGGGAGGTGGCCACGCTCGACCTGTCACACCCCCGCCGGCTGCACGTGACCAACGTCGGCGGGGCCGGGATGAGCGCGGTGGCCACGCTGCTGGCCGAGAGCGGCCACCGCGTGAGCGGCCACGACCCGGCACCCTCGACGCCGTTCCTGGACCTGCTGGCGGGCCGGGGCGTGGCGGTCACCAGCGGGGCCGAGCGGCCGCCGCTCGATCCCGCGGTCGAGGCCCTGGTCGTGTCCACAGCCACGCCGGACGACGACCCCGACGTGGCCGCGGCCCGGTCCCGGGGGGTGCCGGTGCTGCACCGGGCCGCCGCCCTGGCGTCGCTGTCGGCGGTGCGGACCACGGCGGCGGTGGCCGGCACCCACGGCAAGACCACCACCTCGGCGCTTCTGGCCACGATCCTGGCCGGCGCCGGGCGGGACCCCGGCTGGGTGGTGGGGGCGGGGATCGCCCACCTCGGCCGCAGCGCGGCCTGGGGCGGCGACGGGCCGCTGGTGGTGGAGGCCGACGAGAGCGACGGCACGTTCCTGGCGCTCGCCACCGACGTGGCCGTCGTGACCAACGTCGAGCCCGACCACCTCGAGAACTGGGGCGGCGAGGAGGCGCTGCGGGACGGGTTCCGGCGCTTCGTGGCGGGTGTCGCCGGTCCGGTCGTGCTGTGCGCCGACGACCCCGGCTCTGCGGCGCTGGTGCCCGCGGCCGACCGCCCCCTGACCTACGGCCTCGACCCCGGCGCCGGCTACCGGGTGGTCGACCCGGCCCCGTGGGGGACCGGCGTGCGGTTCACGCTCCGGCACGCGGGCGACGAGGTGGCGGTGGCGGTCCCGGCCGCCCCGGGTGTCCACAACGCCCGCAACGCGGCGGGGGCGCTGGCGGTGGCCCACGCCCTCGGCGTGCCCCTGGCCGACGGCGCCGCCGCCCTGGCGGAGTTCGCCGGCGTGGCCCGGCGCTTCGAGGTCCGGGGCGAGGCGGGCGGGGTCACCGTGGTCGACAGCTACGACCACCTGCCGACCGAGGTGGCGGCGGCACTGGCCGCCGCGGCCTGGGGCCCCTGGTCGCGGGTGGTGGCCGTGTTCCAGCCCCACCGCTACAGCCGCACGGCGGGGCTGTGGCGCGACTTCGCCGACGCCTTCGTGGACGCCGACCTGCTGGCGGTCACCGGGATCTACGCCGCCGGCGAGGCGCCCCGCCCCGGCGTCACCGGCAAGCTGCTGGTCGACGCCGTGCTCGACGCCCACCCGTGGGCGCACGTGGCCTGGCTCCCCAGCCTCGACGACGTGCTGGGGTGGCTGGGCGGGGTGCTGCGCCCCGGGGACCTGTGCCTCACGCTGGGCGCCGGGGACCTGACCTCGCTGGCGCCCCGGATCCTGGCCGCGCTGGAGGCCCGGCGATGAGCCCGGGGCCCGCGGCCGTCGAGCGGGCCGCCGCCCTCCTCGGCGCCCGGGCGGAGCGCGACGTCCCCCTCGGGCCGTTCACCACCTACAAGGTGGGCGGGCCGGCGGCGCTGCTGGTGCGGGCGGCGACGACCGACGACCTGGCCGCGGTGGCCTCGGCCGTGGCGGGCACGGGCGTGGACGTCCTGGTGGTGGGCAAGGGGTCCAACCTGCTGGTGGCCGACGCCGGCTTCACCGGGGTGGCGGTGGTGCTGGGGGAGGGCTTCGCCGGCGTCGACGTCGACGGCACGCGGGTCCGGGCCGGCGGTGCCGCGGCCCTGCCGGTGGTGGCTCGCCGCACGGTCCGGGAAGGGCTGACGGGGTTCGAGTGGGCCGTGGGTGTCCCCGGCTCGGTGGGCGGCGCGGTGCGCATGAACGCCGGCGGGCACGGCTCGGACATGGCCGCCACGCTGGTGTCGGCCGAGATCGTCGACCTGGGGGTCGGCGGCGGGCCCCGCACGGTCGCGGCCGGGGACCTGGCGCTCGGGTACCGGCGCTCGGCGGTGGCGCCCCGGCAGGTGGTGGTGGCGGCCACCCTGGGCCTGGCGCGGGGCGACAGGATGGCGGGGGAGCGCACGCTGTCCGAGATCGTGGCCTGGCGCCGCGCCAACCAGCCGGGCGGCCAGAACGCCGGGTCCGTGTTCACCAACCCGCCGGGAGACTCGGCGGGGCGGCTCATCGACGCCGCGGGGTGCAAGGGCCTGCGGCGGGGCACGGCCGAGGTGTCGACCAAGCACGCCAACTTCGTGCAGGCCGATCCCGGCGGCTCGGCCGACGACGTGCTGGCCCTGATGGGCGAGGTGCAGCGCCGGGTGGAGGAGGCCTTCGGGGCCCGCCTGGAGGTGGAGACCCGGCTGGTCGGGTTCGAGAACTCTCGACCTCACGTAGAGGTGGAGGTCGAGGGTTGAGCCGGGGCGACCGGCCCGGTGACGGCCTGCCACCCGCCTCCGGCGCGACGCCGGTGGGTTCCTTCGGGCCCGGCGGCCCGGGCACGTCGCCGGTGGCGGTGGTGGTGGATCCCCGCATCCGCTCCCGCCGCATCGCCGTGCGCCGGGAGGCGGGTCGCCAGCGCCTCAAGCGGGCCACCCTGGTCCTGGCCCTGGTGGCGCTGGTCGTGGCCGGCGTGGCGGCGTCCCAGTCGCCGCTGCTGGACGTCGACCGGGTCGTGGTGTCGGGCCTCGGCCACACCCCGGCCGAGGCGGTGGACCGGGCGGCCGGCGTCGAGCGGGGCGAGGCCATGGTCGGCGTGGACCCGGGGGCGGTGGCCGACCGCGTGGAGGCGCTGCCCTGGGTCGACGAGGCCGAGGTGACCCGGGCCTGGCCCTCCACGGTCCGCATCCGGGTCACGGAGCGGGAGGCGACCGCCCTGGTCCAGGTCACCCCGGACCGCGCCGCGCTCGTCGACGCGGAGGGCCGGGTGCTCGCCATCGAGCCCCATGCCGAGGGCGAGCCGGCCGCGGGCGGCGAGGCCCCCCTGGTGCTGACCGGCATCGGCGGCCGGGTGGCGGAGGGGGAGCGGCTGCCGGCCGGGGCCCGGGACGCCCTGCGGGTGGCCACCGCGGTGCGTGAGCGCATGCCCGGGACGGTGGTGTCCGTGTCGACCGACCTGGACGCCGCGCTGGTGGACGGGGGCGAGATCCGCTTCGGGTCCACCGACGAGCTGGACCTGAAGATCACCGCGGTCAAGACCGTGCTGGCGGACGTGGAGCTGGCCTGCCTGGAGACGCTGGATGTCCGAGTTCCGGGAAGTCCGGCCTTGACCCGCAACCAGAGGTGTTCGTAGTCTGCGAGAACTACCAGAGGTTGAGGAAAAGTATCGACCTTAACTTGAGAGTGAGCCGGTGTCGAGGGGGGCTCCGGCCTTGGTAGTTTCAGGCGACCTTCCTGGGTGCAATGGCGGTCCGGGTGGGCCGATCTCTCCCCGGTAACCCCTTGAATGTGAGGTGGCACGACCCATGGCCGGTAATCCACAGAACTATTTGGCCGTGATCAAAGTGGTCGGCATCGGGGGTGGCGGCGTCAACGCCGTCAACAGGATGATCGACGCCGGCCTGAAGGGCGTCGAGTTCATCGCCATCAACACCGACGCCCAGGCACTGCTGATGAGCGACGCCGACGCCAAGCTCGACATCGGCCGGGAGCTCACCCGGGGCCTCGGCGCGGGCAGCGACCCCGAGGTCGGCCGCCAGGCCGCCGAGGAGCACCGCGACGAGATCGAGGAGATCCTCAAGGGCGCGGACATGGTGTTCATCACCGCGGGCAAGGGGGGCGGCACCGGCACCGGGGGCGCACCGGTCGTGGCGGAGATCGCCAAGAGCCTGGGGGCGCTCACCATCGGCGTGGTCACGCGGCCGTTCAGCTTCGAGGGGCGCAGGCGGGCCGTGCAGGCCGAGCAGGGCATCCAGCGCCTGAAGGAGAAGGTCGACACCCTCATCGTCATCCCCAACGACCGGCTCCTGACCGTGTCGAACGAGAAGACGTCGATGGTCAACGCCTTCAAGATGGCCGACGAGGTGCTGCTGCAGGGCGTGCAGGGCATCACCGACCTCATCACCACCCCGGGGCTCATCAACACCGACTTCGCCGACGTGAAGATGATCATGAGCAACGCCGGCTCGGCGCTCATGGGCATCGGCTACGGCTCGGGCGAGGGCCGGTCGTTGCAGGCGGCCCGCAACGCCATCTCCAGCCCGCTGCTCGAGGCCTCCATCGAGGGTGCCCGGGGCATCCTGCTCACCATCGCCGGTGGCAGCGACCTGGGCCTGTTCGAGGTCAACGAGGCGGCCGAGGTCATCCACGGCGTGGCCCACCCCGACGCCAACATCATCTTCGGCTCGATCATCGACGACGAGATGGGCGACGAGGTGCGGGTGACGGTCATCGCCGCCGGCTTCGACCGCTGGGACGACCGCGACACCTCGGCCGGCCACTCGCTGTCCCGCCACGTCAACGGGTCCAACCGGGTCGACGACGAGCTCGAGGCGCT
>DASSUD010000518.1:0-13409 GCA_035707385.1 Acidimicrobiales bacterium
CTACCAGGGCATCCGCCTGACGCCCGAGCAGATCGCGGCGGTGGCGGTCGAGGAGGACGTCGACGTCGTCGGCCTGTCGATCCTGTCGGGCTCGCACCTGGAGCTGGTGCCGGCGGTGGTGCGGCTGCTGCGGGAGGGCGGCGTCGAGGCCCCGGTGGTGGCCGGCGGCATCGTTCCCGAGGAGGACCGCCGGCCCCTCCTCGATGCCGGCGTCGCCGCCGTCTACACACCCAAGGACTTCGAGCTGGTCAGGATCATGGGCGAGATCGTCGACCTGGCCGTCGCGGGGCGCGGGGGCTGAGCCCGCAGCGCCCCGCGACCGCGACGGGGCGCCTCTGTCAGTCGTCGTTCACGATGGTGCCGATGCCGATCGCGTCGCCCAGCGTCACGCCGTTCGACGCCAGCGCCAGCACCCCGAAGGTCTCGTCACCCTCCCGGACGCGGTCGCCCCGCACCGGGATCGCCAGGTCGATCGTCGTATGGCCGGCGGCCAGCGTGCCGCAGGCCAGCGCGGTGTCGAAGTCCACCACCCGCATCGCCGTCAGGCCGAACGGCACCAGGCACACCGTCGTGTCCGAGGACAGCGGGCGGCTCACCGTGACGGTGAAGGTGGCGGGCGTGCGGCCCCGGTCGCCCTCGACCACCGAGACGTCCGACACCGCCAGCTCGGCCCGGCTGGAGAACCGCGCCACCTGCGGGTCGTGGTCGGAGAGGCCCCGGGGGCCGTCGCCGGGGAAGTCGGCCGGCCAGCCGGCGTTGACGTGTGCCGCCCGCATCTCCACCAGGTCGGAATGCGCCGGCTCGTTCACGAACAGCTGGTCCAGCGTCTGGCCCTGGCCCTGGAAGACGTACGAGTAGGCCGCGGCCGGGACCTCGGCCGCCAGGTCGTCCCACAGGTTGACCAGGCCGGCCTCGTAGAGCGGGCCCAGCTGGTCCGACGGGAACAGCGGGTCGCCGGGGGCGAAGGGGTCGTCCGGGCGGGGGAAGACGTTGAGGTCGCCGCCCACGACGATGCGGTCGGTGGGGTCGGCTGCGCCGATCGCCTCCGCGATCGCCGCCGCGTAGGCGGCCTGCTCGGTCCGCTGGCCCACCCGCCCGTCGGGGCCGGACGAGAAGTGGTTGCTGATCGCCCACAGGTCGAACGTCTCGATGCCACCCGGCCGGGCGGCCACCAGGAAGTGCGCCACCTGGGGTGCCCGCGTGTAGACGTTCACGCCGTCGGTGCCCGTCGAGGTGTCGATGTCGCCGGGCAGCGCGGCGTTGAGGGCCTTGGGATTGGACACGTCGGCGTTGCCCGGCAGGCCCGGGGCCCGGTACTCGACGGTGGGCGCCGCCCCCAGCACCGGGTCGTCGGCGGTGGCCGGGGCCAGTGCCACCCGGTCGGTGCGGAACAGCAGGGCGGACACGATGCCGCGGTCGTCGGCGCCGTCCCGGTCGTAGGCGGCGTCGTAGTCGCCGCCCCCGGCGGCCGCGATGGCCAGCGCCAGCTCCTGGAGCGTGTCGGGCTTGCCGTCGCCGGCCTCGGCCCCGGCGCAGGCGAGCGCGCCGGAGACGACCGAGCAGATGTCCTGGTCCTCGGCCTCCTGGGTCAGCAGGATGTCGGGCGAGTGCAGGTCTCCGGTGATCTGCTCGGCGATGTCGACCAGGCGGGTGTCGTAGGCCTCCTGGCTGGCCGGGACGTAGTCGAACGGCGGGCGCACGCCCGGGCACCCGCCGTTGCCGGCGAAGTCGCAGCCGTCGGTCGGGTCGTCGCGGAAGTCGTAGAGGTTCTCGAGGTTGTAGGTGGACACCGCCACCTCGTCGTCGCGGTCCGCCGGCGCCGGCGGGGCGTTGAGCGACGGGTCGGTGCCCGGCGTGAAGGCGGCCGACTCGACCTGGACCCCGTACTTCTCGAACGAGAAGTAGAGGCCGCCCACGGCGTCGCCGTCGAGGACGTCGAACAGCCGGGCCGGGGGCAGCAGCTCGAACGAGTCGCCGCTGACGGCCTTCAGCCCGATGGAGGCCAGCATGATGCGGTTGCCGTTGCCGTCGTCGAACAGCGGCTCGGGCTGGTTGTCCAGCGGGTGCGGGTCGCGGAACACCCGGCGGGCGTAGGGGTCGCTGCGCTCGAGCAGCGGGTCGTCGGGCCGGACCACCCACACCTCGCTGTCGGCGGTGCCGGCGAACACGTCACGGCCGCTGGTGGCGACGCTGCCGGACGGGACCCGGACGCGCTCGCCCTCGTGGCGCTCCCAGTAGCGGTTGGCGTCGGCCAGCACCGTGGGCGGGTCGGCCTCGGTCACCACGACGTCGGCGTCGGGGTCGAGACCGGTGGCCGCCACCGCGATCAGGCGGGGGCTGGTGAGCTGGGTCAGGGCGAAGAACTCGGTGACCGTGCCCCGCAGCACCAGTTCGTCGCCCACCGCCGGCAGGTAGGGCGTGCCGCCGTCGGCCCGCAGCAGCGTGGTGAACCCACCGAGGAAGACGAAGATGCCGTCGGAGGTCGTCGGGTCGCCGTCGGCGGCGGCCGGCGTGTTCTGCAGGAAGAAGCCGTTCTGCAGGTTGCCCGCGGAGCTGCGGGCCAGCGTCTTCTGCGTCACCACGGCCCGCACCACGACCTGCTGGCCCTCGAGCGGGGACTCGAACGTGGCGCCGTCGGTCGTGCCGGTGACCGGGCCCTGGACCTCGCCCAGGGTCCGGACCGCCTGGACCGACACGGTGAGCGTGCACGTGGCGGTCTGCGGAACCGCGTCGTCGTTGGTGGCGGTCACGGCCACGGCGTACGCACCTGCCGGGACCTCGGCGCTCACGGTCACGGTGGCCTGCGCCGTGCCGCCCACCCCTGCGGCGGGGGAGAAGGCGGTACGGGTGACGGAGCCGGCTGCGGGCGCCGGGGTCACCGCCGTCACCGCCACGTCGACGACCGTGCCGTCGGGATCGGTGGCCGTGATCGACCTGCTGGCGGCGGTGCCGGCCACGGTGGCCAGGGGCGCCCCGCAGGCCACGGTCACGGGCTGGTTGCCGCCGCCGGGGTCGAAGGTGTGGGCGCCGAGCCCGTCGAGGGTGTTCTGGGCGAAGCCCTCCCACCCCACCGCCGGGTCGAAGGGGTCGCTGCCGTTGGGGTCGCCCGCGCTCACGGCGGCGAGGCGGCGGATGGTGTTGTCGGCCGTGCTGGTGAGCCCGGCGCCCCACTCGGCACCCGGGTCGACGCCGATCTGGCCGATGACGTCGACCAGCTCGCCGCCCTTGCTGAGCGACACGGCGTCGTCGCCGTTCCAGTTGGCCACGGCCGGCGCCAGCTGGTCGGTCTGGGCCACGATGGCGGGGTCGGCATCGGCCCGGGACACGACGTACACGTCGCCGTCGGCCACGGTCCCCGCCAGCGCCACCGACTGGCTGGGCACGGCCGACCCGTTGCTGTACAGCTCGAGCGTGTAGCCGCCCGCGGCCAGGTCGACGGGCGCGCCCGTGCCGTTGAAGATCTCGACCGCCTTGTTGAACCCCGAGCCCTCGACGTACTCGGAGAGGAACAGCTCGGTCGGCACCGCCGCGGCCGCCGGGGAGGCACCGAGCGCGGCGAGCGGCACCGCGAGGAGGCCGGTGAGGAGAGATGTGACCACACGACGTACGCCCATGACGCAGGACCGTAGACGCTGGGTGTGACATCCAGGTGCACAACGGGGGCGAAAAACGTGGACGGCCCCCGAACCGGGCTACGCCCAGGCCGGTGGGTCGTCCGCTCCCAACGGCCGCCCGGCCCAGCGGACCGCCCCCGGCGTCGACGACAGGCGGGCCACCACCCCCTGCATCGGCACGCCGTCGGCCTCGACGATGGCGCCCCTGGCCCGCACCTGGGGGTCGGCGAAGACGTCCGCCATGTCGTACACGGGCGCGGCGGCGGCGTGGGCGGCGTCGAAGGCCGCCACCACCTCGTCGACGGAGCGGGCGGCGCAGAACGCCGCCATGCGCTCGTCGATCTCGTCCCGGGCGGCGATCCGGCCGGCGAAGGACAGCAGGTCCTCCCGGCCCCCCAGCCCGATCAGCTCCATCACCCGGCGGCCCACCGACTCGGCCGACGCCGACACCGCCACCCACCGGCCGTCGGCGCACCGCCAGGTCCCGCGGGGCACGGAGTAGGGCAGGCTCGATCCCGCCCGCTGCTGCAGGAAGCCGGTCATGCCGAACGCCGCCGGGAGCGGGCCCATGCACTGCAGCAGCGACTCCAGCAACGTCACGTCCACCACCTGCCCCACGCCCGCGTGCAGCGCCACCATGATCGAGAAGGCGGCGGCCAGCGCCGTCACCTCGTCGGTCAGGGCGATGGGCGGCAGCAGCGGCCCACCCTCGGCCTCGCCGTTGATGGCGGCGAAGCCGGACATGGCCTCGGCCAGCGTGGCGAAGCCCGGGCGATGGGCGTACGGCCCGTCCTGCCCGAAGGCGGTCACCCGGCAGATCACCAGGCGCGGGTTGCGGGCCAGCAGGACCTCCGGTGCCAGGCCGAGGCGCTCCATCACGCCCGGGCGGAAGTTCTCCACCACCACGTGGGCGTCCTCCACCAGCGACAGGACCGCCTCCCGCCCCTCGTCCGACTTGAGGTCGAGCGTGGCGCACCGCTTGTTGCGGGCCACCACCTTCCAGTAGGCGGACTGGCCGTCCCGGGGGTCGGGCAGGCCCAGCGTCCGGGTCGAGTCGCCCGATCCGGGCCGCTCGATCTTGAGGACGTCGGCGCCGAAGTCTGCCAGGTAGCGGGCGGCGCCCGGTCCGGCCACCACGGTGGCGAGGTCGAGGACGCGCAGGCCCGCCAGCGGGCCCGGCGGCGGGGGAGGGGGAGCCGTCACGGCCCCGTACCTAGGGCAAGCGACGGGCGGGGGACAAGTCAGCGCTCGGTGGCGATGGCGAAGCAGCGGTCCTCGAGGGCGCCGAACGCGTACATCTCGTACAGCCCGCCGTACATGTCGCGGGTCTTCTCGCTCCAGGCCAGGGCGTCGGGCGCCGAGATCCGGCGGAACACCTGGAGGATGCCGCCCTCGTACACCCGGTACTCGGCCCACGCGCCCGGGAAGTCCTTGACGCAGCCCACCTCGACCCACGGCACGTCGCCGGTGGCCGAGAACCGCCGCACCCGGTTGCGGTGGGTGTGACCGGCGAAGTAGCCGACGATGCGGGGCCGGCGGGCCACCACCTCCACCAGCCGGTCGGAGTCGTCGGGGTTGATGCCGAAGTAGGCCTCCGGCCGCTCGGCCGAGTCGGGGTTCCAGGCGTGGTGGTGACCGAACACCAGGACCGGGCGGTCGGCGTCGGCCGCGGTCTGGTCGAGCCACGCCAGCGACTCGGCCGACACGCCGCCCGAGGCCAGGCCGGGGATCGAAGTGTCGATCACCGCCAGTGTGACGCCCGGCAGGTGGATCGCCAGCGGCGCGTGCGACGCGAAGTCCTCGCCGTGGTAGGCGTCGTGGTTGCCCCGCACGTGGACCAGCCTCTCCCCGAAGGCGGGCCCGTAGGCGTTGAGGAACGCCTGGTACTCGCCCCGGGTGCCCATCGAGGTGAGGTCGCCCTTCACCACCACGGCATCGGGGTCGATCGCCTTCATGTCGGCGATGGCGGCCCGGTTCATGACCTCCGGATAGGGGTCGTCGCCCGGCGCGGCCCGGTAGATCGGGTGGTCGTCGACGCCGTTGAGGATGCCGCACTCGACCTCGCCGAAGTGGACGTCGTTGACGGTCGCCACCGTCGCCAGCCGCTCGCCCGGTGGCCGGGTCAGCGTGCGGAACCGGTGGCCGTCGAGGTCGTAGGTGGTGTCCGGTGCCAGGCCCGGGTGCGCGTGGACCTCGACGCCGTCGTGGAGCACCGCCTCGTCGTCGGCGACCGTGGTCAGGTCCACGGCGTCAGGTTTGGGCCTTCACGACGTAGCAGTTGACCATCTTGTCGTGCCAGGTCTGCTTCTCGGGGTCCCACAGCATCCACAGGTACCCGAGGTAGCACACGATGGCCGACAGGATGCGGGCGAAGTAGCGACCGACGCCCCGCCCGGTGCCGATGGGGCCGCCGCTGTACTTGTCGACCACCTTGACGCCCAGCGCGCGCTTGCCGACGGTGGCGCCGGAGGGACCCCCCTCCAGCTTGGCGAAGTAGACGACGCCGGCGACGACGGCCGCCACGTACAGGATGACCGCCAGCGCGATCGTGCCGTTGGTCGGCACCTCGCACAGCGCGTTCGCCTCGTCCCCGAAGCCGGTGATGCTGCCGTCGTCGACGGTGCACGTCGTCGTGCGCGTGGGGCCGAGCTCGAGGGCCAGCCACGCCGGGATCGAGAACGTCCCGACGATCAGGCCGTCGATGATCAGCGCCGCGAACCGGGACCAGAAGCCGGCCTTCTCGGGGTAGCCGCCGTAGGGCTGCCCGTAGCCGTAGCCCGGCGCGCCGTACGACCCCGGTGGGGCGAACGGACCGCCGGCGGCCGGGCCCGGTGGCGCCGCAGGCCACCCTCCCGGCGGCGCCGGGGGCGGGTAGCCCCCGCCGGGGGGCGCGACGGGGCCCCCGCCCGGCGGGGGTGCGTCGGAAGGAGGGGGGTATCCGCCCATGGCGCGCAGCCTAGGTCATCGCCACGGGAGCGCCGGCGCGCCATCGCGCGGGCTCGTCCACCATGGATGACGGGCTGTCTACCAGGGTCGGGCGCGGCGCAGCGGCACCGGCTTCGACCACCAGCGGCCCGAGAACCGCCAGCGCGACGCGGCCTCGGCGGGTGCGGCGGCCGGGCGCGGCCAGGTCACCTCGACCGCGGCCACGATGGCCGCCACCTCCTCGTCGCTGGGGTCGCCGCCGCCGGTGACGGCGACGCAGGGGGCCTCGGGCTCCGGCATCGGTCCTACAGGGGGACGTTGCCGTGCTTGCGCTTGGGGAGCTCCTCCCGCTTGGAGCGCAGCAGGTCGAGGCCGGCGATGAGCTTGGCGCGGGTGTCCGCAGGGTCGACCACGTCGTCGACGTAGCCCCGCTCCGCCGCCTGGTAGGGGTTGGCGAAGCGGTCCGTGTACTCCTCGACCAGCTCGGCCTTGCGGGCGTCGGGATCGGGCGCCTCGATGATCTCGCGCCGGTAGGCGATCTCGACCGCCCCCTGCGGGCCCATGACCGCCAGCTCGCCGGAGGGCCAGGCGAAGGCCAGGTCGGCGCCGATCGACTTGGAGTTCATGACCACGTAGGCACCGCCGTAGGCCTTGCGGGTCACCACCTGGATGCGGGGCACCGTCGACTCGCAGAAGGCGTACAGCAGCTTGGCCCCGTGGCGGATGATGCCGCCGTGCTCCTGGTCGACGCCGGGCAGGAAGCCGGGCACGTCCACGAAGGTCACCAGCGGGATGTTGAAGGCGTCGCAGGTCCGCACGAACCGGGCCGCCTTCTCGGACGACTCGATGTCGAGGACGCCGGCCAGGTGCATGGGCTGGTTGCCGACGATGCCCACCACATGGCCGTCGAGCCGGGCGTAGACGCACACGATGTTGGGCGCCCAGCGGCGGGCGTACTCGAAGCAGTCGCCGTCGTCGACCACCGCCTCGATCACCTTGTGCATGTCGTAGGGCTGGTTGGAGGAGGCCGGGATGATGTCGCGCAGCTCGGGGCACGGGCGCCCGGGGTCGTCGTCGGTGGCCACCACCGGCGGCTCCTCCAGGTTGTTGGAGGGCAGGAAGCCGAGCAGGTAGCGGACGTCGTCGAGGCAGGCGGCGTCGTCGGCCGAGGTGAAGTGGCACACGCCCGACTTGGAGGCGTGGGCGATGGCGCCGCCCAGCTCCTGCTGGGTGACGGTCTCGCCGGTCACCGTCTTCACCACGTCGGGGCCGGTGATGAACATGTACGACGTGTCCTCGACCATGAACACGAAGTCGGTCATGGCCGGGGAGTACACGGCCCCGCCGGCGCACGGGCCCATGACCACGCTGATCTGGGGCACCACGCCCGAGGACTGCACGTTGCGGTAGAAGATGCCGCCGTAGCTGTCGAGGCTGACCACGCCCTCCTGGATGCGGGCGCCGGCCCCGTCGTTGATGCCCACGACGGGGGCGCCGACCTTGAGGGCCAGGTCCATGAGCTTGTGGATCTTGTCGGCGAACACCTCGCCGAGCGCGCCGCCGAACACGGTGAAGTCCTGCGAGAACACGAACACCTTGCGGCCGTCGACGGTGCCCCACCCGCAGATGACGCCGTCGGTGTAGGGCCGCTCGTCGAACCCGGACTCGGCCGGGCGCCGGGCCAGCAGGTCGAGCTCGTGGAACGAGCCGGGATCGAGCAGGGCGTCGATGCGCTCGCGGGCGAGGAGCTTGCCGCGGCTGTGCTGGCGCTCGCGGGCTCGGTCGGTCCCCGGGGCGAACGCCTCTTCCTTGCGCTTGGCCAGGTCAGCGAGCCGCTCGCTCATCGGGTGGTCGACCATGCGGTCACGGTACCTGCGGGCGCCGCGGCGCCGACAATCACCCGCGCGGGACCGGTTGCGGCGCCCGCGGGGCCGGGAGCTAGCGTCGCGCCGTGGCTGCGGGTAGGCAGAAGTGGACGGCCGCCGCGCTGTGCGCCGTGGTGACGGCGGTGGCGGCGTGCGGCGGGGGATCGGGCGGGGACGCCACCGACACCGCGTCGCGACCCGACGCGCCCGACCGGGCGGAGACGTCGTCGACGACGGCGGTGACCGAGCCGGAGGTCCCGGGGTCCCTGGTGGCGTCGGCGACGGGCGCGCAGGTCCAGGTGTACGCGACGGCCTCGGAGGCCGAGCCGGCGACGGTCCTCGACAACCCCAACGAGAACGGGGCCCCGCTGGTCTTCCTGGTGGAGCAGGACCAGGGCGACTGGCTCCAGGTGCTGCTGCCCGTGCGGCCCAACGGGTCGACCGGGTGGGTGCGGGCCGCCGACGTGTCGGTGGCCACCAACCCCTACCGGGTCGACATCGCCCTGGGCGCCCACACGCTGGCGGTCTACGAGGGCGACACCCTGCTGGCCGAGCACCCGATCGGGGTGGGCACGGCCTCGACGCCCACGCCGGGCGGCAAGTACTACATCAAGGAGCTGCTGGAGCCGCCGGACCCGGGCGGGCCCTACGGGGTGTACGCCTACGGCCTGTCGGGCTTCTCCAACGTGCTCGACGAGTTCAACGGCGGCGACGGGGTCATCGGGATCCACGGCACCAACGACCCGTCGAGCATCGGCAGCGACGTGAGCCACGGGTGCATCCGCCTCACCAACGAGGCGATCACCGAGATGGTGGGCATCCTCCCGCTCGGGACCCCGGTCCACATCGCGGCCTGACGCGCCGGTGGCCCCGCCCGGTCGGGGCGAGGCCACCGTGAGGTGTGTCGGGGTGGCGGTCAGCCGGTGAACGTGGGCTGGGCCCGCACCGGGGTGGCGGCGCGCGCCGGGGCCGGCTCGGGGTGCCTCATGGGGCGACATCCCCAGCACGCGGCAGCGTGTGCCACGCCCCAGATGTCGGCCGTGGCGTGAGTTTGCCACATCGCACGCCGGCCGCCCTGCGCCCCGGCCGGGGCGCAGGGGATACCCTCGCCGGGGTGCGCCTGCCCGTGATGCCGCCGGTCCGACCCATGCTGGCCAAGGCGGTCTACGAGGTGCCGCGCGACCCGGGGCTGCGCTACGAGCCCAAGTGGGACGGGTTCCGCTGCGTCGTGTTCCGCGACGGCGACGAGGTCGAGCTGGGCAGCCGCAACGACCGCCCGCTCACCCGCTACTTCCCGGAGCTGCCCCCGGCACTGCGGGCCGCCCTGCCCGAGCGGTGCGTGGTGGACGGCGAGATCGTCGTCGTCACCGGGGAGGGCCTCGACTTCGACGCGCTCCAGCAGCGCATCCACCCCGCCGCGTCCCGGATCGACAGGCTGGCGGCCGAGACGCCGGCGTCGTTCGTCGCCTTCGACCTCATCGCGCTGGGCGACCGCGACCTGTCCGGCGCCCCGTTCGCCGAGCGCCGCCGGCTGCTGGAGGAGGTCCTTCCCGCCGACCGCGCGCAGGTCCACCTGACCCCGCTGACCGGCGATCCGGACGTGGCCGAGGACTGGTTCCACCGCTTCGAGGGCGCCGGGTTCGACGGCGTGGTGGCCAAGCCGGGCGACGGCCCCTACCGCCAGGACCAGCGGGCGATGTGGAAGGTCAAGCACCAGCGCACGGCCGACTGCGTGGTGGCCGGGTTCCGCTGGCACAAGGACGGCGAGGGCATCGGCTCGCTGCTGCTGGGCCTGTACGACGGGGACGTGCTGCACAACGTCGGGGTGGCCACGTCGTTCGCGGCGTCCCGGCGCAAGGCGCTGGTGGACGAGATCGCCCCGCTGCGGGGCGTCGAGCTGGCCGACCACCCGTGGGGCGCGTGGGCCGAGGCCGAGGCCCACGAGCGGGCGGGCGGTCCCCGGATGCCGGGTGCCCCCAGCCGCTGGAACGCCACCAAGGACCTGTCGTGGGAGCCGCTCCGTCCCGAGCGGGTGATCGAGGTCCGCTACGAGAACCTGCAGGGCGGCCGGTTCCGCCACGCCTCCCGGATGGTCCGCTGGCGAGACGACAAGCTGCCCGAGCAGTGCACCTACGAGCAGCTCGACGTGGCCCCGCCCGCCGAGCTCACCCAGTTGTTCGGCGTTACCTCCTAGTTGTTCTGGTGTAGTCTGATGGCATGCGGGGAGCAATGATCGAGGATCCGCACCTCCTGGAAGAGCGACGGCGCATGGGTGGCGATCGCTGGGACGAGGTGTGGGAAGGCGAACTGCACATGGTGCCTCCGCCGTCGGGGCGACATCAGTGGCTGGGGTCGAAGCTGATTCGGGTGCTGGGCGTGGCGGCCGATGTCAAGGGTCTCGAGGTGGCCCACGAGATGGGGTTCTTCCGGGCGAGCGACGACTACCGGTTGCCCGATCTGGCCTTCTACCGGCGCGAGCAGGCGTCGCGCCGCGGTCTGGAGGCGGCCGCCGAGCTTCTCGTCGAGATCGTGTCGCCCGGGGACGAGAGCCGGACGAAGCTGCCGTGGTACGCGGCCCGCGACGTGCGGGAGGTGCTGCTGATCGACAGCGTCACCCTGGCCGTCGAGCTGTACGACTGCGCCTCGGGCGAGCCGAAGCGGGTCGAGCCGGCCCGCTCGTCCGTCCTCGACTGCACGTTCACGCGGCTCGACGGCGACCGGCTGGAGGTCGTCACGCCCGCCGGCGCCGTGGTGGTGTCGCCCTGACGCACGGCCCCCACGGGCCAGCTTGACCCGCGGGTCAAGGGCGTGCTGACCTGGTGCGGCCGGGTAGTAGATCCCTGGACCGTCACCAGCACGAGGGGTTCCGATGACCGACACCGCCGATCGCACCACGACCAGCAGCGACGCCGTCGCCGAGGTCAAGGCCTGGCTCGCGGACAACTGGGACCCCGACCTGACCGTGGCCGAGTGGTGGGAGCGTCTCGGCACGTCCGGCTGGGCCGTGCCCACCTGGTCGAGCGACTCGTTCGGCAAGGACCTCAGCCGGGCCGACGGCGTGCGCGTGCAGCAGGCCATCGCCGACTTCGGCGCCCTGCCCGCCCCCGGCGGCCTCGGGCTGCTGCTGGCCGGTCCCACCATCGCGGTCCACGGCGACGACGAGCAGAAGGCCCGCTACCTCCGCGACATCGTCACCGGCCAGAAGGCCTGGTGCCAGCTCTTCAGCGAGCCGGGCGCCGGCTCCGACCTGGCCGGGCTCAACTCCCGGGCCGTCAAGGACGGCGAGGAGTGGATCGTCAACGGCCAGAAGGTGTGGACCTCCGGCGGCCAGGTGGCCGACCTCGGCATGCTCATCGCCCGCACCGATCCCGACCAGCCCAAGCACGCCGGGATCACCTACTTCGCCATCGACATGCACCAGCCGGGCGTCGAGGTGGTCCCGCTGCGCGAGATGACCGGCCGGGCGCTGTTCAACGAGGTGTTCCTCACCGACGCCCGGGTCCCCGACGACGCGGCCATCGGCGGTCTCAACAACGGCTGGCGGGTGGCCAACACCACCCTCATGTTCGAGCGTTCCGGCCTGGGCGCCGGCGGCGGGTCCTCGGCCGCCTCGCTGGCCAGCCCCGGCACCGTGGCCGGCGACCTCGACAAGCGGGCCGGCGACTTCGTGACCAGCGGCGGCCGCCGCGGCGGCGGGGGCGGCACGCTGTTCGGCGCCTCGGCCAAGGGCCTCATCCAGCTGGCCAAGGGCAACGGCACGGTGTCCGACCCGTCGATCCGCCAGAAGCTGATGCACCTCCACAGCATCGGCGAGGTGGCCCGGTTCAACACGCTGCGGCTGAAGGCGGCGATGGCGGTCGGCAAGGACATCCCGGGCCTGCCCAACATCTCGAAGCTGCTGATGAGCAACACCGTGCGCCTGTCCCGCGACCTCGGCCTCGAGATCGCCGGCGGCTACGGCATGCTGCACGCCTACGACCCCGAGGACCGCAAGGCGCTCGACGACGCCACCGGGCTGCCGTTCCTGTCGGGCATCACCGAGATGGCGCTGTTCGCCCAGGGCCCGCCCATCTACGGCGGCACCGATCAGGTGCAGCGCAACATCATCGGCGAGCGGGTCCTCGGGCTGCCCAAGGAGCCCGGGTTCGACAAGAACACGCCGTTCAAGGACCTGCCGAAGAACGGTTGACCCGGGCGAGGACGGCGGCCGCCCGGCCGACGAGGCCGGGGGCGCCGAGCTTGTCGCACATGGTCGCGTAGTCCCCCTGGTCCGGCGGCCCGGTCCAGCGCAGCTCGTCCACCGACGCGCTCACCGGCGCGTCGGTCTCGACCGTGGCGATGCGCCGGAACAGCAGCGCCAGCTCGAACTGGTCGCGCAGCACGGCGTTGAGCTTGGCCGCCCCCCGCACGCCGGCGTCCCAGGTGAGCGGGTCGGCGGGGATGCCCTCCAGGTGCCCCCAGCGGCGCAGGACGGCGGCCGCCGACTTGGCGCCCCAGCCCGGCAGGCCCGGGAACCCGTCGGCCGAGTCGCCCACCAGCGCCAGCAGGTCGGGGATCGAGGCCGGCGGCACGCCCAGCCGCTCCTCGACGCCGGCGGCGTCGAACTCCTGGGCCTTGCGCCGGTCGTACTGGACGACCTTGCCGCCCACGCACTGGCCCAGGTCCTTGTCCGGCGTGCAGATCACCACCTTGCGCACGCGGTCGTCGGCGGCGGCCATCACCGCAGCGGCGGCCATGGCGTCGTCGGCCTCGTAGGCCACCTGGGGCCATACGGTGAACCCCGCGACCTCCATGGCCAGCTCCACCAGCGGGAACTGGGCCAGCAGCTCGCGGGGCATCCCGGCCGAGGACTTGTAGCCGGGCCACAGGTCGTTGCGGAACGACTCGATGACGTGGTCGGTGGCCACGCCCAGGTGGGTGACTCCGCCCTCCAGCATCCCCACCACGCTGCCCAGCACCGCCCTGGTGGCCGCCACCTCCCGGCCCTCGCTGTTGACGTGCGAGG
>DASSUD010000519.1:0-10274 GCA_035707385.1 Acidimicrobiales bacterium
GGCCGCCCGCTCGTCCGCGTCGACGCCGACGACCGTCGTGGCGGGAACGGCCGCGAGGAGGTGGACGGCCACCGCGCCAGACCCTGTGCAGAGGTCGGCAGCCCGCGGCTCCTCGCGCCCGGCGAGAAGCGTTGCCGCCCGGCGGGCCAGATCCTCGCTCTGAGCCCGCGGCACGTAGACGCCGGGGTCGACGCGGATGGTGTGGCCGCAGAACCGGGTCGTGCCGGTGATCCAGGCCAGCGGCTCACCTCGTTCCCGTCGGGTCACGAACGCCTCGAGGGTCGTGTCGCTGTCGGCGGCCGCGACGAGCTCGATCGCTTCCTCGTCGGCGGCGACACACCCGGCCGCGGCGAGCCGGTCGATCACGGACTCGACGGTGAGCCGAGGGCGCGTCACCGACTCGGTCTGCGACGCCCGTCAGACCTGGGCGTCGAGGAAGTCGAGCGCCGCGTCCATGAAGGTGAAGTCCTTGGGCGTGGCGAAGTGGTCCACGTTGCGCAGGGGCACGAAGGTGGCATCGGGCAGCGCCGCCACCAGCGGGTCGGCGGGGCCGGCGAAGTCGCGGTCGCCGAGCACCACCAGCACCGGGCACGTCACCTTGGCCAGGTCCTCGGCGTCGAGGCGGGGCCGGCGGCTGCGGATGCAGGCGGCCAGCGCCGCCCGGTCGGCGCCCGGCTGGGCGGCCAGCCCGGCGAAGTACTGCACCACCGGGTTGGCCGGGTCGCCGTCGCCCTCGATGGCCCGGCCGATCACGTCCGAGGTGTCCGTGCGGAACACGTTGGCCCCGACCCCCGCCACCACGATGCGGGCGAACCGGCTGGGGTCCTCGACCGCCAGAGTGAGGACCAGGCGGGCGCCCAGCGAGAACCCGACGGCGTCGACGGGCCGGCCCGGCAAAACGGAGGCCAGCTCGCTCTCCAGGGCCGCGTAGGCCTCGGTCTCGTGGGGCTTGGCCGCCTCGCCGTGCCCCAGCAGGTCGGGGGCGATCACCTGGCGCCCCGCGTCGCCCAGCAGGTCGATCCACCCGTTGTCCCCCCACGTGCGGGCCGCCGAGGTGGCGAAGCCGTGGACCAGCAGCACCGGTTCGTCGCGCATGGGCGCCGTTCTAACCGATGGTGGGCCCGGGCACAGAGGTCAGGGGTCGAGCTTGCCGTCCAGCATGAACAGCTCGAACGGGTGCAGCACGGCCTGGAACAGGCCCTCGGCCACGCCGGGGTCGCCTTCCATCGTCGCGCGGGCGCCCGCCTCGTCCTCGGCCCGCACGACGATGACTGCGAACGTGTCGCCCGGGGTGGTGGTGCGGCCCGCCACCGCCAGCCGCCCCTCGGCGTGCAGCCCCCGCGTGTACTCCCAGTGGCGGCCGGTGAGCTCGGCCTCCTCCGCCGTGGGGCCGGTCACGAGGATGTCCGGGCGGGTGGGCCGGAGCACATAGCAGAACCAGGACCCGTCCATGTCGCCTCCCGTGTAGGTGGTCGCCAACCGTAAGTTGCCGTCGACCTCCCGTCCACGCGCCACCGATGAGTTTCCGGGCCCCGGGCGGTCTCAACTCCCCGGAGAGACGAGACGAGGAGATCGCCCATGAGCCTGCCCGAGATCGCGACCCGCGAGGAATGGCTGGCCGCCAGCACGGCGCTGCTGGTCAAGGAGAAGGAGCTGACCCGGCAGCGCGACGCCCTCAGCGTCGAGCGGCGCAACCTGCCCATGGTCGAGGTGACGGCGGACTACACCTTCGAGGGGCCGGGCGGCACCGTGCGGCTGCCCGACATGTTCGAGGGCCGCGCCCAGCTGATCATCTACCACTTCATGTTCGACCCGGACTGGGAGGACGGCTGCCCCAGCTGCACCGCCGGCACCGACGAGCTGTCGCCGGGCTTCCTGGACCACCTCCACACACGGGACACGACCTACGCCATGGTGTCGCGGGCGCCGCTCGAGAAGCTGGAGCGCTGGAAGGAGAAGCGGGGCTGGGACCTGCCCTGGTACTCCTCCTACGGCAGCGACTTCAACTACGACTTCGGCACCACCATCGACGACCGGGTCCGGCCGCCCGTCTACAACTTCCGGACCCGGGAGGAGTACGAGGCCAGGGGCGAGCAGCTCGGCGCGCCCGGTGAGAGCAGCGAGCTGCCGGGGCGGAGCTGCTTCCTCCAGCTCGACGGCCGGGTGTTCCACACCTACTCGCAGTACGCCCGGGGCCTGGAGTCGACCGGCGGGTCGTACTACTTCCTCGACCTGACGGCGCTCGGCCGCCAGGAGGAGTGGGAGGAGCCGAAGGGGCGCAGCGAGTCGGTGCGCCGGAACCGGCCCGACTTCGCCTCCTGAACGGGGTCTACCGTGTAGGCACCGTGAACTTCCCAGCCGGTGCCGCGGAGTCCTCCACCCGGATCGTACGGCAGCGGGGCCGCGGGGCCCGCCTGGTCGCGGTCGTCGCGGTCGCCGCGCTGGCGGGGGCGGGCGCGGTGGCGCTGGCGGGCGGCGACGACCCTCCCCGACGGGTCCCGCCCACCGCGACCGAGGCCTACGAGACGGGCGCCAAGCGCCTGCTCGCCGCCTGGTCGTTCTCGTACCGCGGCACCGTGCACGCCGCCGTGCCCACCGCGCTGCGTCCCGGGCCCGAGGGGACGCGGGACGCCACGGTGGAGGGCACGGTCCACCTGCCGCTGTCGATCACCCGGGAGCGGGCGGTCGACGCCCGGGGCGACGCCGTCGAGGTGGCGACCTCGGGGGCCAGCGTGTGGAGCCGGTCCGCCACCAGCGCGGCGCGCCTGGCCGACGCGGCGTGGGCGGCCGAGGCGCCCGACACCTCGGCCGAGGCGACCGACCCGATGGCGGACCGCCTGGGCATCGCCCTGATCGCGGACGCCGTCCGGTCCGGTGGCAGTGTGCGCCAGGTCGGCGACGGCGACGACGGGCGCGTGCTGCGGGCCGTCCTCCCAGTCGACGAGGACGAGCGGAGGGACCGGTGCCGGCACTGCCGGCGGCTCGACGGCGCCCTGGCCGGCGGGCGCGTGACGGTCACCCTCGATGCCTCCGGGGACGTCACGCGGGCCGAGATCCGCGCCCGCGGCGGCGCCGTTGAGGTGGCGCTCGACCTCGACGTCCACCGC
The DNA here is from genome assembly GCA_035707385.1 of Acidimicrobiales bacterium. Classification (GTDB taxonomy): domain Bacteria; phylum Actinomycetota; class Acidimicrobiia; order Acidimicrobiales; family VFJN01; genus ZC4RG19. Next base: position 3,108 of record DASSUD010000519.1, read on the forward strand.
ACGGACGACCTCGACGCCCTCGACCCCGCGGGTATCGCCGCGCCCCCGCGGGACGCCCTGCCGGCCGCCGACCTGGCCGCGGCGGCGTTCACGCCCGTCGAGCTGGGCGTGCTCCCGACCGGCTGGGTGCTCACCGACGCCCACATCGGGCCGGGCACCGACGTGTGGCCCGCGTGCCCCTTCCTCAGCCTGCAGTACCACGACCTGCGGGCGGCGTGGCGGTCCGAGGGGATGAGCCTGCTCGTCACCACCGCCGACTGCCCCGGGCCCACCGACCCCCGGGGTCACCCGTTCAGCACCGGCGCGTTCACCGGCACGATCGTCCTGGGCGACGGGGTCGTGTCGGACGGCACGACGCAGGTCCGGTTCCATAGCTTCCTGCCCGACCACCGCGCCGCCGAGCTGCTGGCCTCGCTGCAGCCCTTCGCGTCCAGCTGACCACGGAACGTTACAGCTGGATCACATTTCGACGTCCAGGGAAACCGAACGCGGGTGCTCACGCGTCTGACTGGTGAGCACGCAGGTCCGTGCCGGCGGAAACGAGAGGCCCCCCATGACCACACCGGTCCCTCCCGGTGACGGAGCATCGAACGCGCGCGCCCGTAGGCGGCGACGCACCCGAGTGGCCGCCGCGGCCGGCGCCGTGGCCCTGGCCGTCGGGTTCGTGGGCCGCGACTGGCTCGCCACCCGCGACGCGACCAGCGAGGCCGCCGCCCGGTCGGACGACGTGCAGGTGGACCTCGACCGGGCCGCCGACGACCTGTCGGGCACGCGCGACCGGGTCCACGCCGGCGAGGCGAACCTGCGGGGCCAGCAGGCCCTGCTGGCCACCCGCCAGGCCGAGCGCACGGACGCACAGGGCACGGCCGATGCCACCGCGCTGTGGCTCTCCGCCCTCCAGGACCAGCTGGCCACGGCCACCGCCGAGCTGGATGCCAGCAGTGGCCGGCTGGACGCCCTGCAGGTGTGCCTCGCGGGGGTGGCGGAGGCGCTCAACCAGGTGGCCGCCCGCGACACCGGCGGGGTGGCCGCCACCGTGTCCGAGATCGAGGGCTCGTGCGCCGAGGCGGGGGTCGAGCTGTGACGATCCGGATCGGTGCGCTGGCGCCGGGCCGCGCGACGGTGCGGGGCCGGCGGGTGGCGGCCGGAGCCGCCGCGGCCGTGGTCCTGCTGGCGGGCGCGGGTTGGTGGTCGGCCCACGCCCGCCTCGACGACACCCGGTCCCGCCTGGCGTCGACCCGGGCGGACCTGGCCTCGACCCGGGCGGACCTGGCGGCCGCCGAGGACGAGGAGGCCGCGGTGGTCGCCGCCGTCGACGCCACCCGGGCGGAGGTGGCGGCCGCGGTCGCCGACCGGGCGCGCCTGGAGGCGCTGGCGGCCGAGACGCAGCTCCAGATCGCAGCGGTCGACGCGGCCCGGGCCGAGACCGCCACGGCCCAGGACCTCGTCACCGCCAACTCGGCCGACGCCATGGCCTGCTTCGACGGCGTGTCCACCGCCGTCGACGCCAACCGGGCGGGCGACGACGGCGCCTCGGCCGCCGCCCTGCGGGCGGCGTCGGCGGCCTGCAGCCGCACGCTGGCCTACGCCACCGGCGCCCGCTTCCCCTACGACTTCGCCGATCCCTTCGTGCTGACCACCCGGGACGGCTACTTCGGCTACTCGACCAACGCCGGGGCCGGCGACATCCAGGTCATCCGCTCCCCCGACCTGGTCACCTGGGAGCTGGTCGGCAACGCGCTGGCGTCGGTCCCGGGCTGGGCGTCCGCCGGCGCCACCTGGGCGCCCTCGGTCCTGGCCCGCGACGGCGGCTACGTCGTCTACTACACGGTGCGGGAGGCCGCCTCCGGCCGGCAGTGCATCTCCCGGGCGGTGGCGTCGTCGCCGGCCGGTCCCTTCCACGACGGGTCGTCCGGCCCGCTGGTGTGCCAGCGCGACCTGGGCGGCTCGATCGATCCGAGCCCCTTCGTGGACGCCGACGGCCGGGCCTGGTTGCTGTGGAAGGCCGAGGGCACGGGCGGCCCGTCCCAGACCATCTGGTCGCAGGAGCTGACCGCGGACGGCCGTGACCTCGTCGGCCAGCCGTACCCGTTGATCTCGGCCGACCGGCCGTTCGAGCGGGGTGTCGTCGAGGCTCCCTCGCTGGTGCTCGACCGGGGCACGTACCACCTGGTGTACGCGGCCGCCGACTGGAACTCCCGGCGGTACACCACGGCCGCGGCCACCTGCGCCGGGCCGGCCGGCCCCTGCACCAAGCCCGCCGACGGCCGCATCCTGTCGGGTGGCGACCGCCTGGCGGGGCCCGGGGGCGTCGAGGTGTTCCGGGCCCGGGACGGCGCCCTGTGGGCGGCGTTCCACGCCTTCTCCGAGCCCAACGTCGGCTACCCCGCCAGCCGCTACCTGCACCTGGCCCCGGTCCGGGTCGAGGCCGGGCGGCTGGTGATCGACGCCGCCACCTAGTGTCCGGCGGGCGTGCACTACCTGTTCACCACCCTGCCCACCAACGACCTCGGCCTCCTGGCGCGGGCGCTCCCGGTGGCCCGCGAGCTGGCCCGCGCCGGCCAGCGCGTCACGTTCTCGCACCCGGCGCCCGCCCCGCGGCGGATGATCGCCGACGCCGGCTTCGCCAACGTCGACCAGCACCACCCGCTGTTCGACATGGTGGCCGGCGGCGATCCCAGCCTCCGGGGCCTGGCCCGGCTGCTGGCGGACCGCAGCTGGCCCCGCCACGGGCTGTCACGGCGGGCGTTCCTGGCCCGGCTCGTGCCCGCCCTCCCCTGGCGCAGCGCGCCGCCCACCGCGGACGTCGAGGGCATGGACCATGCCGCCGCCCAGATGGGGCTGCTCAACCGGGGCTTCGTCCGGGCCTCGTGCGCCGCCATGGCCGAGCTCATCGACCGGGAGAGGCCCGACGCCGTCGTCGACTTCTGGAACCCGTTCGCGGTGATGGCCGCCCGGTGGCGCGGCGTCCCCGTCGTCACGGTGATCCAGGCCGACGCCCACCCGTCGAGCCAGGGCTTCACGTGGTGGCGGCCGGCGGCGCCCGCCGCCTACCCCTCCCCCGTCCCGGCCGTGAACGACGTGCTCGCCGACCTCGGCCTCCCCGCCGTGCGCACCGTGCGCGACCTGTCGGTCGGCGATCGGACCCTCGTGGTCGGCACCCCCGAGACCGACCCGCTGCCGGACGGCGCCGACGTCGTCTACGTGGGCGCGCTGCTGTGGGAGCCAGAGGGCGCCCACCTGCCGGAGCCGGTCGCCGCGCTCGGGCGGGAGCGCCCGCTGGCGTGGCTGTACGCGGGCAACCCCCGCTACGGGCGTCGCCCGGGGCCCCTCGACTCCCAGGTGGTCCTGGAGGCCGGCCTCGCTGCGCTCGGCGGCCGGGACCTCGACGTCGTCGTCACCACCGGTCACCACGATCTGCCGGACGGGCTGGGCCCGCTCCCCCCCGGCGTGCACCACGAGCGCTTCGTCCCCGGCCTGGCCATGGCCCGGCACTGCGACCTGATGATCCACCACGGCGGCTACGGGTCCTGCCAGACGGCGCTGGTGGCCGGCACGCCCTCGGTCATCGTGCCGACCTACTCCGAGCGTGAGAGCAACGCCCGGCGCATGGAGGCCGCCGGCGCCGCCGCCCGGGTCCCGGTCACCGGGACCGCCCGGGCCAAGCGGGTCGACCCCGACCACCTGGGCCGGGCGGTGGACCACGTGCTGGCCACCCCCGCCTACCGGCAGCGGGCCGGCGAGCTCCGGCGGCGGCTCGACGAGCTGGGGGGCGCCCCCCACGCCGCGGCCCGGATCCGCGAGGTCGCCTGACCGCTGGCCGGTTGTGGTCCGGTCGTCCCGCTCCCCGTAATGTGTCGTGGACCAGGCGGCGGCCGGAGGGGAACCACTATGGACCTGATCCACGAGATGACCGAGAAGGGCGTCACCGAGCGCAGCTTCACCCTGGACCGCCGGCAGGAGCCGGTGCCGGGACTGCTGTGGACGCCCGAGGGCGCCACCGGGCCGCGGCCCCTGGTGCTGATCGGCCACGGCGGCACCCAGCACAAGCGGGTGCCCAACATCCTGTCGCTCGCCCGCCGCCTCGTGCGGCACGAGGGCCACGCGGTGGTGGCCATCGACCTGCCCCACCACGGCGACCGCATCCCCGCCGAGGAGCGGGACCTGCCGCGCGAGGAGCGGCGCCGGCGCCTCGGCCGGCGGGTCTTCGGCGGCGAGGCGCGATCCACCACCGACCAGGCGGTGGCCGACTGGAAGGCCGTGCTGGACGCCGCCCAGGGCCTGCCCGAGGTCGGCACCGGGCCGGTGGGCTACTGGGGCGTGTCGATGGGGACCCACTTCGGGGTCCCGCTGGTGGCGGCCGAGCCCCGCATCCACGCCGCCGTGCTCGGCCTGTTCGGTTGGGCCGAGGGCCCCCGGCTGGCCGGGTTCGACACGCTGGCCCGCAGCATCACCGTCCCGCTGCTGTTCCTCGTCCAGTGGGACGACGAGGTGGCGGCCCGGGAGCACGCGATGAGGCTGTTCGACCTGTTCGGCTCGGCGGACAAGTGCCTCCACGCCAACCCCGGACGCCACGTCGAGATCCCGATGCGGGAGCGCGACGCGGCCGAGGAGTTCTTCGCCCGCCACCTCGGCCAGGCGGTGGCGGCCGCGGCGTAGGCGCCCCGCGCTCAGGCGAGCGCGGTCTCGATCAGGCGGTCGACGGCCGCCCGGAGGCGCCGGCGCGGGAACCGGTCCGGGTCCAGCACCGCCTGCGCCCCCAGGCCGTCGATCGCCGCCACCATCACGTCGACCGAGGCCGAGCGCCGGTCAGCGGGCAGGGCCGGCGCGGCCCGCTCCACCAGCTGGTCGAGGAAGGCCCGCCACTCGCCGTTCCGGCGCCCCTGCTCGGCCCGCAGCTCGGGGTCGGCGGCCGCCAGCCCGAAGAAGGCGAGCCACACCTGCCACTCCAGGCGGGTGGTGTCGTCGAGCGGGAGCACCTCCAGCAGGACGGAGCGCAGCACCTCGACCGGGTCGTCCCCGCCGAGGTGCGCCAGCATGCGCTCGACGGTGGCCCCGTGGACCTGGCGCAGCGCGGCCCGCAGGACCTCGCCCTTGTTGGCGAAGTAGTGCGTGACGCGACCGGTGGTGCAGTTGGCCGCCTCGGCGATGCGCCGGACGGTGGCCGCCTCGACACCCTCCTCGGCGATCACGCGCCAGGTGGCGTCGACCAGCTCGGCCCGGCGCCAGTCGTGGTCGATCACCTTGGGCACGGCCGCAGCCTAACCGTCGCGTAACAGGTGTTGCGTGAACCGCCGGCCGGGGGTTACGTTGCGCAACATGTGTTACGCGATGGGGAGGCGTCCGGCATGACAGGGGGCACGACGGTCGACAAGGAGGCGCTCAAGGAGCGCTACCGGGCCGAGCGCGACAAGCGCCTGCGCCCCGACGGCATCGGTCAGTACGTCCGGTTGGCCGACCAGCTGGGGCGCCGGCTGGAGGACCCCTACATGCCGGTGGTCCCCCGCCGGCCGCGGACCGACCACGTCACCGCGGCGTTCATCGGCGGCGGGTTCGCCGGCCTGCTCACCGGGGCCCGGCTGAAGCAGGCCGGCATCGACGACGTGCGCATCATCGACAAGGCCGGCGACTTCGGCGGCACCTGGTACTGGAACCGCTACCCCGGCGCCCAGTGCGACACGGCCTCGTTCGTGTACATGCCGCTGCTCGAAGAGACCGGCCACATGCCGACCGAGAAGTACGCCCACGCGCCCGAGATCCTCGAGCACTGCCGGCGCATCGGCAAGCAGTTCAACCTCTACGAGAACGCGCTGTTCCACACGGAGGTGACCGGTCTGCGCTGGGACGAGGCCGCCTCCCGGTGGATCGTGGAGACCGACCGGGGCGACCGGTTCACCGCAACCTACCTGGCCATGGGCACCGGCCCGCTGCACGTGGCCAAGCTGCCGGGCATCCCCGGTGTCGGCTCGTTCCGGGGCCACGCCTTCCACACCAGCCGCTGGGACTACGCCTACACCGGCGGCGGGCCCGACGGCGCGGCGATGGACCGGCTCGCGGACAAGCGCGTCGCCATCATCGGCACCGGCGCCACCGCCGTGCAGTGCATCCCCCACCTGGCCCGGGCCGCCGGCGAGCTCTACGTCTTCCAGCGGACGCCGTCGTCGGTCGACGTGCGCGACAACCGGCCCACCGACCCCGACTGGTTCGCGGAGATCGCCACCCCGGGCTGGCAGCAGCGCTGGCTCGAGAACTTCGCCGCCAACCAGTCGGGCGCCCTCCCGGGCGAGGACCTGGTGCAGGACGGCTGGACCGACCTCGCCCGCCGGGTGCGCGAGCGCATCCTCACGCTCGCCCCCGAGGACTTCACGCCCGAGAAGATGATGGAGGCGTTCGAGGACTCCGACTTCGAGAAGATGGAGGAGATCCGGGCCCGGGTCGACGCCGTCGTCGCCGATGCGGCCACGGCCGAGAGGCTCAAGGCCTGGTACCGGCAGCTGTGCAAGCGCCCGTGCTTCCACGACGAGTACCTCGACGCCTACAACGAGCCGAACACCCACCTGGTGGACACCGACGGCAAGGGCGTCGAGCGCATCACCGAGAACGGCGTCGTCGTGGCCGGCGTCGAGTACCCGGTCGACTGCATCGTCTACGCCTCGGGGTTCGAGGTCGGCACCGACCCCACCAGCCGGGCCGGGTACGACCCCGTCGGCCGGGGCGGGCGGCGCCTCTCCGAGCACTGGGCGTCCGGCATGCGGTCGCTGCACGGCGTCCACGTCCACGGCTTCCCCAACATGTTCCTGGTCCAGCCGGCCCAGGGCGCCAACCTCATCTCCAACGTGCCCCACAACCTCAGCGACGCCGCCGTCACGATCGCCACCATCGTGCGCCACGCGCTCGACGAGGGCGGGGCCGAGGTCGAGGTCACCGCCGAGGCGGAGGACGCCTGGATGGAGCTGCTGGGGACGGGGATGACCGGCATCCTCGGCAGCCTCGAGTGCACCCCGGGCTACTACAACAACGAGGGCCAGCCCGGAGTCGGCTGGGAGCTGCTCCGGGGCTACCCCCTCGGCGCCACGGCCTACTTCGCCTACATCGACGGCTGGCGGCGCGCCGGCACCTTCGAGGGCCTGGAGATCCGCTCCCCCGCCTGAGGTCGGTGCGGCCGGC
>DASSUD010000520.1:0-5976 GCA_035707385.1 Acidimicrobiales bacterium
GGGCCATCCGCTCCTCGGCGCTGTGGGCCTCGTCCAGCCCGGTCGCCGGATGCCGGTCGTGGTCCCCCAGAGCGGGCTCCCGCCGCCGCTGCCGCCGGTGCCGCGCCACGGTGGTCCGCAGCCGGTCCCGCAGCCGCGACCGCAGGACCGCCGCGGGCCACACCGTCCTGGCGGGCAGCGGCGACCGCACGAGCTCGGCCACGACGGCGGCCGCCTCCCCGTCGAGCTCGGCCCGGGACGCCCACGGTCCCTGCCCCCCGACGTACCCGGCCATGCCCGCGGCGGTGGCCGCCACCATCGGCACCAGCGCCTGCAACGCGGCCCGGCCGGCCAGCGGGTCACCCGCCCGGGCGATGCCCAGCACGGCCCCGAGCACCCGGTTCCCCGCCACCGGGTCCACCCGGCACCGGCACGCCTCGACCACGGCCCCGAGCCGCACACCCCCCGAGTCGCGGCCCCCGTCTCCGCGCCCGGCCGCCGCCACGGTCGGCGAGTGCCCCCGCCCGGCCGCCGGATGCCGGGCTTTGGCGGCGGCCGGCGTCTCCTCCCGACGGAGCGAACCAGTGGAACAGACCCCGCCCCGCGCCGGCACCACACCCGGCGCCGGCACCTCACCCGGCGCCTGGACGCCCCGGCCGGCCGTGGCCGTCACGCCCACGATCCGCCCGGCGGCCACGGCGCCCGCCCCGCCGGCGGCTCCCCCCTCCAGCGCCTCCCGCAGCCCGCTGCCCTCGGCGAGCCACGCGTCGGGCACCGGGCGGCGGGCCAGCGAGCGCCACTCGGCGTCGAGGCGGTCGTAGACGGAGCCGGTCATGGCTCCGACGGTGGCCGCGAGGCGTTGCCCGCGAGGTTGCCACAGGTGTTGCCACCAGCGGATTTCACCCGCTACGAGGCCCAGCGGCGATGCGAGGGCGGCCGCGCCTCGCCTAGGCCGGTGACCGCGGGAGGCGGGGCACGGGGCGCCCGTTCGGTCCGTCGAGGTAGGCCCGCACCCCCACGGGCAGCCGGGACCGGCCGTCCTCGTCGAGCGAGGCGCCCACCAGCCGGGCCCGGGCGGCCTGCCGGACCCCGGCGTCCTCGTGGCGGGCCAGGGCGCCCAGCACCGCGGCGGGCGTGCTGGGGTTCCCGGCCAGCTGGCGGTGGACGACCAGGTCGGCCACCGCCGCCAACCGCTGGGCGTGGGGGCCGAGCGCCGGATGCTTGGCCATCCTGCGCAGGACCGTGCGGTCCTGCTCCCGGGCCGGATCGGCCAGCGTGGCCACGATGCCGTCGGGCAGGTCGCCCCGCAGCGCCACCTCGGCCCGCACCAGCGGGGACGGGTCCCCCGCCAGCGTGGCCAGCGCCCACGCCGGGGCACCGGGCCGGCGGGCCGCCTCGGCGCGGTCCGACTCGGCGTGGCTGGCGATCGTCCGGCGCCAGCACGGCTCGCAGCAGCCGCCCGGCGCCGGCACCGGCGCGGCGATCGCCGCCCGCTTGCCGCACGTGGCGCAGCGGTCGCCGAGGGTCTCGGTCTTCGCCATCTTCCCCACGAGCATTCCGCTCACGATGCGCCGCCGCCAGCCCACCGCCCGCGGGCCCCGCCTCCGCCCCGGGCCACCGGTGGGTTGCGCCGCCGGGAATGCTCCGGCGCGTGAGGAGGCGACGACCCCCATGATGGCGCTCGAACGCACGGCCGTACCCCGCGAGTTCTCCAGTCCCCGGCGGTTCAACCGGCGGTTCCGGTTGATCCTGGCGTTCGTGATCCTCGCCGCGCTGGCCGGTCCGGTCGGGTGCATGGCCGCCATCGCCAACCGCCCCGAGCCCGAGGTGCCGGTCCCCGAGGCCGCCCACGGGGACTTCGCCGCGGTCGTGGCCCACAGCTACCTCGACGGCGAGCCGCTGCCGGTGCCGGTGGCCGACGGCATCAGCGCCGCCGCGGGGCGGGAGTCGCTGGACGACGACGTCCTGGCCGCCGAGCGGCCGGTGCCCCGGCCGATCGCCCACACCTGGGTGATCTCCATGGGGGCCGAGATCGTCGCCATCCCGGTGGGCGAGGCGTCGCAGCGCACGGTCGAGACCCACCGCTACCTGGTGGGGGCGGTCGGCGGGCCGTTCGTGCTGGCCGTGCCGGTGATCGAGACCGATCGTGGCGCCCCCGCCCTCGGCGCCGTGCCCGCCATCGAGCCGTTCGTGCCGGACGCCTCGGCCGGGGATCTCGCCTCCCTCGACTGGTCGGCCGCCTACGAGACCGCCCGCCCGTCCGACACGCTGCGCGAGCGCATCACGGAGTGGGCCACCGCCTTCGCGGCCGACGATCGCCGCCAGCTGCTCGAGATCACGGGCGACTCCCGCCGGGGGGTCGAGTACGTGGGCCTCGGGTCCTGGCAGGTCGTGGGCGAGCCGGTGGTGGGCGGCCTGTTCACCCGCAGCGACGGTGCGGCCGGGACCCACGTCGAGATCGGCCTGGCCTCGGTGGTCGACCCCGCGGTCACGACCCGGGTGTCGTTCGACCTGCTGGTGGAGCACGCCGACGAGCCGCTGCCCGAGATCGTGGCCTGGGGCCCGGCGGGCGGGGCGCTCGACCTGGCCGCCTACGAGAACGCCACCCTGGTGCGCGAGCAGGACGGCACGACCACCTCGGCCGGGTCGCCGACCACCACCGCGGGGGTGCCGGCGCCATGAGGTACGTCCGCAAGCTCTACCGCCGCGTGGCCGACGACGGGGGCGGCACCGGCACCGTCGAGCGCTCGACGATGGCGTTCCGGGCCACGCCGTGGGTCGAGCGCGAGACGGGCGGCGCGTTCACCCTGTACACCGGCCGCGACGGCAGCCTGTGGCTGTACGCGGTGGTCCGCAACCACCCGCTGTTCTACGAGGACGACGCCGCCATCCTCGACGCCGGCCGCCGGGTCGAGAACGTGCTGCACGAGATCGGCAAGACGAGCCTGTCGCGGGCCTTCGGGATCCGCTCGACGGCCAGCTACCGGGACATCCACGTCCTGTCGGTGCGGTGGGAGGGCACGCCGGAGGTCCCGCCCGGCACCGCCACCCCGGCGGAGGAGGCGTACCTGGCCGACGTGCTCGACGGCCTGCACGTCCCCCAGCAGGCGACGTTCCTCGGCATCAAGCTACGGGACCTCGACGCCATGGCCGCCGCCCGGTCCCGGTCGATCGTCGACATGACGGTCGAGCTGGTGGCGTCGCTGATCGGCGACAAGCCGACCGACTACGCCGCCTTCGAGCCCGACCGCCGCCACATCGCCGCCGTGCTCCGCCGCCACGAGTGCCGGGCCCCCACCCACGCGGAGCGCCGCCGGCTCGAGGCGTGGTTCAACGACGGCCGCCACGCCGAGCCGGAGATCATCCGCCTGCCGGACAAGCTGGTGGTCAACTCCCGGGACGAGCTCGAGTTCGTGGCGCTCGAGCGGTTCGGGGCGCCGCTGTTCTCCGCGCCCCACGCCATGTGGCTGGCCGACGCCTTCAACCTCGACCACGGCCCCCAGGTCGTGTCGCTCCGGGCCCAGCTCCAGACCGGCGAGGACACCAACCGGGACCTGCGCCGGGCCGTCCGCCTGCAGAGCAAGGACCGCGAGGACGACCGGCTCAACAACCCCCATGACGAGGACAGCGAGGAGAGCGAGCGCCTCGAGTTCACCCGGGCCGTCCGCCAGGAGTACGCCCAGGGCCGGGACATGCCGTCGCTCTACGACTGCTCGGTGATCTTCGGCCGGCGCACCCCGCCGCGCCACGCCACCGAGACGTTCGTCGAGTACCTGTCGACGGCCTACGGCATCGAGACCCGGCCGCTGGAGCACCGCCAGATGCTGGCCCTCGACGAGGTGCAGCCGACGTCCCGGATCCGCTGCTCGCCGTGGCCGCAGCGCCTCAACCTGGGCATGGTGGCCTACTCGGGGATCGCCAGCTTCACCGACCTGGGCGACCCCGAGGGGGCGTTCGTGGGGCAGGGCCTGCCGGACGGGACGCCCGTCTACTTCGACCCGATGGCGGCGTCCCGCCACGACAAGCCGCCGGTCACCTACCTGTGCGGCCGGCCGGGCAGCGGCAAGACCATGCTGCTCCAGCTGCTGTGCCTCCAGAGCGTGCTCATGGGGCACCGGGTCATCGTGGTCAACCCCAAGGGCTTCGACTCGCTCCAGCCGTTCGTCGACCTGGTCAACCGGGACACCGACCGCACCGCCGAGCGGGTGTCCCTGGCCACGCTGGCCAGCGAGGAGGGCGGCGGGGCCTTCGACCCGTTCCGCTACGCCCGGGCCGACACGGCGGCCAGCATCGCCTCCAACTTCGTGACCACCGTGATCGACCTGGACCAGCGCCAGCGGACCGCGCTGCGGTTCGGCCTCAACCGGGGGGCGGTGGGCGGGGCCCGCTGCGTCGGCGAGGCCCTGGCGTGCGTGGACGACCCGGTGGTGGTCGACCTGATCGAGAAGATGTGGGAGTCGACCCCCCTGTTCCAGCTGGCGGTGGGGATGCGGCCCCGGCCCCGGTTCGACGAGCACGAGCTGTCGAGCGCCCTCACGCTCATCGAGTTCGACGTGGACCTGAACCTGCCGTCGCAGGTCAAGGAGGTCTACACCGACGCGGAGCGCATCTCCCTGGCCGCCATCCGCTGCGTGACGACGGCGTCGGTCGGGATCCTGTCGCTCTCCGACGGGGGGGTGATGGCCACGGACGAGGCCCACACGGTTCTGGGCCACGCGGACACGGTGCAGCTCAACAGCAAGATGATGCGGGAGGGCCGGTCGCTCAACGTGGGCCTGATCTACGCCTCGCAGCTGCCGTCGGACGTGCTGTCCAAGGGCATGGAGACCTACATCTCCCGGGTGTTCGCCATGGCGCTCGACGACGACGCCGAGGCGGCGGCGGCCATCCGGCTGGTGGGGTTCGAGGTGACCGAGGAGCGGATCCGCATGCTGCGGGACGCCGGTCCCCGGCGGCGCACGGCCGACCACCCGGGCCGGGCGGCGGTGTCGCTCCACCGGGACCTGGGCGGGCGGCGGTCGGCCGTCCTCCACGACCCGATCCCCGACAAGGTGTTCCGGGCGTTCTCCACCAATGTCGACGACCGCCGGGCCCGCAGCGCAGGCCCGTCGCCCACGGCGGCGTGACCAGGGAGGCAACCATGGGTGACAGGCTGCGCATCGTCGTGATCGGGCTCCCCGAGCTGGGCTACCTGCTGGAGGAGGCCGCGCCGGCGGGCGCCGACGTCGTGACCGTCGGCCGGGGTGCCGACATCGGCGTGGAGCTGGCGGGCCGGGCCAAGGGCGCCACCCGGGAGACGATGCTGTTCGTGGTGGCCGACACCGGCGACCCCGCCGTCCACCGGCTGCCGGACACGCTGTCCCGGGGCGGGTTCCGGGCCGTGGTGCTGGCCGGGCTGCCAGGGGCGGGCGGGACCTACGCGGCCCACGAGAACCTCCAGGTGCTGTCGGCGCCGTTCAGCGCCAACGACGTGCTGGCCGCCCTGTCGGGCCTGCCGGGGGACGTCCCGTTCTTCCTGCCGATCGCGGGCGGGGACCGCACCTTCGGTGACCCCCAGCTCGTGCTGCCGGCGTTTCGGGCCAACGGTCGCCGCGAGCGCAACGGCGTGGTCTACCCCGCCCGGCGGGAGCCCGACGAGGACCCCCTGGGCCCGCCGGTGGGGGCCGTCCCGCCGCCACCGCCACCGCCACCGCGACCACCGGGCTCGGGGGAGTCGTGGCCGCAGCCGGTGAGCGTCGTGCCCCCGCCGCCGCGGTGGGCCCCGCCGCCGGACGGCGGCCGGCACGGCGCGGTGGCCCTGGTGCTCGGCGAGCTGCCCGCCCCGCCACCGCCGGGTGCCGTGGCACACCCGCCGGAGCCGGCGTTCGGCCGGGTGCCTGGCGATCCGATCGGCGTCGTGGGCGCGAGCGGCCCCGGTGCCGTGCCCCGGCCCGATCCTGCCCCCGATCAGGTGGGCGGGCCGGTGCCCGATGCGATCGCCGGTGGTCAAGTTGGTGC
>DASSUD010000521.1:0-11907 GCA_035707385.1 Acidimicrobiales bacterium
GCAGCGCCACCGGCGTGTGGACCTCCTCGTCCAGCTCGACGTGGCGCTCCAGGTAGTCGCGCAGGAGGGGACGCAGTGCTCGCCCTCCAGGACGTGGTCGAACATCGCCGGGATGAGGCTCTCCCGGCCGAAGGCGAACACGGCGGCGAGCTCGAACACCTGACCCCGCCGGCCTGGTCCATGGCGGCCAGGTACATCTCGAAGTGGCTGAGCGCGCGCCCGTCGAACACGTCGCTCTCCTCCCCGAGCACGATCTCGTTGATGAGCCGGCGGCAGTCGGGGTCGCCGACCGGCATCCACGGGACGCCCACGCAGGTGAGGCGCTGCTGGAGCGCCTTGAGCAGGGACATGAAGTCCCACACCGCGAACACGTGGACCGACATGAAGCTGCGCACCCGGTCGACCGACGTCATGGAGGCGTAGAGCGGGTGCTCGATGGCCTCCAGGCGTGCTGCGTCGACAGCGGACTGTAGGGCAGCGATCCGGCGTTGCGCACCGTCCCGCTGGTCACTCATGATCATGACCCGCTCCTTCGCACCGACATCCCAGCGTTGTGAGCCCGCCTCTGGTCGTCGATGACCAGGACCCTGGCCGCAGCCACGGGTTGTGGCGATGCCGCCCCAGACCGTGCCCGCAACCTGACCCGATGGTAGCAAATCGCACGCTGGGGAGTGGAGGCCACCCGAACGGTGCCCTCATCGCCCCAAATGTGGTGACTCCTGCAACGCGATCGGTACACGCCCGCAGGCATGGCCGCGACCTCGGTCGGGCATCGTGGGTCCGGGGACCACGATTCGTGTGCGAGGAGGGGACATGGCGGGAGCGGACGACATCGAGGAGCACCAGAACAACGGCGGCATGGCTCGCCGTCGCGGCAACGGGCACGCGGCGGCCGGGACCGAGACGGTGGCCCACGAAGCCGGCGACGACGAGATCGGGGCGGTCAACCGGCTGATGGGCTTCCTCCGCGACGACGAGGGCTGACCGGGATCGTCCGCGGGGGTCGGTTCCAGCCGTATCCCGACTGTCTCGGAGGGTCCTCGGTCCCTAGCCGGCGACCACCGCGTGGCCGCATGCTGGCAGCGTGCGCAGGACCATCCTGGTGGCTGGCGCGACGGCGATCGCGGCCGCGGTCCTGGTGTGGGCGCTGCGGGCGCTCGGCCCACGCAGCGCCTGGTTCGCGCTCCTTGTCGTGTGGGTGCCGATGGCCTGGCTCGGGACGGTCAGCCGCTTCGTCCGTCCGCGCCTGCCCGGCGCCTACCACGACCTGCGCCCGTTCGAGAGGGACGGGCGGCTGTACGAGCGTCTCGGCGTCGTGCTGGTCAAGCGGCTGCTGCGCCGCGGCCCGCTCGCCGCGTTCAACCCGGACCTCCACCTGCCCGTCGAACGGACCCCCGAGAGGCTGGCTCACCTCGACCAGCGCATGCGGGATGCGGAGGCGAGCCACTTCGTCCTGTTCGTCGCGACGCTGGGGGTCGTCGCCCATGCGGCGGCGCGGGGCTGGTGGGGCGCCGCGGGCTGGGCCCTGCTGTTCGACGTCCTGCTCAACGGGTACCCGGTGATGCTCCAGCGCTACAACCGCGCCCTGCTGGTCAAGCGCTACGGCCTCTCGTCGACCGGTGGCTCGCCGCGCCTGCAGCACGAGGGAAGCGGAGGAGGACGATCCGGCTGACCCTCGAATCCGGCGATGAGGAACGGCGTCAGCTCGCTTCGAGGTGATGGCGGAGAGCCTCCCGGATGACTTCTGAGACCCCGACTCCCTCTTCTTCGGCTCGGCGTGCGAGGCGTGCCTTGAGCTCGGGGTCGAGGCGGACGGACTCGACGGTCGATGGGGCGGAGCCGAGTCGCGGCCGGCCGCGCTTGCCGCGACGGGCGATGATCTCGTCAACGTCGTAGCCAGCCTCGGCTTCGTCGGCGAGCTCGTCGATGAGGTAATCGTCGACGGGCTTGCCTGACTTGGCATGTCCGTAGCTGCGCTTGGTCATGGGTCGATCAGCTTCCGGTAGACAGCCCGGAGGAGCCATCGGTCTGAGTCCTGGCCGAGGTCGTCGACGACCATCGCGTGTTCGATTACTGTACTACGAAAGACAGTCCTGGCGTTCGTTCGTGTCGTTTTCCGGTACGAACGGACGCCAAAGCGCACGGCTACCCGACGACGGGGCTAGGTGGGGGCTAGTGGGCCACTAGACGTGCAGCCCGCACTCCGTCTTGCCGCGGCCCGCCCAGCGGCCCGAGCGGGGGTTGCCGTCGGTGGGCAGGGTGGTGCAGGGCTGGCAGCCGATGGACGTGTAGCCCTGGTGCTGGAGCGGGTTGACCGGCACGTCGTGGTCGGCGATGTAGCCGCGCACGTCCTGCTCGGTCCAGGTGGCCAGCGGGTTCACCTTGACCAGTCCCCGGAGGTCGCGGGTCACGATGGGCGCACCGGACCGGGTCTGGGCCTCGTCGCGCCGCAGGCCGCTCATCCACGCCGCCTTGCCGGCCAGCGCCCGGTCGAGCTGGCCGACCTTCACGGCCGAGCAGCAGTTCTCCGGGTCGACCTTCCACAGCTCCTCGTCGTGGGTGGCGACGGTCATCATGCGGAGGTTGAGCCCGTAGCGCCGCCGGACCGACTCGACCGTCTCCAGCGTCTCCGGGAAGTGGTACCCGGTGTCGATGAACACGACCTCGATGCTTGGGTCGACCTTGGTGGCCAGGTCGATGAGCACGGCGTCCTGCATCGACGACGCCAGGCACAGGTGGGGGGCGAAGTGGTCGACCGCCCACTGGATGACCTTGGGCGCCGACCAGTGCTCGAAGGCGGCGTTGAGCTCGGCCAGCTCCTCGTCGTGGAAGGCGCGTACCGGCAGGGAAGGGGGCTCGACCAGGAAGCTCACGGGCTCACACGCCTGCGCACTCGCCGGCACCGACCTCGGCCTCGTAGGGCCCCGTCTCGTCGTAGTCGACGTAGAACTCGGGGCCGTCCTCCGGCGCGGGGAACACGTCGAGCTCCTTGAGCTCGGCGGCGATCGCCTTGGCCCCGCCGGCCCGGTCGATCCAGTCGCGGAACGACTCGCCGGCCGTGCGCTCGTCCGAGAAGCGCCGCACGACCCGGACCGCGGCCTCGGGAGCGTTCTTGGCCGGCAGGCGCAGGGCCTTGTCGCCGAAGTGGATCTGCTCCTGGCCGACGTAGCCGCCGAGCAGCATCTGGTAGCCCGGAGCGGAGCGCCCGTGGGCCCGCCGCTCGGCGCCGAAGAAGCCGATGTCGGACGTGTGGTGCTGGCCGCAGCTGTTGGTGCAGCCCGAGATGTTGATCCGCAGGCCGCCGACCTCGGCCAGGCCCTCCTCCTCCAGCTTGTCGCCGATGGCGGCGCCGAGGCCGCGGCTCTGGGTGACGGCCAGGTTGCACGTGTCGGCGCCGGGGCAGGTCACCACGTCCCGCACCAGCTCGGCGCCGGGCTCGGCCATGCCGATGGCGTCGAGGCGCTGGTAGAGCAGGGGGAGCTGGTCCTCGGTGAGGCCGCGGAAGGCGACGTTCTGGCGGTTGGTGAGCCGGACCTCGAGGCCCATCTCCCGCTGGAGGGCGGCCAGCGCCCGGAACTGCTCGCTGGTCACGTCGCCGAGGCGGGCGTAGGCGATGGCGGATACCGTGCCCTTGGCGGCTCCCCGCACGACGTTGGAGTCGTCCCAGCGCTCGAAGGGGTCCCGGCGGGTGATGGCCACGGGCACGCCGTGCCCCACGGGGGTGGGGGCCACGTCGACGGCCACGCCGGCCGGGTCGTCCCCGGACTTCTCGACCTCGGCGGGGATGCCGCCGGGCCAGGACGACGAGCCGAGCAGCAGGCGGCGCTCCTTGATGACGCGGGCCTGGACGTCCTCCCAGCCGAGCGTGTCGACCAGCCACTTCATGCGGGCCCGGAGCTTGTTGTCCCGGTTGCCGTGGTTGTTGAACACCCGGAGGCAGGCCTCCAGCGTGGGCATGAGCTCGTCCCGCGGGGTGAACTCCTCGAGCGCCCGGGCAGGGTGGGGGTTGGCCCCGAGCCCGCCGGCGACGAACACGCGGAAGCCCCGCTCGACCGAGCCGTCCTCCAGGTGGCGGGTGGCGGCGATCACGCCGACGTCGTTGAACATCGCCTGGCCGCAGTCGGTGGCGCAGCCGGAGAAGTTGATCTTGAACTTCCGGGGGAGGCGCTGGCCCAGCGGGTTGCGCACGAAGTGCTGGTAGGCCGCTTCGGCCCAGGCGGTCACGTCCAGCTGCTCGTGCGGGCACGCCCCGGCCAGGTGGCAGGCCTGGACGTTGCGCACGGTGTCGCCACAGGCCTCCCGGCTGGTCATCCCGACGGAGCCCAGGAGACGCATGACCTCGGGCACCTTCTCCAGCTGCACGTAGTGGAACTGGATGTTCTGGCGGGTCGTGATGTGGCCCCAGCCCCGCGAGTAGGTGTCGGCCAGGTCGGCCATCAGCTCCAGCTGGTCGGGCAGCAGGCCGCCCCAGGGGATCTTCACCCGGACCATCTGGTTGTGGCCGCCCTGCCGCTGGCCGTAGATCCCGTTGTTGAGCCGGAAGATCCGGAAGGCGTCCTCCTCGACGTCCCCCGCCAGGTACCGGGTCAGGATGGCCTCGAACTTGTCGGCATCGGCGAGCTGTGCGGCGTCGATCTCGCGCTGAGCCATGGCGTGCTCCGATCTCGGCTTCTCGGCGAACCCCTGCCTGGCTCCCCCGGCAAAGTGTGACTAATCCGATGAGACTGGTCAGGGTTCCGGACGTCTAGTAGATCGAAACCCGAGTCGGCCTGTCAACATTCCCGACGGCAGCACGGCACCGCGGCACCGCAGCGTCTCAGCGACGGTCGAGCAGCTCGGCTACCTGGAAGGCCAGGTCGATCGACTGGCGGCCGTTGAGCCGCGGGTCGCACATGGTCTCGTAGCGGTCGTCCAGGTCGGCGTGACCGAGCGCGTCGCCGCCACCGAGGCACTCGGTGACGTCCTCGCCGGTCAACTCGATGTGGACGCCGCCCGGCCAGGTGCCCTCCGCCCAGTGGGCGGCGAAGAAGCCGGCGATCTCGGCCAGCACCGCGTCGAAGTCCCGGGTCTTGCGCCCCGTGTCCGAGGTGAAGGTGTTGCCGTGCATGGGGTCGCAGGCCCAGACCACGGGGTGCCCGGCGTCGCGCACCGCGGCCAGCAGGGGCGTCAGCCGGTCGGCCACCGTCGAGGCACCCATGCGGGCGATCAGGGTCAGGCGGCCGGCGACCCGGTCCGGGTTGAGGGCCTCGCACAGCGCCACCACCTCGTCCGGGGTGGCAGCGGGGCCGATCTTGCAGCCGATCGGGTTGCCCACGCCGCGCAGGAACTCGACGTGGGCGCCGTCGAGCTGCCGAGACCGCTCGCCGATCCAGAGCATGTGCGCCGAGCAGTCGTACCACTCGCCGGTCAGGGAGTCCTGCCGGGTCAGCGCCTCCTCGTAGCCGAGGATGAGGGCCTCGTGGCTGGTGAAGAAGTCGACCTCGTGCAGGTTGGGCTGGCTCTCGGTGTCGATGCCGCAGGCGGCCATGAACCGCAGGGCCCGGTCGATCTCGTCGGCCACCCGGTCGTAGCGCCGACCCTCGGGGCTGGACGCCACGAACTCCTGGTTCCACTGGTGGACCCGGGACAGGTCCGCGAAGCCGCCCTTGGTGAAGGCCCGCAGGAGGTTCAGCGTCGCCGCCGACTGGTGGTACGCCTGGACCAGCCGCTCGGGGTCGGGCTGGCGGGCGGCGGCCGTGGGGGCGACGTCGTTGACCATGTGGCCCCGGAACGACGGCAGCTCGACCCCGTCGACCACCTCGACGGGCGAGGAGCGGGGCTTGGCGAACTGGCCGGCGATGCGCCCCACCTTCAACGTCTGGACGCCCGTCGAGTACGTGAGGACCACCGCCATCTGCAGGATGACCTTGAGCTTGTCCCGGATGGCGTCGGCGGAGAACGCGTCGAACGACTCGGCGCAGTCGCCGGCCTGGAGGAGGAACGCCCTGCCCTCCACCACCTGGGCCAGCTGTGCGGTGAGCGCCCGGGCCTCGCCCGCGAACACGAGCGGCGGCAGCGAGCCGAGGTGCTTGAGGGCGCGGTCGAGACCGGCCTCGTCGGGCCAGGGCGGCTGCTGGGCGGCGAGCTTCGCCCGCCAGGAGTCAGGGGACCAAGTACTGGTCATCGTGCACCATGCTGACCGGGAAGGCGGCCGGGTGGCAACGCGGTTTGCGCAGCGTCAGGCGGCGCTGGCGCGGGCGACGGCCTCTTCCCGCACCGCGTCGACGGCCCGCTTGACCAGGCGGCGGGCGGCCTCGGCGGTCACGCCGAGCTCCTCGCCGACCTCGCGGTAGCTGCGCTTGCGGCCGTCGGTGAGGCCGAACCGCTGCTCCACGGCGTAGCGCGCCCGGGTGTCGAGCACGCCGAGCAGGTCGTGCAGCGCCTGCTCCTCCTCGCGGTCGACCAGCACCGCCTCGGGGGTGGGCACGTCGGCCGCCAGCAGGTCCACCAGCTCGCTGCCGTCGTCGTCGCCGACCGGGCGGTCGAGCGAGGTCGGGGTGGTGAGGCGGTAGAGGCGGGCGTTCTCGTCGTCGAGCTCCTCGCCGTCGCCGGAGGCCTGGCGCAGCGCGGCCCGCAGGGAGGCGGACCGGTCGCCGGGGAGGCGGACGAGGCTGGCCTTCTGGTCGAGGGCGCGGCCGATGGCCTGGCGGATCCAGAAGGTGGCATAGGTGGAGAACTTGAAGCCCTTGCGCCAGTCGAACTTGTCGACGGCGTGCTCGAGGCCCAGGTTGCCCTCCTGGATCAGGTCGAGCAGCTCCATGGAAGGGGGGAGGGGGTAACGCCGGGCGATGCTCACCACCAGGCGGAGGTTCGCCCGGATGAAGCGGTCCTTGGCGGCCGCGGCGGCCGCGACGGCCTTGCGGAGCTCACGGCCCCGCTGGCCCGCGTCGAGGCGCTCGCGGGCCTCGCGCCCGCGCTCGATCGTCTGCGACAGCTCGCGCTCCTCGTCTGCGGTGAGCAGGGGGACGAGCCCGATTTCGTTGAGGTACTGACCAACCGAATCACTCATGACGTACTCCTCAACCACCGCTACCGCGGTGGGATTCCCCGCATTAACGGGTTTTCCCGGATCTGGGGGGTACAGAAACGGGAGATGGCGGCTTTCGTTCTTAAGCTGTCGTCCACGTGACGACAGGCACCTCTATTTCGTTTCACACGGCACTGGCGGATGCGCCTTCCGGCTCGCCGGGCGCGGGGACAGCCCGGTGGGCGGACCAGCCAAGGGGGGAGGGGGAGACGGTCCGCCTGACCGAAAGACTACGACGTCCGGTCAAGTCGTTCCCAACCGGAATCACGCCCATACCGCCGGAGCACGGTCGGCGCGCCTAGTTTTCGGATGTGGCCGGACATTACGACACGCACACCGCGCTGGTGGTCGTGGACGTGCAGAACGACTTCGCGGACCCCGACGGCAGCCTGTACGTGCGGGACGCGGACTCGGTCATCGACGTCGCCAACCAGGAGATCGAGCGGGCGCGGGCGACGGGTGCGCTGGTCGTGTACACGCAGGACTGGCACCCCGCCGACACTCCCCACTTCGCCAAGGACGGCGGCACGTGGCCGGTCCACTGCGTGGCCGGCACGTGGGGGGCCGAGCTGCACCCGCGCCTGACGGTCGCCGGCCAGACGGTGCGCAAGGGCACCGGCGGCGAGGACGGTTACTCGGGGTTCACGATGGTGCACCCCACCTCCGGGGAGGTCTCGCCCACCGGCCTCGACGACCTCCTGCGGGCCCACGACGTCGAGCGGGTGGTCGTGGTCGGCCTGGCCACCGACTACTGCGTGAAGGAGACGGCCCTCGACGCGGTGCGCCTCGGCTTCGCCACCACCGTGATCACCGACGGGATCCGCCCCGTCGAGGTCGAGCCGGGCGACGGGCGCAAGGCTGTGGACGCCATGGCCGCGGCGGGCGTGGCGCTCGAGTGACGCCCGCGCCGGCGCTGGTCACCGACCTGTACGAGCTGACCATGGCCGCCGCGTACCAGGCGGCCGGCATGGGGTCCGAGGCGTCGTTCGAGCTCTTCGTCCGTGACCTGCCGCCCGAACGACGGTTCCTGGTGGCCGCCGGTCTCGACGACGCCCTGGCCGGGCTGGAGGCGTGGCGCTTCGAGCCCGGCGACGTCGCCTACCTGGAGGGCCTCGGGCTGTTTCCGGGCGAGTTCCTGGCCGCGCTCGCCGACCTGTCGTTCCGGGGCGACGTGTGGGCGGTGCCCGAGGGCGAGGTGGTGTTCGCCGGCGAACCGCTGGTGCGGGTGACCGGCCGGCTCGTCGAGGCCCAGATGGTGGAGACGTGGTTGCTGAACCGCATCGGCAGCCACACGCTGCTGGCCTCCAAGGCGGCCCGGGTAGCGCTGGCCTGCGGGCCCCGGGCGTTCGTCGACTTCTCGGCCCGGCGCGACCACGGTGTCGACGCCGCGCTGGCCGCCGCCCGGGCCGCATGGCTCGCCGGCGCGGCCGGGACGTCGCTGGTGGCCGCCGGCCGGCGCTGGGGCATCCCCCTCTCGGGGACGATGGCCCACTCCTATGTGATGTCCTTCGACGACGAGCGCGAAGCTTTCCGTGCCTACGCCCGGACCTTCCCTCAGGGAGTCGTGCTGCTCATCGACACCTACGACACCGTCGCCGGGGCCCGGCACGCGGCCGAGGTGGCGCGCGAGCTGGCCGGCGAGGGTGTCGCCATCGCCGGGGTCCGGCTCGACTCCGGTGACCTGGGCGCTCTGGCCACCCAGGTCAGGGGTGTGCTCGACGGGGCCGGGCTGCCGGAGGTGCAGATCCTGGCGTCCGGCGACCTCGACGAGCACCAGATCACCGCCCTGCTGGGCGAGGGGGCGCCGATCGACGCCTTCGGCGTCGGCACCCAGCTGGGCACCAGCGCCGACGCGCCGGCGCTGGGCGCGGTCTACAAGCTGGTGGAGGACGCCGGCGGGCCGAAGATGAAGCTGGCGGCCGGGAAGGTCACCCAGCCGGGGCGCAAGCAGGTCTGGCGGTGCGAGGACCGCGACGTCGTGTCCCTCCACGACGAGGACGTGCCCGGCGGCCGCCCGCTGCTCCGATCGGTGATGGCGGGCGGGACCCGGACCTGGACCGAGCCGTTGGCCGCGTCGCGGGACCGCTGCACCGCCGCGCTGGCCGCCCTGCCCGACCGCCTGCGGAACCTGGCCCCCGTGCAGGGGTCCGGGGCCCCCTGGCCGGTCGAGCTGTCGCCGGGGCTCGGTGACCTCGCGGCCCGCGTGCGGGCCGGCCTCGGCGGGGACGCGAGCTGGTGACGGGCCGGCGCCTGGGCATCTTCGGGGGGACCTTCGATCCCCCGCACGTCGGGCACCTGGTCACGGCCGTGAACGTGCATCACGACCTGCGCCTCGACCGGCTGCTGCTGGTGGTGGCCGGCCGGCCGTGGCAGAAGCTCGGCACCCGGGAGATCACCCCGGCCGCCGACCGTCTCGCCATGGTGGAGGCGGCGGTGGGATCGGTGGAGGGGCTGGAGGCCAGCCGCCTGGAGATCGACCGGCCCGGCCCGTCGTACACCGCCGACACGCTGGAGGCCCTGCGGGCCGAGGATGCGGGCTGCGAGCTGTTCGTCGTGCTGGGCAGCGACGCCGCGGCGGGGCTGCCGACCTGGGAGCGGGCCGACGAGGTGCGGTCGCTGGCCACGATCGTGGTCGTCGAGCGGCCGGGCACCCGGGGGGCCGAACCGCCCGCGGGCTGGTCGTGGGAGCGCATCGAGGTACCCCGGCTGGAGGTGTCGAGCACGGATCTGCGGGCCCGGGTCGCCGACGGCCGGCCGCTGGACTACCTGCTCACCCCCGAGGTCATCGCCACGATCGAAGCCCGGGGCCTCTACCGCGAGCGGGTGCCCCGGTGACCGCGGGCGCGGTGCCGGACGAGCGGGGCGACGAGGACGCCGGCCCGGCGGCGGACGGGCGGATCCGTGGCGCCATCCCCCTGCCCCCTGCGACCGTGCCGCCGCCCCCCGAGCGAGCCGGCACCGCCGCGGGCACGCCTCCGGCCGACCCGGGGACGGCCGGCGTTCCCGACGGGGCGGGCGGGAGAATCGGCGGTCCCGACGTGGCCGGTGGGGGTGCCGGTGGTGCCGGGGTGGACGGTCCAGGGGTGGCGGGTGCCGGGCCCGCCGGGTCCGTCATGGCGACCGACAGTGCCGGCCAGCCGTTCGTGGTGGTGCCGCCCGCTCGGGCCGCCGGGGACGACCTGCTTGCGACCAGCGGCCGGGCGGGCGCTCACTTCCGCCGGGCGGCGGCGCCCACCGAGACGGCAGAATCCGAGACGGCAGACCCCGAGACGGCAGACCCCGAGACGGCAGACCCCGGGGCCGGGGGCACCCCGTCCTCCCCGAGCCACCGGGTCCGCTGGCGGCGCCGGGCCCTGCTGGCCGGCATCGGCACCGTCACGGTGGTGGGCATCGGTCTGGCCGCCGCCGGGCTGTCGCTGGTCCGCAACAGCACGCTCGGTCGCTACGAGCAGGCCCTGGGCCCCGCCGATCCCGGCTACCAGGCCTACGTCGCCCGCACGCCCACCCTGGCGGTCGTCCACCGCGGCCCCGACGGCGCGCTGGCCGGCCTGGCGCTCCTCTCGCTCGAGGCGGACGACCGGGGTGGCACGGTCGTGGTCGTGCCGCCGTCGCTCCTGACCGACACGGCGCCGACCGCCACCACCACCATCGCCGACATCTACCGCGACGAGGGGGCGGAAGGCGCCGCCGACGCGCTGGGTCTGGTCCTGGCCGCCGCCGCCGGCGAGCGGATCGAGGTGGACGACGCCCACTGGGGCCGGCTGGTGGAGCCGGTGGCGCCGCTGGAGCTGACGCTGCCCGAGCCCGTGGGCGAGTGGCCCGCCGGGGACATCCGCCTCGAACGCGGCGAGGTCGGCGGGTTCCTGGCCACCCTCGCCCCCGGCGAGACCGACATCGACCGCATCGAGCGCCAGGAGCTGTTCTGGTCCGCCTGGCTGGAGCAGGTCGGGGACGCGGGCCAGGACGCGGTGCCGGGGGAGGAGTCCAGCGGCCTCGGCCGCTTCGTGCGGGGCATCGCCCGTGGGGACGCCCGCATCCAGGAGCTGCCCATCAAGCGCGACGATCGGCCGAGCGGCCTCTATCTACGCCCCAACGACACCCGGGTCCCCGAGTTCATGACGGATGCCGTGCCCTTCCCGACCTCGCCGGCCCCCGCCACCCGGGTACGGGTCCGCCTCCTGAACGGCACCGAGGACACGGCCCTCACCACCGATGCCGCCCGCTTCCTCGTGATGGGGGGCGCGGAGATCGTCATCGTCGGCAACGCTGCGACCCTCGACGTGGCGGACACGACCGTGTCCTACGCGGGCCCGGACCGGGAAGGTCTTGCGGGCTGGGTGGCCGGCCTGTTTGGGTTGACCGGCATCGAGGAGCTGCCCGCCGGTGACGAAGAGGTCGACGCGACGGTGATCCTCGGCGACGATGCCAGGGACCTGATCAGGAGGTGACGGACAACTGACTGGACGGAACGATCGAGCGGCTGCTCGGGAGCTCGCCGTCGTGGCGGCCCGCGCGGCCGACGCCAAGGGGGCGCGCGACGTCGTGATCCTCGAGGTGGGAGAGGTGCTGGTCGTCGCCGACGAGTTCGTGATCGCGTCGGCGCCCAACGACCGGCTGGTCAAGGCGATCGTCGACGACGTCGAGCGCCTGGTGGACGAGGCGGGCTTCGCCCGGCCCCTGCGGGTCGAGGGCCTCGACGACCGGCACTGGGTGCTGATGGACTACGGCGACGTGGTGGTGCACGTGTTCCTGGACGAGACGCGCGAGTACTACGAGCTCGAGCGCCTGTGGAGCGACGTCCCCCGCCTGGAGTGGGCCGAGCGGGCCGCCACCAGCTGACC